>NZ_JAKLJH010000032.1 GCF_023151265.1 Flavobacterium sp.
CTAATTATCCTCTGTTACTCATAGCAGATAACATACCTCCATAAACTGCATTTAAAGAAGCAATGTTTGAAGTCATTGATTGCATTTGCTCTTTTAATTTAGCAGCATTTTCAGCAATCTCTTTGTTTGCTTGTGCATTTCTATCAGCACTTTCTAATTGTACTTTATATAAACTGTTTAAAGCTTCCATTTGAGCTGCAGCTGTAGTCATTTCTTCAGCATATTTCTTTTGACCAGCCATTGCATCAACAGTTGGAGAAATTGATTTAGCAGCACCTTCGAAGTTTTTAATACTGTTTCCTAAGCTTGCCATTAATTCACCATCAATTTTAGCTTCTTTCAACATATTATCTAATTTTTGAGATAATAAACCTTGAGCTTCAGCTGGGTTTTCTTTTTTATCTTTTGGTTTAGCCTCACCACCTGCTAATTCAGGGTAAACTAAAGACCAATCTAATTCATTCTCTACTGGTTCAAATGCTGATAACGCGAAAATTGCAGCTTCAGTTAATAAACCGATTACAAGCATTGGTCCTGCCCCTGGCCAGTGCATTAATTTGAATAATGCTCCAACGATTACTACTGCCGCTCCCATTCCGTAAAGGAATCCCATCACTTTTTTGCTTAAAATTGCCATAATAAATAAAATTTAGTTAGTTAAGTTAATTATATAATAAAATTGGTTAAATACTATTTAGGTCTGTTGCCAGTTGCAGCTGTACCCATGTAATCTTGAACTGTTCTGAACCCGATATAACTTCTTGCAGAATCAGCATACTCATAATCACGAGTTGAAACTTGTAAGAAATAAGCAACATCTTTCCAAGAACCACCACGAACAACTTTTCTTTGGTTTTTCTTATCAGCAACATGTGGATTCATTGTAGAAACGAATTCGTAAGCTTCAGCATAGTAAGAAGACTCTGTCCACTCTGAAACGTTACCTGCCATGTTATATAAGTTATAATCATTTGGCTCATATGATTTAGCTTCTACAGTGTATAAAGCACCATCAGCAGCATAATCTCCACGGTTAGGTTTAAAGTTAGCCATAAAACAACCTCTGTCATTTTTAGCATAAGGACCTCCCCAAGGATAAGTAGCTCCTTCAATTCCACCTCTTGCAGCATATTCCCATTCAGCTTCTGTTGGTAAACGGAATGAATTTACTTGATCTCTTCCTTTTTTCTTTTTAATAAATGCATTTTTATACATTGTTCTCCAAGCACAAAATGCTTTAGCTTGATTCCAAGAAACACCTACCACAGGATATTCCCCATAAGCTTGATGCCAGAAATAATCATTATGCATTGGCTCATTATAAGAATAAGCAAAGTCTTTTATCCAAGCAGTTGTATCAGGATAGATTTCAATAGGTGGTGCATCTTCATAGAAGTTTTTACGTCCTTTTTTCTTAACAGCCTTGTTTAAATCAACTTGGTTGTACTTGAATTTTAACTTAGAAGCATCAATAGTTTTTAAACCATTGTATGATTCTGACTCAGGCAAATACATTGAATCCATTACTTCCACATAATGCTCATCAGGATATTTTCCAGGCTCTTTTATAAGTTTGATTTTTTTATTTAACTTTCTTCCAGCATAAATATCATCATCAGTTCCAACACTGTAATAATTTTCATACATATACTTATCGTACGGAGTCATTTTTTCAGGATCAACGTCAGCAAAGGCAAAATCACCAATACTTCCACCTTTCCCTCCACCAGAACCAGGCTTTTGACCTTGTTCATCAGCAAGAATAGCTAGGCGCGTTCTGATAGTTGAATCTTTTACCCATTCAACAAACTGACGGTACTCACTATTAGTAATCTCCGTTTCATCCATATAGAATGAACGAACCGTAACTGTTTTAGTAGGCGCGTCTTGAATGTTAGCTAAATCATCATCGGCTTTACCCATAATAAAAGCTCCTCCAGGGATTAACGTCATACCGTAAGGTTTCTCGGGATGCCATTTTCTCCCTTTAACTCCTACTAATTCTCCTTTATCGCCTTTACCACAACTGATAAATAATGACAAAATTGCTGAAAATGCAACAAACTTCTTCATATAAACTTGGGTTAAATGTAATTTCTATTTAAGGGCGTAAACCTATTCAATAATTTTGAAAAAAACAACATTTTTTTAAAAAACGTGCAAAAAATATTGAATTTTAGCATTACACCTGTTTTAACAATGCTTTAACACTTTGAAAAATAACGACTTTTACAAAATATTCCTCCTTTGGGCTTTCCACCATCTTTCTGGAATTTCCTGCTCGCAAGCTGCTAAATAATCTTCATGTGTGCAAGGTAATAACGTATTTCTTTTTAATTTATTGTTAACATTTGTTAAAAACGGTATTTCAATCCACCATCTTGCGGTTTTATTGCTCTTGTAAAAGATTAATTCTTCATCTTCTATAGGAACAATATACTTTATATAGTTCTCTTTTGTACCAAATGGATACTCATTTGAACGAAAACAAAATCCTTCAATAAAATACCACAGCATTTGAGCTGTTAACACAACTTCATTTCCATTTGGATTAAAATTAAAAATTCCAAACGAAGTTACTTTATCACTAATTCCAGCATAACGCGTTAGAGCGCAAATTTCTTTTCCTGTAAATCCGTTAGGATTAAAAACATCAAAATTGCCAGAATAAGACGATTGAACCGAATTCATGTCAATACTAACTAAATCAGCATCTCTAAAAACGGGTTCTGCCACTGCAATATTATTTGAAACTTCTCCTAAACGATAGGCTTCAAAATATAATTTCTCGATTAAATCGATTTCTTCTTGCGAATTAAAATACGTTTGAAACCCTAAGTTACTGAAATTAAAAAGATTATTAGGCTCTTCTACTATAATTTTCGACAAATAAGACTCCGAATCCAATTTATACTCTTTAGAAAAATCAAATTGATTGTCTACAGAAACCAAATTTACCATTTGATCTAAATTATCATAACCACGATACATTGGATAAGTTAAATCTTGACTTCCACCTATAACAACTGGTATAATTCTTTTCTTAATTAACTCAGCAATCAAACTTTTTACAACAAAATAGGTGTCTTCAATACTAGCACCTGACTCAATTGACCCTAAATCTACAATGGAAGCATTCCAATTTCCAGGAAAAAGACTGTAAAATTGCTTTCTAAAATTATCGAAAGAAAAATCATCATTGTCTTTTGCATTTCCTCTAAACTCATTTACTGTAAAAATTGCTATAGCAACATTATCTAAAACAGGAAAATCGGTCTGTGTATGAAACACTACTTTTTTTCCCAATGTTTGATTGGATAACTTAGAGATATATTCCTCTACCGAACTTGAAATAGGTTGTAAAAAATCAAAAACCATTGATTATTTCTTTTTTGCGGTTGTTTTCTTAGCTGGTGCTTTTTTTGTCGCCGTCTTTTTAGCTGGCGTTTTCTTTTCTATCATTTCTTGAACTTGAGCCAATGTTAACTTTGAAGCATCAACATCTTTACTCAATTCAATTTTGATTTTACCTTTGGTAATTACAGAACGACCCCAACGTGCTTTTTCTACCTTGATACCTTCTTCTTTCCAATCGTGAAGTACTTTATCAATATCTTTTTGTTGTTTTTCTTCGATTAACTCGTTCAAATCTGATTGCGATAAATTATCGAAGTTGTATTTCTTATTTACATTAATAAACATTCCATTCCATTTAATGAAAGGTCCAAAACGACCAACACCTTTTTGAATTGGCAATCCATCATAAGTTCCAATTGGCGCATCCGCTTGCACTTTCTCATCAATCAAACCTTGAGCCGTTTCCATAGTAACATCCATTGGATCTACTCCTTTCGGCAACGAAATAAATTGAGAACCAAAACGAACATAAGGCCCAAAACGACCATTATTTACTTCGATTTCTTCTCCTTTATATGTACCTAGTTGTTTTGGAAGTAAAAATAAGTTCAATACTTCTTCCAAAGTGATATTTCCAATATTTTGGTCTTGACGCAAACTAGCGAATTGCTTGTTTTCATCATCAATATCACCAATTTGAGCCATTGCTCCATATTTTCCTAAACGAACCGAAACTTGTTTTCCTGAAACCGGATGTACTCCTAAGATTCTTTCACCACTTTCTCTATCTGCATTTTTCTCTACATCGACTACATTTGGATGAAAGTGTTTGTAGAAATCGTTCATCATTTTCGCCCAATCCACTTTTCCTTCTGCAATTTCGTCGAAATCTTGCTCCACTTTTGCTGTGAAATTGTAATCTAAAATCGTGTTGAAGTTTTTTACTAAGAAATCATTCACGATAATTCCGATATCGGTTGGAACTAACTTTCCTTTATCTGAACCAACATTTTCAGTTAAAACTTGCGCTTTTACTTCGCTATTTTTTAAAACGATTTGCGTATATTTTCTTTCTTGACCTTCGAAACTTCCTTTTTCTACATACGTTCTAGCAATAATTGTTGAAATAGTTGGCGCATACGTTGAAGGACGACCAATTCCTAATTCCTCCAATTTCTTCACCAAAGAAGCTTCAGTATAACGACTTGGTGGACGCGAAAAACGCTCTGTTGCCGTGATATAATTATTCGTAAGTTTTTCGTTTACTTTTAAAGCTGGCAACATTCCTTCTTGTTCCTCTTCGTCATCATCATGTCCTTCTAAATACACTTTTAAGAAACCTTCAAATTTGATAACTTCTCCAGTTGCTGTAAAGGTTTCCGAATGATTGCTTGCTTCGATTTTTACATTGGTTCTTTCTAATTCCGCATCGCTCATTTGTGAAGCCAATGTTCTTTTCCAAATTAAATCATACAAACGCGCTTGATCTCTATCAATATCCACTGTATGTCTTGACATATCTGTTGGACGAATGGCTTCGTGTGCCTCTTGTGCTCCTTTTGATTTGGTATTGAAATTTCTTGGTTTTGAAAACTCTTTTCCGTAGTAACTCGTAATTTCGGCTTGAGCTGCCGCCATTGCTTCTTGCGAAAGATTCACACTATCCGTTCTCATATAAGTAATAAGTCCGGCTTCGTACAAACGTTGTGCAATTTGCATGGTAATCCCAACAGGCAAATACAATTTTCTAGCTGCTTCTTGTTGTAGCGTTGAAGTAGTAAAAGGTGCTGCTGGTGATTTTTTTGTTGGTTTGGTTTCTAAATCCCCTACTTTGTAAGACGAACCAATATTTTTAGCTAAGAAATCTTCTGCTTCTTTTTTAGTTGCGAAGTTCTTAGGTAATTTTGCTTTAAATGTTTTTCCAGCTTCATTTGTGAATTCTGCTGTAATGCTGTAAGACGCTTCTGGTTTGAAATCTTGAATTTCTCTTTCACGCTCTACAATCAAACGAACGGAAACTGATTGTACACGACCTGCAGATAGTCCTCCTTTAACTTTTTTCCAAAGTACTGGCGATAATTCGTAACCTACTAATCTATCTAAAACTCTACGCGCTTGTTGTGCATTTACTAAGTTGTAATCAATTCCTCTCGGATTTTCGATTGCTTTTTGAATAGCCGTTTTCGTGATTTCGTGAAAAACGATACGTTTTGTTTTTTCTGGCTTTAATTTTAATTCTTCAGATAAGTGCCAAGAAATTGCTTCTCCCTCACGGTCCTCATCGGAAGCCAACCAAACCATTTCGGCATTTTTAGCTAATCCTTTTAATTTGGTCACCAATGCTTTTTTATCGGCCGAAACTTCATATTTCGGTTTAAAACCATTTTCTACATCTACTCCTATTTCTCTCGAAGGCAAGTCGGCAATATGTCCATAACTCGACTCTACTTGATACTCACTTCCTAGAAATTTCTCGATGGTTTTTGCTTTTGCAGGTGACTCAACGATTACTAAATTCTTTGCCATTTCACTTTTTGTTTGTTCGGCAAAAGTATAGGTTTTTTTTAAATTTTAACATCCCGAGTATTTTTTTACCTATAATTAACCAAAATATCAGTCAAATTACTCCTATATATATAGGTATAAAATCCACGAAAAACGGCTACTTAGAAATAGAGAAAAAAATAATTTAAAATTTCATGTTAAACCTTTTCTGCCATCTTGTCAGATTTTATAATTTAGTATTATCTTTGCGTTCCGAAACTTCGGAATGATTAATGGAAATCTTTGATATGGAAAAGGTAATTGATGAAAACAAACAAGGTCAAAGTTTAGTACTTGACCAAAAAGAAGGAAATACAAAAAAACTTTTTATAGAGAGTTATGGTTGCCAAATGAATTTTTCGGACAGCGAAATTGTGGCGTCTATTCTTTATGAAAACGGATATAATACCACTCAAAATCTAGAAGATGCTGATTTGGTTTTAGTAAACACTTGTTCTATTCGCGATAAAGCGGAGCAAACCATTCGTAAGCGTTTAGAAAAATACAATGCGGTTAAAAAAATCAACCCTTCAATGAAAGTTGGGGTTTTAGGTTGTATGGCCGAACGTTTGAAAAGTCAGTTTTTAGAGGAAGAAAAAATTGTAGACATGGTCGTTGGACCTGATGCTTACAAAGATTTACCAAATTTATTAGCCGAAGTTGAAGAAGGAAGAGATGCTATCAACGTAATTCTTTCAAAAGAAGAAACGTATGGTGATATTTCACCTGTTCGTTTGAATAGCAATGGCGTTAATGCTTTTGTATCTATTACAAGAGGTTGCGATAATATGTGTACGTTTTGCGTTGTTCCTTTTACACGCGGTCGTGAGCGTAGTCGTGAACCACAAAGTATTATTGACGAAATTCAAGATTTATACGATAGAGGTTTCAAAGAAGTTACTTTATTAGGACAAAACGTAGACAGTTACCTTTGGTATGGAGGAGGTTTGAAAAAAGATTTCGACAAAGCAACCGAAATGCAAAAAGCGACTTCGGTTGATTTTGCTCAATTGTTAGATAAATGTGCTACGTTGTTTCCAAAAATGCGTTTTAGATTCTCGACTTCGAATCCGCAAGACATGCATGTGGAAGTAATTGAAACTATGGCGAAACACCACAACATTTGCAACTACATTCACTTACCTGTCCAAAGTGGAAGTACTCGAATTTTACAAGAAATGAATCGTCAACACACGCGTGAAGAATACATCGCATTGATTGACAAAATATATGCAATTATTCCAGATATTTCATTATCACAAGATATGATTGCTGGTTTCCCAACAGAAACAGAAGAAGATCATCAAGATACATTAAGTTTGATGGAATATGTAAAATATGATTTCGGATTTATGTTTGCCTATTCAGAACGCCCAGGAACTTTAGCTGCCAGAAAAATGGAAGACGACGTTCCAGAAGAAGTGAAGAAAAGACGTTTAAATGAAATCATCGACTTACAACAAAGAATTGGTTTAGAAAGAACGCAACGTTTCATTGGTCAAGAAGTAGAAGTTTTAATTGAGAAAGAATCAAAACGTTCCGATGCTCACTGGAGCGGAAGAAATTCTCAAAATACTGTAGTAGTTTTCCCAAAAGAAAATTACAAAGTAGGCGAATTCGTAATGGTAAAAATCACAGATTGTACCGCTGCAACTTTAATTGGAGAAGCGGTTGGTTATTCTGAAATAATGAATTAATTTTTTTGTTTCAAGTTTCAAGTTTGAAAGTTTCAAGTTAACTTTCTAAACCTGAAACTTGAAACCTGAAACAAAATATATGGAATCAGTACAAGCTATAAAACAACGATTTGAAATTATTGGGAATGACCCAAAACTCAATCGTGCCGTGGAGAAAGCCATTCAGGTAGCTCCAACGGATATTTCGGTATTGGTAACAGGTGAAAGTGGTGTTGGAAAAGAAAGTATTCCGAAAATCATTCACGCGCTTTCGCATAGAAAACATGGAAAATATATCGCCGTAAACTGTGGTGCTATTCCAGAAGGAACTATTGATAGTGAACTTTTCGGGCATGAAAAAGGTTCGTTTACTGGAGCAACTAATACTCGTGAAGGGTATTTTGAGGTAGCTGATGGCGGAACTATATTTTTAGATGAAGTTGGGGAATTACCTTTAACTACTCAAGTGCGTTTATTACGTGTTTTGGAAAATGGCGAATTTATCAAAGTAGGTTCATCGCAAGTGCAAAAAACCAATGTTAGAATCGTTGCGGCTACGAATGTGAATATGTTTGATGCCATTGAAAAAGGCAAATTTCGTGAGGATTTATTTTATCGATTGAGTACGGTTGACATCATGTTGCCACCACTTCGTGAACGTAAAGACGACATTCATTTGTTATTTAGAAAATTTGCTTCTGATTTTGCTCACAAATATAAAATGCCTGCCATCAAATTAGACGACAGTGCAGTTGAAATTCTTTTAAAATATCGCTGGAGCGGAAACATTCGTCAATTGCGAAATGTAGCCGAACAAATTTCGGTTTTGGAAACCAAACGCGAGATTTCATCGCAAACGCTTCTCTCCTATTTGCCAATAGAAAATCCGAACTTACCTTCGGTAATTGGAACTAAAAAATCGGAAAGTGATTTTAGTAACGAAAGAGAAATTTTGTATAAAGTCCTTTTTGATATGAAGAGTGATTTGAACGATTTGAAAAAGCTTACGATGGAATTAATGCAAAACGGAAGTTCAAAAGTTCAAGAAGCTAATAAAGGATTAATTCAGAAAATTTACGGTAAACCCGAAGAAAATGCTATTTTTGAAGAAGAACCAAGAGTAGAAATGCTTCCAAATCAAAACAATCTGATTCAAGAAGAATTTGAAGATGATGACGATGAAAATTATTTATTCGCCGAAACCGTTGATGAAGAAGAAACTTTAAGCTTAGAAGCCAAAGAAATTGAATTAATCAAAAAATCGTTAGACCGAAACAAAGGAAAACGAAAAGCTGCGGCAGATGAATTAGGAATTTCGGAACGAACACTTTATAGAAAAATAAAACAATACGATTTATAATGAGATATTTCATCATAGCAATAACTATAACTTTTTCCTTTCTATTAAATGGTTGTGGCGTTTATAATTTCACAGGAACTCAACCTATAGATGCTAAAACTTTTCAAGTAAACTACTTTCAAAACAATGCACCATTGGTAGAGCCTGGAATTGAAAGAACTTTTACTTTAGAATTGCAAGACATTATTCAAAGTCAAACCAATCTAAATTTAGTTTCTCAAGGTGGCGAATTGCTTTACGAAGGAGAAATTGTAGATTATCGTATAACACCTATGACAGCAACTGCAGATCAAAGAGCAGCACAAAATAGATTGACAGTAACAGTAATGGTTCGATTTACAAATCGAAATAAAGAAGACGATAATTTTGAAAAACGTTTTTCATTCTTCTATGATTTTGACGCCAATCAACAATTAGTAGGTTCGCAATTAACAACAGCATTAGATGTAATTTTTGAACGAATAACACAAGATGTTTTCAACGAATCATTAGCAAAATGGTAACTAATTTGTAAATTTTGAACATATCCGATTTAATATATCTTTTAAATAAGCCCGAAACTATAAACGAAAAGCAAACCATTGCTTTAGAGAATGTAGTTTTGCAGTTTCCTTATTTTCAGGCAGCACGAGCTTTACATTTAAAAGGATTGTACAATCAGGAAAGTTTTAGATACAATTATGAATTAAAAAAAACAGCCGCTTACACAACAGATCGAACGATTTTATTTGAATTTATTACTTCAGATAATTTCACAGCAATCCAACAAGAAAAGATAGATGAAATTCAAAAATCGCTATTAGATATTGAAGTGCATCACATGGAAGAAATAATTGTATTGCCAGAAATTGAAACTACAGCAATTCCAGAAGAAACAGAAATAACAGAACCAACTTCAGAAGAAAAACTAGAAATAGGTAAACCACTACCTTTTACTCCTTCAGAAAGACATTCGTTCCAAGAATGGTTACAATTGACAAAATTTGCTCCAATTGAACGTGAAATTGAAGAAAAAAACACTTCAAACGACCCTGAAAAGCAAAAAAAATTAGACATCATTGATAAATTTATTGAAGCAAATCCAAAAATTGCTCCAGTAAAAGAAACAACCAAACCACCTGCAAATATTAGCAAAAGCGTTGAAGAGCCAACGCATCTAATGACCGAAACATTAGCCAAAGTATATTTGGAACAAAAAAAATATACAAAAGCGATTCAAGCTTATGAAATATTAATTTTGAAATATCCAGAAAAAAGTAGTTTCTTTGCAGACCGAATAAATGAAATCAAAAATTTACAACAAAATAATAATTAATTATGGGATTCACAGGTTTTTTAATTGCGATAACAATTGTTTGTTTTTTATTAATCTTAGCTATTATGGTTCAAAACCCTAAAGGTGGAGGTTTATCTTCTTCATTTGGTGGTTCTCAACAATTAGGTGGAGTTCAAAAAACAACTGATTTCTTAGATAAAAGTACTTGGACATTAGGAGGAATTTTAATTGCTTTAATTTTACTTTCTAGTTTGAGTTTTAATGGCGCTGCATCTGGTTCTAAAGTTTTAGGTAATGATGACACAGCAGTTCCTACAACTACAGTTCCAACTACACCAGAAGCTACAAAACAAGCTACTCCTGCTGCTACACCAGCACCAGTTGCAACAGATTCTACAAAATAAGAATTGACAAAATAGATAAAATGCCAGCATGTCAGTGCTGGCATTTTTTTTACCGAAAAATTGTCAGAAAATTGCTTTGGCACAATTTCTGAAAAACAACAAGCACAAATTAATTTTAATAAACAAAATATATACAATTATGTCATTAAACATTAAACCTATTTCAGATCGTGTAGTAATTGCTCCATTAGCAGCAGAAACTACAACAGCTTCAGGAATTATTATTCCAGACACTGCAAAAGAAAAACCACAAAAAGGTACTGTAGTAGCCGTGGGAAATGGCAAAAAAGATTACACCATGTCTGTAAAAGTTGGAGATACCGTTTTATACGGTAAATATTCAGGAACAGAATTCAAATATGAAGGTAAAGATTACCTAATTATGAGAGAAGACGAAATTTACGCAATTCTTTAATCATAGATTAAACAGCAACTTTTAAACATTTAAACGTTAAACATTTAAACAAAAAATTAAAATGGCAAAAGATATAAAATTCGACATTGAAGCACGCGATGGTTTAAAACGTGGTATTGACGCATTAGCAAATGCAGTAAAAGTAACTTTAGGTCCAAAAGGAAGAAATGTAATTATTTCAAAATCATTTGGTGGACCAACGGTAACTAAAGATGGTGTTTCTGTTGCAAAAGAAATCGAATTACAAGATCCATTAGAAAATATGGGCGCTCAAATGGTAAAAGAAGTAGCTTCTAAAACCAATGATTTAGCTGGTGACGGAACAACTACTGCAACCGTTTTAGCTCAAGCAATCGTTAAAGAAGGTTTGAAAAACGTTGCCGCAGGAGCAAATCCAATGGATTTAAAAAGAGGAATTGACAAAGCAGTAGAAACTATTGTTTCGGAATTAGGAAAACAATCTGTAGCTGTTGGTGACTCGTCTGAAAAAATCAAACAAGTAGCTTCTATTTCAGCAAATAATGATGAAACTATTGGTGATTTAATCGCAGTAGCTTTTTCAAAAGTTGGAAAAGAAGGTGTTATCACGGTAGAAGAAGCAAAAGGAACAGATACTTATGTAGATGTGGTTGAAGGAATGCAATTCGACAGAGGTTATTTATCTCCTTACTTTGTAACGGATGCTGATAAAATGGTGGCTGAATTAAGCAATCCATACGTTTTATTATACGATAAAAAAATCTCTAACTTACAAGAGTTATTGCCAGTTTTAGAACCGGTAGCACAATCTGGAAGACCATTATTAATTATTGCTGAAGATGTTGACGGACAAGCATTAGCAACTTTAGTAGTAAACAAATTACGTGGTGGATTAAAAATAGCGGCTGTTAAAGCTCCAGGTTTTGGAGACAGAAGAAAAGCTATGTTAGAAGATATTGCAATCTTAACTGGAGGAACTGTAATTGCTGAAGAAAGCGGATATTCATTAGAAAACGCTACTTTAGATATGTTAGGAACAGCTGAAAACATTACAATTGACAAAGATAATACAACAATTGTAAACGGTTCTGGAGATGCTGAAAACATCAAAGCAAGAGTAAACCAAATTAAATCTCAAATCGAAACTACAACTTCTGATTACGATAGAGAAAAACTACAAGAGCGTTTAGCTAAATTAGCTGGTGGTGTTGCCGTTTTATATGTTGGAGCAGCTTCTGAAGTAGAAATGAAAGAGAAAAAAGACCGCGTTGATGATGCTTTACATGCAACTCGTGCTGCGGTTGAAGAAGGAATTGTTGCTGGAGGTGGTGTTGCTTTAGTAAGAGCAAAAGCTGCATTAGTAAACTTAAAAGCAGAAAATGCAGACGAAGCAACAGGAATTCAAATCATTAACAAAGCAGTTGAAGCACCTTTAAGAACTATTGTTGAAAATGCTGGTGGTGAAGGTTCGGTAGTAATTGCAAAAGTTACAGAAGGAACAAATGATTTCGGATTTAATGCTAAAACAGGAGAATACGTTCAAATGTTAGCCGCTGGAATTATCGACCCTAAGAAAGTAACTCGTGTAGCTTTAGAAAACGCAGCTTCTGTTGCTGGGATGATTTTAACCACCGAATGTGCTTTAATCGATATCAAAGAAGACAGTCCTGCAATGCCAATGGGCGGAGGAATGCCTGGAATGATGTAATTCAAAGTTTAAAGTACGAAGTAATAAAAACCCCGATTTGAAATTTCAAATCGGGGTTTTGTTTTTATTTTCTCCAATCAAAATTGGTAACATAAGTTAAACGAACTGTGGGATTACTTTCCTGAAATGTATTGGTATAATTCCAAATATTTTGATGAATATAACTTAATTGAATTTGATGATTTTTATCGAAATTATAACCAACTCCACCTATCAATCGGTTCTGATTTAGAAACGTTTTTCCTGCATTCGAACCTAAATTCACAAAAACCTCATCGCCAAACAAAGCAAACAACTTTGTTGCGTCTTCTTTTTTTATCAAAGGATAATTGAATAATAACATATAACGCATTCGATTTCTATAATCGTAATGATCTATTTCTAAATCGCCATTCGATTGTGCTTTTACTATTCCAACATATCGAAATTCATCTCGTAATCGATGTGTGATTTTTAATTGTCCACTATTATGTACAAACGTTCCTTGAATCCAAAAATGATTTTCAGGAATACTAATTTTATTCATTGCTGGATTTCCGTAGGAATAGGTATTGTAATGGCTAAATCCAACACTTCCCATAAATTTCTTAGAAAATTGGTAATCCACTGATGGACGAATAAAATATTGTTGTTTTTCAGAAAATCCATTGGCATATCGCATTGTGGCTTCAAATGAAAAGGAGAACTTTTCCGTAATCATATTCTTTCCAAAATAGTGCAACCAAATATCGTTGTTACTTTCTTTTACTTGTGCGAAAGTAGTATTCACAGCAAGAAAGCTCGCTATTCCAACTAAGAATAGCAAGCGTATTTTTATATGTTTCATACTTATTGAACGATTAGATTTTTTCTAGATGCTTTAGGATGCGAAGATAAGGCTTTATGATTTTCTAAACCAATAATTGTAACCGTCCCACCGTCTTCATTAGCTTCATAATCATGTTTGAAATGCTCTAAATTTTCCATTACAGAATGGTCAACCAACTTGGTTTTTTTCAAACAAATACGCACTTGATATCCTGGTGGAATTTCTTCTAATTTTCTTTTGATACCCAAATAATTCGAAAAAATAGCAGCTTTGCTAATCTCAACTTTGTATTCGTTATTTACAAACGAAACTATCGTTGGGGCTTTAAAAAATGAAGAAATTGGAGTTCCATTTACCACATGAATGATCATTTTTACTAACATCCCAGCAAAAATTCCCAATAATAAATCTTCGAATAAAGTTACCAAAACCGTTACTGTGAAAATAAATAATTGCTCTTTTCCAATGTGTAGCATGTGAATAAATTCTTTTGGATGCGCTAATTTAATTCCCACACTAATCAACATGGCTGCAAGTGCTGCATTTGGAATCATCTCTAACAAAGGAGCTGCTAACAATACAAAAACTAAGATGAAAAATCCGTGAAAGAAGTTAGCCCAACGCGTTTTTGCTCCGTTATTTACATTTGATGATGAACGAGCAACTTCAGAAATCATTGGTAAACCTCCTAAAATTGCTGCTAAAGTATTTCCAATTCCAACTGCAATTAAATCTTTATTTGTGTTGGATTTTCTTTTGAAAGGATCTAATAAATCGATGGCTTTTACAGTTAACAACGATTCTAAAGTACCAACCAAAGCAAACATAATCACATATTTAATGAACAATCCTGTTTGACTAATTCCTGAAAAATCTACATTCCAATTTATATTATCTACCAAGTTTCCAATTTTAACTAAAGCATAAGGTGGTTCTGTATGTGTAAAATCCATAAATAATTCACATGGAATAGCAAATAACAACACAACCAAAGGAGCCGGAATCATTTTAATCGATTTATTTTTGATGTAAGGCCAACCCAACATAATTGCCAAACTCACAACTCCAATAATCGAAGCTTTTGCATCTAAATTGATTATGAATTTTGGTATATTCAATAGTAATTCTATTGGTCCCATTCCTTTTGCTAAAGCGGGATTATCATTCAATAAAACTGGAATTTGTTTCGCTATAATGATAATTCCAATAGCTGCTAACATTCCGTGAATAGTAGAAAGCGGGAAAAAATCGGCTAATTTACCCAATTTTAAAACTCCGAAAAGAATTTGAATTACTCCAGCAACAACCATTGCTCCAAGCGCTAATTTCCAGCCTAATTCGTTGTTTCCTTGACCAAATTCTGCCACTGCTCCTGCAACAATTACGATTAAACCAGCTGCTGGTCCTTTAATAGTTAAGCGAGAACCCATGAAAAATGAAACTACTAAACCTCCAATAATAGCCGTGATTAATCCCATAATTGGTGGAAAATCAGAAGCCTTTGCGATTCCTAAACTTAATGGCAATGCCAATAAAAACACGATGAAACCAGAAATAGCATCGGTTTTAAAATTTTCTTTTAAACCTGCTAAACCATCAGCAGGAATGTATTTTTTTATATTTGCGTTCATATATTTTCGAATAAATTAAGATGATTTGTAAGGTAACTCATGATACGTTTTAACATGAGGACCTAAGAAAAGACGAGCATAAATTCTAATTCCAGCAATACCTGAAACCACAAAACTTGATGCCACAAAAAAGGCTAAGAAAAGTTGATTGCTATCAATATGGCTAAAAATCAAATCCTCGCCGATGAAAGTCGTTGTAATTGGAAAACCTGTAATTCCAAGTGTCGCTAACAAGAAAAAGAAAGCAAACTTAGGATGTTCGTAAACATGTCCTAAATACTGATTAATCAGAATTTTTCTTTCTAATTTTCGAAGTTGCAATAAAGCTATGTAACCAATGATACCGGCAACAATAATTCCAGCTAAGTAGTAAGTAATTTCACTTACACTAACTTTGTCATTAAACACTATGGCTAAGGCTATCCAAAAATGATTCATTACGATTAAAATCCATGCTAAAAACGGACTTCTTCGTTCTGAAAACGATTTGAATACGAATACTAATCCGATAAAAGCAAACAGTTCAGGAAGAATATTCGTCAACTGATAAGGCAAATGCAACTTGAATTTATACGTGATGAATCCCATTAAATAAATTGGAATAAAGAAGAAATAAATTCCTTTAATATTCAAGAAATCTAGCGATTTACCTATGATTTTCAATGGTTTCCATAACACCATATTTAGAAATCCTTCCAAATTGAATTCTTTCAAAGCTAAAATGTAAAGTGTGTATTCGATTTTCTTTGGATAGGAATCTTCTATAGCTTTTTCTCTTGGCTTGAAATTGTAAAATTGGTCACGAATTAAGTAACTCACCACAGAAGGTGATACTAATAATTGATACGTTCTCAAAAATGCATTTCCTGCGAAGTGAATTAAGGCTAAAGTTTCAAATCCTAATGCGATTTCAATAAATATTATTCCAATTTGAGAAATAGAACTATACGCTACTTGACTTTTCACCGAAGATTGCACTCTCGCCATAACCGAAGCCGCCAAACTTGTAGTTAACCCCATTAATCCAATAGCAATTCGCATAGTGGTTTGATGTTCCCAAAACGGAAACGTTCTCAACATTAAGAAAACTCCTAAATGTACTGATAAGGAACCATAGAAAATAGCGCTCGAAGGTGTTGGACCTTCCATAGCTCTTGGCAACCATGACGAAAACGGAATTTGAGCCGATTTTGCCGCAGCAGCACAAGCCAAACAAAGCGCAATGAATATTCCAATAATGGAATGATTTTGCAGATGTTCGTTGACCAATTCATAATTATTCAACTTCATGAAGGTAATATTTTCATGAAATAAATGGTGACTTGCCCACATGGCTAATAACAATCCGACATCGCCAATTCTGTAAATAGAAAATACTTTGAAAGCATTTTTAACGGGTAAATAACGTTCTCTATAAAAAGCAATTAAAAGGAAAGAAGAAATTCCAATGATTTCCCAACCAATGAATAAAGTTTCAAAGTTTCCTGATAAAATAGCCAAGTTATATCCGAAAAAGAAAAACAAAACCGTATTAAAAAAACGTTTGTATCCTTTTTCTCTATGTAAGTAATAGCGACTATATGTAGTTATCATCGAAGTTAATAAGGCTCCAATGAACAAATAAACAGCAGAAATTTGGTCAAAATAAAAATCGATAAAAAACTCATAATGAGCTGTTTTTAATATCGATAATTCTAATAAATTTAAATCTTTAGCATCATTTATTATCCAAAAAATGATAAAAACTACTAACCCTATTAATTGTAAAAAAACCGTTCCAAAAGCTGTCCACGAGATGGCTTTTTCTTTAGATTCAGGCAAAAACAAACTAATGATAAAGCCTAAAAACGGTAACAGTATAAAATATTGTAATAACTCGTTCATGACTTAAAATGTATTAGTGATTATTCCTACCGGAAGATTCTCTTTTGTAGTTTCAACCAACTGCATTTCATCTTTAATGAAATTCACAGTTTGAATAGGTTGATAGGGAACAAACTTTTCGTCTTCAAAAACAAAAAGCTCTTTAGTTTCAGGTTGAACTGCCACTAATTTCACCCAATCATTTTTAAACCATTCGTAAGTAGCTGGATTTTTTGAAATTGCATATATTACTTTTTCTGGGAAATGTTCTGCAATAACTAACAAACGAACAGGGTCATGAACTTCAATCATTTGACTTGGCAAACCTGGACGTAAATCGCCATCGATTCCGTTGGCAACTCCAATTAATCCCATTACGTTATGAGGTAATTTAGAACCAGCTCCTAATTTTTGATTGTCAACCCTTGAGAAATAGTATTCCAAATTGATCCCTCCACCTACAGGAGCAACTGCTCCTAATATAATGGCTAAATAATCTCCAGAAGGATCAACTTCATAATCATACGAATTCAAAAACGAACGTCGGTCTAAGAATAATTGTTTTGACAAACTTCTTCTTCCTACAATGCACATTGCATTCGTAGCGTGATTTAATTCGGGACGTGGTTCAAATAAAGATAAAGAACGACGTTTTACTTTTTCGTGAACTTTTTCTAAAGTGTCCGAAGTATCAATCGTATCGAATCGTCTTGAACGCTCTTTTGCATTGTTATCTAAAGCTTTTGTGAATGTGATTACATTTTGTTGGTGCAAAATTTTATTATTCTCCGACAACGTATCTTCATCATAAAAAGCAATTTCATCACGAGTCGTATCATGTAAAGCTGGTAAAAATTGTGTTGAAGTTGGAATATCAATTCCTCTTTGTCTCAAAATGGCTCTAACTTCTGGATGATTAGCTGCAAACGAAGCTACTTTTGCGTTTACCGAACTTGGTCTACCAGAACAAGCACCACAATCATAACCTGCATAATGCGTGTTATTGATACTCGTTGCTCCGTGACCAACAACGTAAACTATTGGAGAAAAATTCGAAACTAAACCAATACTTTTCAACAAACCTTCTACTCTATTGGCCATTTCTTCTACCGAAAAACCAATTTGCAAATCATTTTCTCTTTGATTGGCATCTTTATTTTCAATAACCAATTTCGATTTTTTATGCAAATGCTTAAATGAAGCTGTTGTAGCTGGCGACATCGAAGGTTTAAAAATATTCAAAAACAGTTTTAAAGCCGAGGAAAACCCTAACGTCTGACTAATAATCCAACCAAAAAACAACGAGTGTGATTGCTTGTGATAATGTAAATCTTTAGCATGTTTTTTCTTTCTATGTTCTTCTTTGATTAAGAATTTTGGAGTAACAGGGGCTGGACATAATTTGGTATAAAATTTTCCATTTACCGGTTGATAGAAAAACTCAAAGTTAAAGAAAGCGGCCGTTCCATAAGTAGAAACATTTTTATCGATATGTTC
>NZ_JAKLJH010000033.1 GCF_023151265.1 Flavobacterium sp.
GTAAATAACGGTCTTTAGTAATTTTGTTGTACGCTACTAAGTATTTTCCAAATGGTTTTTTACTATCTCCACCAGGAATACATAAGTGACCTACTGAGTAATAAGTAGCTACACGGTCTAATACTTTTAACGTTTTGATATCCCATTTCACTACTTCAGAAGAAACGAAGAAAGTTGTATAAGCATTTCCTTTTCCGTCAAATTCAGTGTGTAATGGACCTAAACCTGGTTTTTGAACTTCACCATGTAAAGCTGCTTCGTATTTCACAACTGGAATTCCTCCATAGTCGCCTTCAAATTTTTTCCCTTTGATAGCGGCTTGTAATTTATCAAAACTAAATACAGGAATTAAAGCTGCTAATTTACCAGAACCTACGATGAATTCACCTGTTGGGTCAACATCACAACCGTGAGGTGATTTTGGACAAGGAATCATGTAACAGATATCTTTTAATTCAGAAGCATCTAAAACCACTACTTCATCTTTCATAACAGATTTTGCAGAGTGTGTATGCTCATCCCAAGTGTTGTGCGCATATTTCACTTTCTGTTTTTTACCTTTTCCAGCTTTGATATATTCTTCTGCTTTTTTCCAGTTCACTGCCATGATAAAGTCTTTATCTTTTTGAGAAGCATTCACCTCTAACAAAGTATTGGCTTGTTCTGTGTTGTAGCAAGAGAAAAAGAACCATCCGTGAGATTTTCCTTTACCAGCATGCGAAAGGTCAAAATTTACACCTGGAGTTACAATTTGGAAAGCCAAATCCATTTCTCCCGATTTTTTATCAACACTTACAAAACTGATATGTCCTTTGTAATTCTCTTTATAAGTATTGATTGGAACATCTCCATTAGAATAATCGGCAGGAACACTAAAACGAGTACCCGCTACCACATATTCTGTATTTTCAGTAATGAATGGAGAAGAGTGATTACCTCCACTGTTTGGAAGCTCGATAATTTCAGCCGTTTTAAATGTTTTTAAATCAATTCTAGCAATACGTGGGGTATTGTTAGCATTCCCAAAAACCCAACGACCGTCAACTTCACCGTTAGTTTGAGACATTTCGGTGTGGTGTAAATCGTCCCAAGGCACAAATCCGTGAGAAGTGTTTAACATTGGTTTTGTTTCTTCGCTGTATCCCCAACCTTTTTCTGGGTCAACCGAAAATACAGGAATAACTCTGAATAAACGTCCGCTTGGTAATCCGTAAACACTTAATTGTCCACTAAAACCACCTGAAACGAAATTGTAAAACTCATCGTATTTTCCTGGTGCAACATACGCTTTCTCAGCAGCGTCGCCACTTACAGCATCTCCTGAGCTTTTTGGCTTACAAGAAGTCACAAACGCACTTCCCAAGGCAATTACTAAAATTGCCTGTACAAATTTATTTTTCATGATATATGTAGTTAAATTAAGGTATCGCATTACTTTCACTTAACACAATACCTTTTTTACGTTTATTTTACACCGTCATTTTTACGCATATACTCTAGAATTCCTCTAGCTTCATCGTCTGAAATACCTTGATTAGGCATACGAACCAAACAAATTTCCAATTGTGCTTGCACTTCAGGATCTTTGTCAATCATAGGATCTGGATTAGTAATAAAGTTCATAATCCATTGAGGTGTTCTTCTTTCAGTTACGCCTTTCCAACCTGGACCCACTAATTTTTCATCAGTCATTTTATGACATGATGTACATTTTACACCAGCAACTTCTTCCCCTTTAGAAGCCATTGCTTGGTCTAATGTTGCGCCTAATTCAACAGTGTCGTATTTTCCTTCGCCACGTTTTGGATCATACGAAGCCGGATCAGCGGCTGCTTCTGTTGTTGCTTCACCTCCAGCAGGTTGATAATTATCCTCAGCAGATGCTTCTTTTTTACCGCATGCTACAGCTAAAGCAAGAGATAAAACAAGTAAAATTGATTTGTTCATGATATTTTAATATTAAAATTATTACTACAAATTTCTGAAATTGAGTGCTTTAAAAGTATGATTACAATCATAAAAAAGGATATTTTTATCTTTATTATTAACAATTGTTGAACAAAAAAGGCTGTTTCCAAAAAATGGAAACAGCCTTTTGCAAAAACCTACTTATAAAAATTAAATAACCCTCATTATTAAGCAATTAAATTTTAAACAGAAATTGCATTAAACTCTAATTTGTTTAATTGTAATTCCAATTGTAAAATATCGTTTTGAATTTTTGAATTCTTTTCTTGGAAAATCGATTTATAATAGTCGATTCCATTTAAAAGATTCGTTTTAAATATTTCCCATTTTTTGATTTGTTGGGGAGTTATCTCGAAAGCTTCATTTATTTGATTGGACAAATACGAAACATACAAACCTAATTCTTTCACAAACATATTAGGTCTATCGGTATGATTTTCGATTTCTTTCTTGCCGTAAATGTGCTGAATCATCTCTTTCAATGAAAATTCTCTAGAAAAATAAGCCATATTCGGACCAGGACAAATCACAACACCTTGCGCTTGACCTTTGATTGGAATTCCTAATTCGATATGACTTGCATTTGCTAATCCCACACACAAACATGATTTTTCTGTGATTGAATTGTACTCTTTCGTGTAAGTTTCGAACGAAATGACATCACGTTTTGCTTCTAACTCTTCCAATTTCTTGTCTTGATGTTTTTTTGAAGCGGTACAAGTGCCTTCTTTTTTATATTCTTTACTTAACGCTAGATATTTTTTGGGGCAAGAACTTCCTGCTTTTCCCGAAGCGATGCGTTGGCTTTTAAAGAAATCATTCGTCATTCCTTTAATTGTATTGAACGGAACTCCAAGCGGCGAAATGTTACTCAAATACAAATCTTTTTCTTTAGCATCGGCTAATAATTTTCTAGTTTCTGCATCAACTGAAGTAGCTTCTGGAACTAAAAGAAATGGTGAACCCCAACCCACAGCATCTACTTGATAATGGTCTAATAAAAACTGATGTTCCTCCGCTGTTCCTACTCCACCTTGAACTGTGATTTTTAAAACAGGAGGTTCGTTTGGAACTATTTTATTTTTTGATGCTAAAGCATTTGTCAATAACGAATAGGCAGATTGAATTAATTCGTCTTTTTTGTTTTTGAATTCTTCCAAAATTGGACCTAATAAAAACCCATCAGTAGCAAAAGCGTGTCCACCACAATTTAAACCTGATTCGATTCGATATTCAGAAACCCAAAGTCCTTTCTTAGCAAGAAAATTTCCTTGAATCATCGCTGAACGGAAATCACTTACTTTCAAAATAATTTTCTTTTGAAATTGTCCGTTTGCATTTGGATAAAAAGCATCGAAAGTTTCCATGTAACTGTACAATCTTGGATTCATTCCGGCAGAAAAAACTACGGATGAATTTGTGGTACTGTTTACAAAACCTCTTAAAGCTGCATGTGCATCGTTATAAATTACAGGCAATTGTTCGTCATCACTAAAATTATCTTTATCAATTTTTGTCATGATATTTACATCGATGCTTCCTGGTGTAAAATGATGGTCGAGAATCGTTTTCAATTCCATCATATTGTTTTTTCCAGAATCGATTAAATGCTCTAATTTGATTTTCAATTTAGAAGTTGTTGGCAAAATGGCGATAAAATCTTCTAATTGTGTTCTTTTTTCAATCAATTCTGATTTGAAACTTTCGAATTTTTGAGTGACAACTGTATCGAGTAAATTCAAATAATTGGTAATTCTTTTGGCCCTAAAATCTTCAACTTTTTGTGAGATTTCTTCATAAGGTTGTTTGAATTTTTCGGCATAAAAAGCGGTCATTTTTTCAATCAAATCATCATCCATGATAGAGATTACAGAATCAATTCCGTATTGTGCCACTCGCACCGGACTATCAATAGTGAAAGCCAATCCCATAACAGGAATGTGAAAAGTGTGTACGTTTTTTTGTAAAGTCATATTGTTTTCTTGGTTAATTTTTGCATTCCATTTATCTCTTACCAAAATAAATAGTGACAAATAAAACACAATCCTTCAGATTAATATATGATTATTATCATGCTTTGAAAATTAGAAGAATTTAAAGTAAAATCACTAAAATAATTCCCATTAAACCACCAAAACCTAAAATCAAATATTTCCAAAAAGGATGCGCTTTTTTTAATTCCATAAACTGAAAAGCTACCAACCAAAACTTAATTAAAGCTAAAGTCACAACCGTTGTTGCCATAATTTCTGCACTTACATTTAATGCTAAAAAAGCAGCAATTATAGTCAGTGCCAACAACAGAATAAACGTAGAAGAAATCGTATCTTTCATAATCTTACATTTAAAAAAGTAAATAAAGTACTGGGAATAAAAGCAACCAAATTAAATCGCACATGTGCCAAAAACTGGCGCTTGCTTCGATGTCTTCAAAGGATGCTTCGGTTTGTTTTTTCTTGATGGAAAATGTAATTACTAATAAAATTACTAATCCCACCAAAACATGTATAAAATGAAAACCCGTTAATAACCAATAAAATCTAAAAAAAGAATTGTAATCCATGTGCAATCCGGCTTCTAATTTTTCGTAATATTCGAATGATTTTAAAACTAAAAATCCAAGACCTCCAACCATTGCATAATTGAAATAAAACAATGTCTTTTTGATGTTAGCAGCTTTAAAAAAATGGATTCCTTTGGCTACAAAAAAGCCACTTGTTAACAACAAAATCGTGTTTATTGTTCCAATTGTTTTATTCAGTTTTAAACTACTATTGTGAAATAATTCACGTTCTTCCGAACCGTAAAAGGCTAATGCTAAAATCGCCATTCCGAAAGTGATGAGTTCCAAATAAATGATGATCCAAATTAAAATGCCTCCAGGCGGATAATATATTGATTTTGTATTGTTCATGATTGTAATAATTCAACTTTACCTGTGTGTAAATCGTAAAATGTTCCTACTATTTTTATTTTCTTTTGATGGACCAACTCTCTAATAATTTTGCTTGAAGAGAGAATGTGATCTATGGTGGATAGCACGTTCAATCGACCTGTTTCATCTGATAAATGCTCGGGTAATGGATACGTTCTGTGATGACTAAATGCCACTTTGATTTGATTGGTTAATTGGGTTAAATGTCCCAAATTCACATTATCAATTGCACCTTGAACCGCACCACAATTGGAATGTCCTAACACAACCAACAATTTTGTTCCTTTTACTTTAACAGCATATTCCATACTTCCTAGAATATTATCATCTTCGATATTTCCAGCTACGCGAGCAACAAATAAATTTCCAATTCCTTGATCAAAAACAATTTCAGGTGGAACACGAGAATCAATACAAGATAACACAAAAGTATGCGGATGTTGGTCTTTTTCTGAATGGTGTGCTTCATCAATAAAATCATTATGCATCGGTACATTATTAACATAGCGCTGGTTTCCTTCCATCAATTCTTTCAAAGCTTCATTGGCTGTTTTTGGAACATGATGATGCTCGACAGTTTCACAAGAAAAAATTAAGATGATAAAAATGCTGAATAAAATCGTACCTATAACTCTCATAACTTTCCCAATTAATTATTCCATTCTAATAATCGCTTTTCGCCATTAATTTGTTTGATATCGGTAATATCTTGCGACATTTCGATTACGCCTTTATATCTTTTTTGAGCATCACGAACTGCGTAATAACGAATGTAAATCAGGCGTTCTTTGTAGTTAATCCAAAAAGAAGCTTCGTTTTGTTCGCCTTTCCTAAATGCTTCTAAAATTTGTAAAACGGTATCCACACTTTTTGGCGGATGACAAAAACGAACTTCTCTACCAATAATTCCGGCACTTCTAGGGAAAACACGTTCTTCTCCTCGATTATAGAAAATTACTTTATCGTTTTCATCAACATAAGTTAAATCGATGGGTAACGTTTTAAAAAGTAGATTTACCTGTTCAATTGTCATGAAACCTTCATCGTAATGCGCTGCATTTTCGTTGAAAACTACATCGGTTCTGCGTTCTGTATCTTGAGAAGGATGAATGTATTCGGATTCTTTTGGAAATTTTGGTGGTGCTTCTGATAACATCCAACCAATTTCGTCTTCTCCTTTTCGCATTTTAATCCAATCTTCATCGGATAGCATTTCTAAAGCATTTGGAAACAATACGTTTTCTTCTACTTCTAGTAATCGATATAAATTTTGAGAGATTAAATTGGTATTGTGCTTGGCAGAAGTAAAATCTTGGTCTTCCAAATTTTTTCTAACAATGCGAAACATTTCTCTAATCGTATCATGAAACGACCACATATTGCGAGAAGGTCCTGTCCAACCTTTTTGTTCTAAAAACGGAAATAACTGATTTTCTTTTCGTTCAAAGCGTCGTTCAACAGTTGCTAAATGATTGAAAACATTGTAAAATTTCTGAAATTCTTCTTTTGGATTAATCGCATTTAATTCTTCCAATAACTGATGAATCAAATCGGTTTCTACGAAATAAGTATGAATGGGATGTCCTTCAATCACGTTTGTATGTGTTTCTGATGTTGCCATTTTATTGATGTTTGATTTTCTCATAAAGTTTTACCAATGATTTTAGTAAAGCTTCAGGAGACGTTAATATTTGATAATGATTTTGACCGAACATTTGCGGTAAATAATATTTGGCTTGCGCTTCAATGGCTAAGGCATACGAATTGATTTTTCGTTCATTCAATTCTCGCAACGCTTGTTTGATGTCTTGAATACCGTGTTGTCCTTCGTATTTATCGTAATCGTTTGGTTTTCCATCGGAAAGCACGATAATCCATTTATTTTTAGCATCCAATTGATCCATTCGTGCACCAGCGTGACGCAAAGCGGGACCAATTCGGGTGTAGCCATTAGGTTCAACAGCTCCGATTTTGTGTTTGGCTTTGTTCCAACTTTCGTTGAAATCTTTCAAAGTGAGATAAGTTGTGAAATTTCTGGTTTTGGAATAAAATCCGTCAATCGCAAAATCGATGTCGAACTCATGTAGAATTTCGCCAAATAAAATAGAAACTTCTTTCTCTACATCAATCACACGATTTCCTGCGGCATAACCGTCACTTGAAAGACTAATGTCTAACAAAACTAAAATCGCAAGATCTTTGTTTTTCTTTCTTTGAGATAAATAAATGCGTTCGTCTGGCGATTTTCCAGAATGAATATCAGTATATAAATCGGTTAACGCGTCTAAATCGAAAGCGTCACCTTGTAATTGTCTTCGTTGTTGTTGCATTTTATTATTTACGCTGGTAAGCATTTTTCGTAAACCATTTAAAGTGGTTTTGTACTTCGCCATCGTATTTTTATAATAAGTCGCGTGGGTTTTGAGTTGGGTTTTTGGATACACTTTACAGAAATTAGTCAAGTAATTTCGTTTTTTAAAATCCCACTCGTCGTATTTTAAATGAAAGCCTTTTTCATCGACCTCAGCACTTTCGGCAATGGAAGTATTTTCAACAAAATCCGCTTGATATACAGAATGCACCATATCATCAACACGCACGGTGAATCGCATGTTCATTTCTTCCAAGGCTTCTTGATGGTCTTTTAAATCGTCTTTTCCATCAAAATCGCGCCAATTTCCGTTGAATTCTTCTGCCGTTTCTATTTTCTCGAAACTGTGCATTAATACGTAATCTTCTTGTTGTTTTTTGTCGATAGTGAGTGATTCAATTTCTTCAACGGCTTTCGCATGAAGTGTGGTTTCGGCTACGACATTGTTTTTTATTTTCTTAGTATTGTCATCGAAATTTTGCAATACACTTTCGGCTTCAATTTCGGGTATATTTTTCATCCATTTTCCGTACAACCAAGAATGATCAATGGATTGGTCTTTTTTATTAACCGGTAATTTTGGCACCGCATCATAATAAAACTCTTGCATAGATGGATAATTTTCAAACATTTTTCCAATAACTAATGGCGCTGTTTCAAAGGCTTTTTCCAAAGAAAGTTCGTGTGAATTATCTTGGTTATCCCAATTGAAATTCAGTTGTTTTTGAATACTCAAATACACTGTTCTGAAAAAATAGAACTTCAGATTTTCTTCTTTTGTTGGGAAAAGCGAACAATTTATTGGAAGAAAGAAGTTTTTGTTTTTGTAACCGCCTTCGCGTTCGGCTGGAAAAATTTCGATTGGCGCACCACAAATCGCTCTCGCAAAAAGAGTCAATCGAGGTTTAATATCAGATAAGTTGATTTGACGGCTCAGAATTTCGGCATCATTGAGTCGTTTATTTTTAAAGTACTTGAGTACTTTTTTATAGATAATTTCGTCTAATTCTAAGCCCATAACGCAACGTGAACGGCTAATCGTTTTGGTAATCCATTATTGATAAGTTTCGCGGCGTCCACTAATAATCGAGTGGAAACGGTTTCGGTTAGCCCTAATTCGGTTAGATTTCTAATTTTTGTTCCGATTGCTACTAATTTTTGAGCGATATTGGCTTGAATTCCGGTTTCATTAATTAAAATTTCGGCTTCTATTTTTGGATTTGGATAATCGAATGAAAGTGCTACAAATCGTTGACGAGTAGAAGGTTTCAATTCTTTGAATCCTTTTTGATATCCTGGATTAAACGAAGCTACCAAAAGAAAATCGGGATGCGCTTTGATGGTTTCTCCTAATTTATCAATGAAAAGTTCTCTTCTGTGATCGGTTAAAGAGTGAATGGCTACGATGACATCTGGACGTGCTTCGGCAACCTCATCTAAATATAAAATGTAACCGTTTTTTACGGCTATGGATAAAGGTCCGTCAATCCAAATGGTTTCGGCTCCTTTGATGATGAAACGTCCAATTAAATCGGTTGCTGAAGTTTCTTCGTGACAACTTACGGTAACTAATGTTTTGTTAACTTCATTCGCCATATATTCGATAAAACGGGACTTTCCAGAGCCTGTTGGACCTTTCAATAATAAAGGCAATTGCAATTGGTTAATCTGATTGAAAATTTCAATTTCAGAACCTACTGCTTTATAAAATATGGTTTTTTCTGCTACTATCATGGCAATTTATTTTTGAAAAAACCGAAACCAAAAGCGGGCAGCGACAACTCTGGGCAATTGGTCTCGGTTGCTATTAATTTAAAATTCTAACCAAAAACTAATAACTATTCTTTTACAAGAGCTTCATCTGTTGGTTTACCGTATTTGATAAACTCTAAAATGTATAAGGTAATTCCGGTTGTAAATAATGTGGCACAAAGCAACAATACGACAAAGTGAATACTGATCTCGTTTTGAACATCCATGAAATCCATTTTCATTTTACGTTCCATGTACACTTGGGCAACACCTGCTACACCAAAAGCTACTGTCATTCCTAACATTCCGATATTTGACAACCAAAACGCCATGTGACCTCTTGTGCTGTCGTATAATTTTCTTCCGGTAATATTTGGTAAAGCATAGCTAATAATCGCTAAAACAATCATCGCGTAAGCTCCCCAGAATGCATAGTGACCGTGCATTGCTGTTACTAAAGTTCCGTGCGTGTAAATGTTTGTTTGTGGTAAAGTGTGTGCAAATCCTAACAATCCAGCTCCAATGAAAGATACAATAGAAGCCCCAATTGTCCAGAATAACGCAATTTTGTTTGGATGTGATTTTTCTCCTTTTCTATACATGTATACTGCGAATAATGCCATTGCTAAGAACGCTAATGGTTCCAATGCTGAGAAAATTCCACCTACGATTAACCAAATTTTATTCACTCCGATGTAGTAGTAATGGTGACCTGTTCCTAATAAACCTGAAAGGAAAGTCAAACCAACAATTACGTATAACCATTTCTCAATAACTTCTCTATCAACACCAGTAAGTTTGATTAATAAGTATGATAAAATACCTCCCATGATTAGTTCCCATACACCTTCAACCCATAAATGCACTACCCACCAACGGAAGAATGAATCGGTAACTTGGCTATCGAACCAAATCATACCAGGTAAGTATAATAATGCTGCGAAAACCAATCCCATTGTTAAAACTAATGAAGTTGTTGTTCGTCTTTCTGCTTTGTATAAAGTGGTGAGGATTAATCCTAAGAACAGTAAGACATTTATAACTACTAAAACATCTAATTCTCTTGGAATTTCAAGGAATTTTCTTCCTTCCCAAATATTAAAGTGATACCCAACGATTGCTAAAACTCCGACAACTGCTAAAGAAATCAACTGTACATAAGCCAATTTGACATTGACTAATTCTCTTTGCGCTTCTTCAGGAATGATATAATAAGCGGCTCCCATGAAACCCGTTAATAACCAAACTACTAATAAATTCGTGTGAACAGCTCTTGCTGTATTGAACGGAATAAAATCGTGAAGACCATCCATTCCAATTCGGGCAAAGCCCATAATAAAACCATAGATAATTTGTAATGCAAATAATAACATGCATAATCCAAAGAACCAATACGCTACTTTTTGTGATTTATATTTCATATCTTCTAAATTTTGGATTATTCTTCTTTAGCTAAAGGGGAAACCACGCGATCAAAACCATTCAAATCAATGTTTCCAATCCATTTGAAGTAAGCAATCATGGCTTCGGCATCGGCATCGTTCATTTCGTATTTTACCATTTTTCTGCCTTTTGGTCCCCAAGGAACTGGCGATTGTAAAACAGCTTTTACATAGCCTTCTCCTCTTCTTTCGATTACTTTAGTAAGTTCTGGAGCATAGTAGCCTCCTTCTCCAAGTATGGTATGACAACCCATACAATTATTCGATTCCCAGATTTCTTTTCCTCGAATAACTTTTGCATCAATCTTATCATGATAAGTTTGATCATTTTTAGGCATGAACGAGTAAATAGTTAAGCCGATAAAGACTAAAAAGGTTACTATGGTTCCACCTAAAAAAAATGCTCGTGCTTGTGATTTTGATAACATATTTTAGATATTAGTTAAAAATTATAAAGGATATTTTTATCCTTTAATTAAATACAAAATAACTACCAAAAAAAAACATGCGTTATGATTCAAATCATACAATAAAAATTAAATTAAGGATAAATTTGTCTTTTATTTAAAAAATACAGTATTATGGTAATAGATTCAAACAAAACAGTGGGAAACATAGTAGCAGATGATTACAGAACTGCAGGAGTTTTCAGTCAATTAGGCATCGATTTTTGTTGTAAAGGAAACCGAACAATCGATGAAGTATGTGCAAAAAAAGGCATTGATAAATATGCGCTTTTAGACGAATTAGAACGTGTTACGGCAAACAACAACAATCAAGGAATCGATTTTAAATCTTGGGAATTGGATTTGTTGATTGATTATATTGAGAAAAAACACCATCGTTATGTGGAAGAAAAAATTCCGCAATTGCTATCGTTTTTACTTAAGTTGGAACAAGTACATGGCGCTCAACATCCAGAACTTTTTGAAATTAAAAAATTATTCAAAAGAAGCGCCGACGAATTAACGCAACACATGAAAAAAGAAGAATTAATTCTATTTCCATTCGTTAAAAAAATGGTAGAGGCTAATCGAAATAACACACCTATCAACAATCCTGGATTTGGTTCTGTTGCTAATCCAATTGCGATGATGATGGAAGAACATGAAAATGAAGGTGAACGATTTGAAAAAATTGTAGAATTATCAAACAATTATACACCGCCAGCTGATGCTTGCAACACTTACAAAGTAACTTATCAAATGTTACAAGAATTTGAAGCGGATTTACATGCGCACATTCATTTAGAAAATAATATTTTGTTTCCAAGTGCCATTGTTTTACAAGATAAGTTTTATTAGTTAATTAGGTTCTTTAAACGGAGTCGTTTTGGTAAACAGAGCGACTCTTTTTAAAGTAAAAGGACTGCTAAAATAATTAGCAGTCCTTTTTTAAATAAAAATAACCCCTTTATAATTAATCTATTTTTTGTAAGTAAACAATTGTGGATGAAATGAAATCATTATCCATGCCCAATTGTTGTCATTTGAATTGTTTCCTCCTTTTAATATTTCCATTGTATCGCTGGCAAACATTTTGGAAACACCTCCAGAAATTACAAAGTTTTTGTCCATTTTGTAAGTTGCTGTTAAATCGATTTCTGTACCTAAGTAACTATCTTGCTCTTCTAAAGTCGCCATGTTGTAAACCGATGCAGCGCTATAAAATAAGTGAGGCGCTAACGTTACTTGCCATTTGTTCTTGTCGTAAATAAATTTGGTATAAAAATCTTGTAATCCAACCGAATTTTTATGATTTCCTACATAGAAATAATCCATTAAACCATTGAATCCGTGATTGGTTCCAAATAAAGGTGTGAACGATTTTACTTTAGTATTGGTATCATTTTGATCTTTTCCAGATAAATATTCGAAACCTAATTCGGCTTTGAAAGGATTTGTGAATTTATATCCCAAATTAAATCCAGCATAATACGCACCAACAGCAACTTTATCATTAGTTACCGTAGCTTCGCCTGTTTGAGCATACAAACCGAAATCACCATAAAATTTTGAAACATCCCATTTTCCATAAGTTCCGAGAGTTTGCAAATAGGCAACTTGAAATTTATTTTCTACCAAATTTTCATATTGATAGCCATTATTCAATGCTAAAAAGCTCAAACTAAGTTTAGAAAATTTTTGGTTGAACCAAATAAACTGCATGTTTTTATAGTTAGTCACATAAGCAGATTCATAAAGAACTTCGTTGTTATTATTTAAAGCTGCTCCGAAATCCAATTGATAATTATTCTTTTTATTGGTAACTAAAATGGCATCATGACTTTGACCTTGTTGCAACCAATCGATTCCGCCCATAATTCTTTGATTATCATAAGAAAGTACTTGTCGACCGAATTTTGCTGTCCAATTCGTATTGAAATCATACGAAATCCAAGATTCGAATAACGCTACTCCGTTTTTATCGGAAGGAGAAGTTGTAGCTACATCACCCCAAACTCTGACGTTTTGAAACGATACATTGGCTTTGAATTTTTCTTGCTTGTAGAAGAAATTCATTCTTGAGCGTTGAGAAACAAATGAAGTGGGATAAAAATCGTCTTTCATTAATTCTTTGAAACCATTTCGGTATTCAAATCGAGGTCGTAGTTGTAGGTTGACTTCTAACTCTTGGGCAAAAGAACCTACGGTTGAAATTGCAAAAGCAACTGCAACTAGCATTTTATTTTGAAGTTTCATGTTTTATTGATTTTTTGGGAAGCCACTACTCTATTTTAGCCGCTTCTTCTTTGATTTTTGAAACCGTTTTATCGTAACTTACTCCTAAGCCTTCTTGTTGGAATGCCAGTTCACCTTCTGCATTAAATACACTGATGATATTGGAATGAGAGAAATCTATCGGAGATATTTTTTTATAATTTACGGCTAGAACTGCTGCGAATTCTCTAGTATTTTCTTCATTTGAACGTAAGAAAACCCATTGATTTCCTGTCATTTGATTTTCGATAGAGAAATCTTTTAATCGTTTTGGAGTATCAACCGTTGGATCAATACTTACTAAAACCAATTGGACTTTATCTTTGTATTCTTCAGGAATTTTAGCTTCAATATTTCGCATATCGGCAACTAATCTTGGACAAGCGGCTTTACATGAAGTGTAAATCATCACCATAACAAGAACTTTTCCTCTTAATTCTTTTAGTTCAATATCTTTTCCGTCTTGATTGGTCCATTTTTCAGGCAAGTTGTAAATTGATAAATCGGTTATTGGTTTATCTTTTATGTCTTGTTTTTCCTCTTTTGCATTGCACCCGATTAATAAAAGGGAAGCAATTACGAATAAAATTATCTTTTTCATATGTTGAAATTTTATTTATTATTGGTAACATATGTTATCACCTTTTTTCATAATGATTTTTGCTTACGCAAAAGAAGAATTTGTGGCGATTTCATGACTATTTTTTTTAATTGAAAACTCAATTAGCGATGTTTTTGGCACATCGGAAACCTAAATTTTTTGTGGTGTAGTTTGCTTTTATACTGCCTCTGAAAGCGTAACGCATAAAAGCGGCATAATTCATTAAATCGGTTGCGTTGACAGAACCGCTTCCGCAAAACAAATCTTTATCGGTATCTTTATCTTTTCTGGATTCTCCTGATAAAAAGATGCTATTGAAATCGAAAGTCCATTCCCAAACTAATCCGTGCATATCGTAAACACCCCAGTAATTTTTGAATGTTTTCCCTACGGGATTGTTATAGGTTTTGTTTTTTTCGTACCAACTCAAGATGTATTTATTGAATTCTTCTCTTGAACGAGCGTCTTTTCGTTTTTCATCGGCCATGGCTACATATTCCCACTCGTCTAAAGTGGCTAATCTTTTACCTTGACATTCGCAGTATTCTTTAGCTGAAAACCAAGAAACGTTAGTTACAGGCGCATTTGGATTTAATTGTCCGAAACTTAAATCGCCACTCCATTCTGATAAATAAGTTGTATTGGCAAATAGGCGTTTAATTTTTGATTTTCTATAATTCTGATTTTTTTTCAAAAATTCTAAATATTCTTGATTCGTTACCGGATATACATCCAACAAAAAAGATTTGATGTTCACTGGTTTCTTATCTGTTGTTCCATATAACGGAACATAACTCCCTGCTCCAATGGTTACCATATCTTTGGGCACCTGAGAAAAAGAAATGGAAACCCAAAATAATAAAATTAGGCAGTAGTGAAATTGTTTTATAAATTGAGTTTCCATGATTTATTTAAAATGTGTTAGTGTATATCTTTATTCGTTTTTGGAGCTGGTTTTGCTCTTTGTGTTTTAACCATTTCCGGAGTTACTTTTGTTTTATTGTTACCCCAACTGTTGTATACATAAGTTAAAACATCTGAAATTTCTTGATCCGTTAGGTTTTGACTAGTCATTACAGAATTGTATTTTTTACCATTTACAGTGATTTCGCCACTTAATCCGTGAAGAACTGCATTGATAGCTCTATTTGGATCTGCATTTAAGAAATCAGATTTAGACAATGGTGGGAAAGCCGCTGGAATACCTTGACCTTCAGATTGGTGACAAGCGAAACAAGTTCTTCCATAAATATTTTTACCATCTGTAATTTGTTGTGCAAGTGTTTTATTTACCACAACATCTTTTCCATTAGCTGATTTTGGCATGTTTTGAATCGTTCCACCTTCTGGATGATAAATTCCTTCTTGGGTTGTACCTGAATAAATTTTAGCATTCTCAGCACCTTCTACTTTTAACATTCCCAAAGCTCCTTTATTGAACGCTCTGAAGATTGAGTGATCTACTAAAATGAAAGTTCCTGGAACATCTACTTTAAACTCCACAATAGCAGAACCACCGGCAGGAATTAAAGTTGTTTGAACATTTTTATTAATCATGTCACCACCTTCAATGTGAACTTTATCAAAAATTTCTCCAATAACGTGGAAAGAGGAAACTAAATTTGGTCCACCATTACCCATGTAAATTCTAACGGTTTCACCTACTTTAGCTGTTAAAGCTTTATCCCCTGTTAAAGCACCAACTTTTCCATTAAACACGACATAATCGGCATGTTCGTCTACTGCTTTTGTCATGTCAAAAGGTTGCATTCCAGGTTCTCCGTATTTTCCTTTCGTATAAAAATCACCTTGCATTACGTAGTATTCTTTATCTACTGGAGGTAAACCACCTTCTGGTTCCACCAAAATTAAACCGTACATTCCGTTTGCAATGTGCATCCCTACAGGAGCTGTAGCACAGTGGTACACATATAATCCTGGATTGATGCATTTAAAATTAAAAGTTTTTTCATGTCCTGGTGCTACTAAAGATGAAGCTGCGCCACCACCTGGACCAGTAACGGCATGTAAATCGATGTTGTGAGGTAATTTGTTGTCTGGGTGATTTTTTAAGGTAAATTCAACTTCATCACCTACTCTAGTTCTAATAAAACTTCCCGGAACACTACCTCCAAAAGTCCAGTAAACATACTTAACACCGTCGGCCATTTCACCTTCGATTTCTTTGATTTCCATGTTTACTATTAATTTTTTAGCAGGACGATCTCCAACAGGTTTTGGCACAAATGGAGGCGCTGTTAATTCTGCAATCATTTCGTCACCAACTGAAATATCGGCATAGTTGGTTGTTGAGTCACCGTTCTGTTTACATGCGATACTTGCTGCACAAGCCACACACAATACAAGAACTTTTTTAATAAAATTACTCATGGTAGAAAAAATTAGTTTTAAATATTGGTTTCAATAATAGTTTCGTTACTATCATTTTACAGGTCAAAATTAAAGGACAAAAACATCCTTTAATATGATATAAATCATGTTTCGAAAAAAAGTTAAAAAAATATTAAAATAAGATTAAATAGAACCTTAAGAAAATGAAGATGAATTCTTATATTCAGTACTAATTAATTATTAAACAAATTAAATTATTCGTGACAGTCATAAAGCAGAACAAAAGAATCTAGAACTATTTTAATTTATATTTTAATAAAATGTTAGCTTGGATTAATTGTAAAAAAAACATAAAATACAATCAAATCTATCAGTTTTAAATTGAAATTTAAGAAATGTCAAATACAACAATCTAAGATGTTCGATTCGCCTCCACACTGCTCCACAAAAAAACCTGTAAAGTATTAATTTTACAGGTTTTTTTATATTATAAAATATATTTTATAGTAAATTATTTATAAATAAAATATTCATCTTTTTTATTTATTTAATAAAAAATAATCTGCAATTACTAAAGCTGTCATTGCTTCCACAATAGGAACAGCTCTTGGAACTACACATGGATCATGTCGACCTTTTCCTTGTTGCTCAATAATTTCCCCTTGATTGGTTAAAACTTCTTGCTTTTGAATTAATGTTGCAACGGGTTTAAATGCTACTCGGAAGTAAATATCCATTCCATTTGAAATTCCACCTTGAATTCCTCCTGAAAGATTGCTCTTTGTGGTTCCATCTGTGTTATATGAATCGTTGTGTTCGCTTCCTTTCATTTTAGCGCCACAAAATCCGCTACCAAATTCAAATCCTTTTACTGCATTTATTGAGAGCATTGCTTTTCCTAATTCGGCATGTAATTTATCAAAAACAGGTTCACCTAAACCTATTGGAACATTTTGAATGACACAAGTAATTGTTCCTCCAATAGTATCTCCTTGCTTTTTAATTTCTTTGATAAAATTTTCCATTTTTTCGGCTGTAGCCAAATCAGGACAACGAACAGCGTTACTTTCAATCTTTGAAAAATCTAAATCTTGATAGGGTTTATCGATAAAAATTTCACCTACTGACGATACAAATGCATTTATTTTGATTTCGGAAATAATTTGCTTTGCAATAGCGCCACCTACTACTCTACTTGCTGTTTCGCGAGCTGAACTTCTGCCACCTCCACGATAATCGCGAATACCGTATTTTTGTTCATATACATAATCAGCATGACTGGGTCTATAAGTATCTTTTATATGTGAATAATCATCAGATTTTTGATTGTTATTTGGAATAATAAAACCAATTGGAGTTCCTGTAGTTTTCCCTTCAAAAATTCCTGATAAAAATTGCACTTCATCTTCTTCTTTTCTTTGGGTAACAATAGAAGATTGACCTGGTTTTCTTCTTTGCATTTCTGCTTGAATAAACTCAAAATCTAAAGTAATTCCAGCAGGACAACCGTCTAGTATTCCGCCTAAAGCTTCTCCATGTGATTCTCCAAAAGTGGTTAATTTCAACAATTTTCCAAAAGTATTTCCTGCCATAGTTAAGTATTATCTGAGTTTATAAAACATCTTGTAACAAATGTAATGATTATTTAAAAAACAGTGGAAATAAAAAACAAATCGAATTTTTAAATAAATATTTTTAATAATTTAAGTTAAAACAGTAAATTAGCATATTAATCTAACCCAAAATAACATGAAAAAAAGCATTCTTTTAACGATTTTATGCAGTTCTATATTATTCCTATCGTGTTCAAGTGATGATGAAAATGGAAATAATGGAACTAATTTTGAAATTCCGTTAAACAATAATAATTATTGGACTTATGATGTAGATAGCGAAGGAACACTTTCAAGAGATTCTTTATATATTTCAGGTGATGTTGTTTTTAATACTAAAACCTATAAAAAGTTTCAAACAAGAGATGATGTAGCTACTGGATTTTATTCCTCATCACTACGAAATAATGGTGTTAGAAAAAGTGATTCAAAATTACTTTTATCGGGCGATTTATCTTTAGCGCCAGGTCAAAACTTACCGATTAATCTTGATTTATCCTTAGATGATTTTGTTATTTTTAATAGTAATGCCTCAAATAACCAAGCTTTAAATAGTTCGGCAGTTACAGGTTCAATTAATGAAACTGTAAATGGATATCCTTTAACTATTAACTATTCTTTACAAAGTTATGGAGGAGAAACTCTTTCTACTTTTGCAACTAATGGTGTTACCTATTCTAATGTTAAATCAACTAAAATTAAACTAAACGTAAGTATAACTACAGTCATTACAGTTTTAGGATCACCACAAACTATTACAGCTTTAGCTGCGCAAGATGTCTTAGTTTCAACTCAATATTTAGCAGATGGAATTGGTGTTGTCTATACGAATACTGTAACTTCATATAATATTAATAGTTTTATTGCAGGTGAATTTGGAGTTCCTCCAACAGATACACAAACACAAGAAGAATTTTTAGACACTTACATTATAAATTAAATTGGCATAGTATTTGTAAAGAATTGGCTATATTTGTAAAAAACAGATTTATATGAAAAAAGTAATTTTATCTGCTATTATGCTACTAGGTTTAGCATTCAGCGCACAGGCTCAGGACATTTCTAAGAACGCATTAGGTTTGCGTTTAGGTGACAACGACGGTTTTGGTGGAGAAATTTCTTATCAGAGAGGTTTAGATTCTAATAATCGTTTAGAATTCGATTTAGGTTGGAGAAACAGTAAAGATGTTGATGCTTTTAAATTAGTTGGTTTATACCAATGGGTATGGAACATTGAAGGAGGTTTTAACTGGTATGCAGGTGTTGGAGCTGGTGTTGGAAGTTGGAGTTACAATAAAAACGATTTCAAAGACAGCGGAAGTTTTGTATTAGCTGCTGGTGATATTGGAATTGAATATAACTTTAAAGAAATTCCATTACAATTATCTTTAGATTTTAGACCAGAAATTTATTTTGGAGGTGATTACACAGAATTTAGAGATGGTTTTGGTCCAGATTTAGGATTAGGAATTAGATACAAATTTGATTAATTAAAAAGTCCCGATTAAATCGGGACTTTTTTTTATTCTATAATTAATTTATTTCCTTTTGGAATTAAAGCTACACAATAAGGAGCAGTCATTACAGTTGTTGCCATTTCTCCTTTTTTGGGTCCAATTTCACTTTTCTTAACAACTATTGTATTATCATTATTACTAACAGATTCTATATCAATCGTATAACCTCCTGAATTTTTTTGACCTTGATATAAAACCAAAACATTTTTTTTCTTAAAATCTACTTTTAAGAAATTAGCATATTGTGATTCATCTAATTTTAGTGACTCTATAAATTGAATATAGGTTTCATTATCCTGAATTAACAAATGACCTGCTTTTTCAGACCCGCCCATTTCACTTTTAAAAATAATGGTATATGTGGTATCTAAAACTTCTTTAGGTGCATTACTGCTACAAGATAACATTAGTAATAGAAAAGGTAAAAATTTGATCATTTTTTAGAATTTATGGCTTTTAAATAAACCTGTTCATATAAAGGTACAATATTATGAATATCAAAAAGTTTAGCCGTTGCTAATGCATTTACTTTAAACTGAGCCAACTTATCTTCAGCATTTAAAAGTGAAATCGAATCTCGACTCATTTTAGCAACATCACCAACATCACTTAGATAACCCGAAAAACCATCTTTATTTACTTCTGGCAAACCACCTGAATTACTTGAAATTACAGGAACTCCGCATGCCATTGCTTCTAAAGCAGCTAAACCAAAACTTTCAGTTTCCGAGGGTAATAAGAATAAATCTGAGAAACATAAAATCTTATCAATTTCATTACTGTTTCCAAAGAAAATAACTTTGCTTTGAATTCCTAATTGCTCGCACAATTGCTCTGCTCCTTCTTTTTCTGGACCTTCTCCAACCATCATTAATTTTGATGGCACTTCTTTCTGAATCTCAAAAAAGATTCTCACAATATCTTCGATACGTTTTACTTTTCTAAAATTCGAAATATGTGTAATAATCTTTTCATTATCAGGCGCCATTAAAGAACGATGACACGGAATGTTTTCTTTTAATTTCTCTTTATTTAATTCAATGAAATTTGGGATAACATCTATCTCATTTTTAATATCAAATAAACGATACGTATCGTCTTTTAAACTTTGTGAAACACTCGTAACCACATCCGATTTATTGATACTAAAACTTACTGCAGGCTTGTAAAAAGGATGATTTCCAACTAACGTAATATCGGTTCCGTGAAGCGTGGTCACCATTGGAATATGAATGCCTTCATCTGCTAACATTTGTTTTGCCATATAACCGGCATACGCATGTGGAATGGCATAATGCACGTGTAAAACATCAATTTTATACAATTTCACCATATCAACTAACTTACTCGAAAGCGCTAATTCATAAGGCTGATAATGGAACAACGGATATTCAGGAACGTGAACTTCATGATAATGCACATTAGGATTTAACAGCGCCAAACGCACGGGTTGACTGTAAGTAATGAAGTGAATTTCGTGTCCTCTTTTGGCTAATTCCAAACCTAATTCGGTTGCCACAACACCACTTCCTCCAAATGTAGGATAACAAACTATCGCAATTTTCATTTATATAAATTTTGAAATAAAATTACCACTTCTAGCGTTGGCAATTCTAAAACATTTGTTAAAAATTATTTTTTAAAAGCCGATTCGTAAGTAGCTATCCAATCTTGTACTGAGATTTTTTTTACCAATTCACCTATCAATTCAAATGGAATATTTTCAGGTTTTTTGATGCGCAAACAACTTTTACCAATATCCAATTTTTGCTTCGAATGTTTTGGATATTCCGTTACAAACCAATCGTACAACTCGGGCTTAGCATATATTCCCATGTGATAGAAATTGATGCTGTTTTTTTGACTTGCAAATCCCATGAAAGGCAACGCTTGTTTTGGATTACAATGATATCCTTGAGGATAAATCGAATGTGGCACAACATAACCCGCCATACCATAACCCATGCCTTCTTTAAATCCTTCTGGAAGATTTTCTAAAATTATATTTCTTAGTTTGTGTAATGCTTCTCTTCTATCTTCTGGAGCTTCGTTGATGTATTGCTCTACTGTTGTTGCTTCTGATGTCATAGTTCGTTTTTTGAAATTAGAGAATTAAATTTACAAAAATTACTCAACAATCGCTTCGTAAATTACTTTTTGAATATTTTCTCTGATATTTTCTTTTGATAATTTATTCGCAGCGTTTGAATCTGGATATGTTCTATTTGATAAGAAAACGTATACAATTTCTTTTTCTGGATCAGCCCAAGTCATAGTTCCAGTAAAACCGGTATGACCAAAACTTGTTAATGAAACGCAACCACAAGTTGGACCTTCATTTCCTAATTGCGGTTTATCGAAACCAACTCCTCTTCTATTTCCATCTTTACAGAAATAACAGGTATTGAACATATTAAAAGTGTTTTCGGAAATATAGGTTTTTCCGCCATAACTTCCTTTTTGAAGATACATTTGCATCACTTTTGCAACATCTAAAGCATTAGAAAACAAACCTGCATGTCCAGAAATCCCACCTTGCATCGCGGCTGCCATATCGTGAACATAACCTTGTATTACTTGATGTCTAAAATAGTTGTCATTTTCCGTTGGAATAATTCTATTTGCATTCATTTTTCGTAACGGATTGTACATGATGGAATTAGCTCCTAAAGGTTCAAAAAAATTAGCGTGTGCTAAATCTTCAAGTGACTTTTTATTGTGATATTCTAAATATTCTTTGAATAAAATAAAAGAGAAATCACTGTATTTGTATTGTTTTTTTGGCAATAATTCGCTGTCTAAAATTGTTTTTACAATCGTATCATTATAATCCTTTCTCAAATATAACTTATCAGCAACGTGAATTGGAAATTCATCAGAAAATTCGCTTCTGTAAAAATGAGTACTTGGACGGTTCAGACTGTCTAATGTAGCTTTATAAAAAGGAATCCAAGGTTGAAAACGAGCTTGATGCGTTAACATATCTAAAACAGTTGCATTGGCTTTATTAGAGTTTTTAGCCATTGGTAACATGGATTTTAACTTAGTTTCTAAAGTTAAATGTCCTTTGTCAAATTCTTGCATTACGTTAGGTAAAGTAGCTACAATTTTAGTCAAGGAAGCAATATCATAAACATCTGAATTACTAACTTTTTGGCTCGATTCATACGCATGATTTCCGAAAGATTTTTGGTAAATAACTTTTCCTTTTCGAGCTACAACTACTTGAAGACCAGGTGTCATTTTTTTAGAAATAGCATGATTAGCAATCGAATCAATTTTTGTTAGAACTTTAGAATTCATCCCCACATTTTCAGGAATTGTAAATCCTAAACGTTTAATTTCTAAAGTTTCTATTCCTTCATTTACTTTGAATTCATCGTCAATAGAAACTGGTAATTTTCCTTTTGCTCCCATTGATCCAAAGATAATTTGAGGTGCAATAGTTTGCGCAATATCGTTATTTTGATAAGCCACAACAATAGTTTCAATATCTTCGAAATTCTTTAAATTGGTCAATGAATATGGCTTAGTGAAACAAGTTAAAATTACATCGTTTTGCTTTGCAATTTGGTTTATCCAAAGCATTTCTTTGAAATTCAAATTGTGATTTCTCCAAGCACCATCTTGTTTATGATACCCAATAATTACTTTCGTATAATCTTGCAATTGTACTAAAACTGAATCTAAATTCTTATTTGTAATTTCACTTACAGAAGCATAATTTCTTAAGTTCAATAAAAACGTGTCTGATTTGTCATTTCCTAGTTTGATATACGCAATTTTTTCTTTTTCAAAATCGCGAACAGGAACTAATTTATCATGATTTTTGATTACAGTTACTGCATTTTCGTATAATTTATAGTTCAATGCGTCATATTCAACTGCATTTAAATCTTGATATAAATTATCTAAAACAATAGGTTGATAGTTGTTCAAATTTGCTTTGTACTTGTAAGCTAAAATCTTTTTAACAGAGTACATCAAACGTTCTTCAGTTATAATTCCAGCATCAAAAGCTTCTTTAAATTTCTTAATCGCTACCGGAACATTTTCAGCAAATAACAAAACGTCATTTCCAGCTAAAAAAGCTTCTAAATCAATGTCGCCAGGTTTTTTAAAATTACTTGCGCCTTTCATGTTTAAGGCATCGGTAAAAATTAAACCTTCAAATTGCAATTCTTTTTTTAGTATATCTGTAACTACTGGATACGAAATTGATGTTGGATAATTCGCTCTTGGTTCTAAACTTGGTACATTTAAATGCGCTACCATTACACTTGTTAATCCGTTTTTAATCAACTCTTTATATGGAAAAAGCTCTACATCATTCAAACGATTTCTGTCGAAATTAACAACGGGTAAAGTATGATGGGAATCGGTTGAAGTATCACCATGACCTGGAAAATGTTTGGCAGTTGCATAAACGCCTTCATCCTGCAAACCTTTCATTAATGCAATCGCTCTAGCGGTAACATTTTCTTTAGTTTCACCAAACGAACGATTGCCGATAATTGGGTTTTTTGGATTCGTATTAATATCAACAACTGGCGCAAAATTGAAGTGAATTCCCATTCTTTTTGATTGCTTTGCCATTTGATTTCCAGCTTTTTCAATCAATTTCATGTCTTGAACAGCCCCAAGTGTCATGTTCCAAGGATAACGATAGGTAGAATCTAATCGCATGCTTAAACCCCATTCGGCATCAATTCCGATGAACAAAGGGACTTTTGATTTAGCTTGAAAACGATTGGTTAACTTCGCCTGACGTACAGGTCCGCCTTGAAAGAAAATTAATCCTCCAATTTTATATTCTTCAACTAATTTATCGATAGATTTGTTATGAGCTTCGTCTTTGTTTGAATAAGCGGCAACCATAAACAACTGCCCTACTTTTTCTTCAAATGAAAATTGGTTATAAATACTGTCGACCCAAACTTGTTGTGAAACTACTTTTTTAGCAGTTAAAACAGGTTTAGTTTTATTTTGGGAAAATGATATATGTATGAAAACTACCGAAAACAGTAGTGTGAGCACTCTTTGCATAAATTTTAGTTTGATTTTTTAACTTAGAACTAAATCCATGCCAAAATACTACATCTTAACTTTAAAATAAAGCGTTTTAGGTTTATTTTATGAAGAAAGTTGTTAACTAATGAAAAACATAATTTTCAAGAAATTAATCTATCAAATCGATATGACGATCGTGATAGCCTAACAAATACAAAACACCATCTAAACCAATGCTTGAAATAGAACTTTGTGCATTATCTTTTACTTTAGGTTTCGCATGAAAAGCAATTCCTAAACCTGCTAAATTTAACATAGGTAAATCATTAGCGCCATCACCAACAGCAATGGTTTGGTTAATATCGATTCCTTCTTTGCGAGCGATTTCTTTTAGATATTCAGCTTTCTTATTACCATCTACAATTTCACCAACGTATCCACCGGTAAGAACTCCGTCTTTGATTTCTAATTCGTTAGCATAAACGTAATCGATTCCTAATTCTTTTTGAAGATATTTTCCAAAATAAGTAAATCCACCAGAAAGAATGGCGGTTTTAAATCCGTATGATTTTAGAGTATCAATTAATCTCCTTGCTCCTTTAGTTATAGGTAAATTTACAGCAACTTCTTCTAGAACTTCTTCACTTAAACCTTTTAAAAGTGACATCCTTTGTTTAAAGCTTTCTTGAAAATCAATTTCGCCTTGCATAGCCGATTCGGTAATGGCTCTTACTTGTTCGCCAACACCAGCAAGTTCGGCAAGTTCATCAATTACTTCGGTTTGGATTAGAGTCGAATCCATGTCAAAGCAAACTAGACGTCTATTTCTTCTAAAAATATTGTCTTCTTGAAAGGCGATATCTAAATTTAATTCGGATGAAATAGCCATGAATTTTTCGGTAAATTCAGATTTATCTTTTATTGCGCCACGAATAGATAATTGAATTGAAGATCTTGGATAATCATCTTCTTTAACTAACGAAACCCTACCAGTTAATCGTTTGATAGCATCGATATTTAAGTTTTTTTCTGAGATTACTTTCGTAACTTCTGAAATTTGTTCAGCCGTTAATTTTTCTCCTAAAAGTGTTACGATGTAACGATCTTTTCCTTGAAGATTGACCCATTTTTCGTATTCACCAAGAGGAATTGGTTTGAATTTAGCTTTAATTCCTAATTCATAGGATTTGAATAAAATATCCTTTAAAACGGCAGCCGATTTTTTTCCCGATTTGATTTGAAACAAAATACCCAATGAAAGTGTATCGTGAATATTAGCCTGACCAATATCTAGAATATTTGCACCATATTCCGCCAAAACAGCTGTTAATGAAGATGTTAGTCCAGGTTTATCATGTCCTGAAATGCTTAATAAAAATATATCGCTATCCATGAGATATTTTGAAAAATGAAGCTAAAAAAATCTGTTATGCCAACTTTCACTAGCAGGAACCTCCCAAAAATCTTGCCACTCACCTAATGTATTAAGTAAATTATTGAAGACAATTGTGTTTTCTGAAACCGCTTTTTCTTTTGCCATTTTTTTAAACTCAATAAGTGGTTTAAAAGCAACATGATCGCCTACTTTAAAAGTAACGTTCATTTTATCCAATAAATCTACATTGTATTTTTGCTCTAAGTTTTGAATAAATTGTACCGAAGCATCTATTGAGCAACCTGTTGCAGCTTGAACTTCTTGATTTACAGCAATAATTATAAAACGATTGTAACGCGTTACAAAAGAAGCTTCAATGTGTTGTCCATGCGCAGTCCAATTTTCTAAAAAAGAAGTTAAGTCCTTTTCAATATCTTGAATTTCTTCATCAGAAAATTTTCTATTAGATTGATAAATCCAAATTTTTGATTCTTCAGGTAAAGTATCGAAGGGTACAAACATGTTTATTTTTTTACGATATCAGTAACAATTTTAAACGAAACAAATTTACCTAGTTTAGCATCAAATAAATCCATTTCATAATATGTAACATCAACAGCATCAGAAACTTTTAGCACTTTGTCTGTTAATAAAAAGGCATTATCAAAACTACTTAATAAAATAAATTGATTGTTTTTTCCTGAATCTTCTTTAACAACAAAAGTTAAAAATTGCTCTGATTTAATTTCTGATATTTTTCCTGTAAGTAC
>NZ_JAKLJH010000034.1 GCF_023151265.1 Flavobacterium sp.
AACAAAACCGCAATAAAGCGGCTTTATATACTACAAATCAAATCCCATATTAACTCCTAATTTGTCGGCAATAATTCTACCAATTTTAGCTTTTAATTCTGGTATTTTGATACTGTTTGTTACTTCGCTTGTAAACGCATACATCAATAAAGCTTTCGCTTCTTTTTTCGGAATTCCGCGTTGTTGCATGTAGAACATCGCGCTTTCGTCTAATTGTCCAATCGTACAACCGTGTGAACATTTTACATCATCAGCAAAAATTTCCAATTGTGGTTTTGCGTTGATGGTGGCTTTATCACCAATTAAAATATTGTTATTTTGTTGGAAAGCATCGGTTTTTTGCGCTTCTTTTTCTACGAAGATTTTTCCATTAAAAACTCCGGTTGAACTATCATGTAAAATCGTTTTATAGTTTTGGTGACTTTCGCAATTTGGCGTTGCATGTTGCACCAAAGTATAATGATCTACGTGTTGTTTATCTCCAATAATGGTAATTCCTTTCAAAGTTGAATCGATTCGTTCTCCTTGATGATAGAAATTCAAGTTGTTTCTGGTGATGTTTCCACCAAACGAAAAAGTATGCACTGCTACTCTACTCTCTTGCTTTTGCGCAATGTACGTATTGTCAATCAAATTCGCAGTTTGCACATCGTTTTGAACTTTATAATAATCTACAATCGCACGTTTTTGAGCAAAAATTTCGGTAACCGAATTCGTTAAAACTGGATTAGAATTCAAACTTTGATGACGTTCTACGATTTGTACGTGAGCGTTTTCACCTACGATGATTAAGTTTCGAGGTTGTACCATCAAAGCCGCTTCATTTCCGGTTGAGAAATAGATGATTTCGATAGGTTTTTCAACCACTTTACTTTTTGGAATATTGATGTAAGCGCCTTCCAATGAAAAAGCGGTATTTAAAGAAGTCAAACTCTCTTCTTTACTTGCAATTTGATTGAAATAGGTATCAATTACCATTTTATATTTAGGTTTTGACAATGCCGAAGCCATCAAACAAACATCTAAACCATCGTGCGTTGTAGAAGACAAAAACGAACTAAAAATTCCGTCGATGAAAACTACTTTATAAGTGTCAATTTCATGTAAGAAATACTTTTTTACGTCTTTAAATTCAATCGCATTTTCTTTCTTTGGGAAAACCGAAAAATCATTTTTCAAAATCGCATTTAACGACGTGTATTTCCAAGCTTCCTCTTTTTTAGTAGGGAAACCTTTATTTTCGAAATTTTTTATGGCGTGATTTCGAACTTCGTGCAAATCTTCATTGTCTTTGATTTTTTCTTCAAAGGCCATGAAGGATGCTAACATTTTATCTTTTAATTCCATTGTTCAATATTTTGTTTCAAGTTTCAGGTTATTGGAACTTGTTTCCTTTGAAATCTTTCTTGTTTAAATAAGTGATGAAATTTTTAATTTTACCGCTTAAGTTTTCATATTTATTCTTCAAATCTTTAAACTGATCTTCCGAAATATACTCGCAATCATAAAGTCTATAAATTTGAGATCTGGTTTCTCCTGCCGAACCTTTTGCTACAGATAAAAATTGGCGAAATTCCAAATTTCCATCTCTTTCAAAACCTTCAGCAATATTATCCATTACGGAACCAGATGATGCTTTTATTTGTTCTTTAAATCTAAAATCAGTTTTTAAATCTGTTTCTTTTGAAAGAATAAAAACTTCTTTTGCTAATTTTCTAGCTTCTTGCCAGATTTCTAAATCTTCAAACTTTGTAATTGTTGCCATGGCGTATATAAAATTAAATTGTCGTGTATATAAATGAGGTTCTAATAACCTGAAACTTGAAACCTGAAACCTGAAACTTGAAACAAATTAAACCAACTCGTTTTTAATCCAATCGTATCCTTTTTCTTCAAGCTCTAAAGCTAAATCAGCTCCACCAGTTTTTACGATTTTTCCATCCATTAAAACGTGAACGAAATCTGGAACGATATAGTCTAACAAACGTTGGTAGTGCGTGATTACTAATACCGCGTTGTTTTCGTTTTTCAATTTGTTTACTCCGTTAGCTACAATTCGTAACGCATCGATATCTAAACCTGAATCCGTTTCGTCCAAAATAGCGATTTTTGGCTCTAACATCGCCATTTGGAAGATTTCGTTACGTTTCTTTTCACCACCTGAGAAACCTTCGTTTAAAGAACGCGACAAGAATTTTCTGTCCATTTCTAATAATTCTGATTTTTCTCGGATTAATTTCAGCATTTCATTCGCAGGCATTTCCTCTTGCTTGTTAGCTTTTCGCTTTTCGTTGATAGCTGTTTTGATGAAATTTGTTACCGAAACTCCTGGAATTTCCACCGGATATTGGAAAGATAAAAACACACCTTTGTGCGCTCTTTCTTCTGGAGCTAATTCAGAAATTTCTTCTCCGTCTAAGAAGATTTCTCCTTCCGTTACTTCGTAATTTTCGTTTCCTGCAATGATAGAAGATAAAGTTGATTTTCCGGCACCGTTTGGTCCCATAATCGCATGCACTTCTCCTGCTTTAATTTCAAGGTTAATCCCTTTTAATATGTCTTTGTCTTCTACCGAAGCGTGTAAGTTTTTTATCTGTAACATTTTATTTAGTTTCAGGTTTAAAGTTTCAAGTTTACAAAATGTTGTTCTTGAAACGTTTATATTAAATTATTTTTTAAATTCTATTATAATTGTTTTAATGTTCAGGCATAACTTGAAACCTGAAACTTGAAACAAAACTATCCTACTGAACCTTCTAACGAAATTTCTAATAATTTTTGCGCTTCAACAGCGAATTCCATTGGTAATTTATTCAATACTTCTTTACTGAAACCATTTACGATTAAAGCGATGGCTTTTTCGGTTGGAATTCCGCGTTGGTTACAATAAAACACTTGGTCTTCTCCAATTTTTGAAGTCGTAGCTTCGTGTTCAATTTTTGCAGAAGCATTTTTACTTTCGATATATGGGAAAGTGTGTGCTCCACAGTTATTTCCCATTAAAAGTGAATCACATTGTGAGAAGTTACGAGCATTTTCTGCTCTTGCTCCGATTTGCACTAATCCTCTATAACTGTTTTGTGATTTTCCAGCTGAAATACCTTTTGAAATAATGGTCGATTTGGTGTTTTTTCCCAAATGAATCATTTTTGTTCCTGTATCCGCTTGTTGGAAATTATTTGTAACGGCAATCGAGTAAAACTCTCCGATTGAATTATCGCCTTTCAATACACATGATGGATATTTCCAAGTTACAGCCGAACCTGTTTCTACTTGCGTCCAAGAAATTTTAGCATTTTTCTCGCACAAACCTCTTTTGGTAACGAAGTTAAAAACTCCACCTTTACCTTCTTTATTTCCAGGATACCAATTTTGAACCGTTGAATATTTAATTTCAGCTCCGTCCATTGCAATTAATTCTACAACGGCTGCGTGTAATTGATTTTCATCACGACTTGGAGCGGTACATCCTTCTAAATAAGACACGTAACTCTCTTCATCGGCAACCAATAACGTTCTTTCAAACTGACCCGTTCCACCTTGATTGATACGGAAATACGTTGATAATTCCATTGGACACTTCACTCCTTTTGGAATATAACAGAAACTTCCATCTGAAAAAACCGCCGAATTTAAAGCAGCATAAAAATTATCTTTCATCGGAACAACGGTTCCTAAATGTTTACGAACTAATTCTGGATGTTCTTTAATCGCTTCCGAAATCGAACAGAAAATAATGCCTTTTTCGTTTAATGTTTTCTTGAAAGTCGTTGCCACTGATACCGAATCTACCACGATATCAATCGCCACGTTATTCATTTTCTTTTGCTCGTCAACCGAAATTCCTAACTTTTTGTACATCGCCAAAAGTTCTGGGTCAACGTCTTCTAATTTTTTATTCGGATCGGCTTTTTTAGGGGCTGAATAATAAGAAATTGCTTGAAAATCGGGTTTTTCGTAATTTACGTTGGCCCATTCTGGTTCTTCCATTTCTTGCCAAGCACGAAAAGCTTCCAAACGCCATTCAGTCATCCATTCTGGCTCGTCTTTTTTCTTGGAAATGGCACGAACAATATCTTCATTTAACCCAACAGGAAACGTTTCCGAGTCCAATTCGGTATAAAATCCGTATTCGTATTCTTTATTTTCTAATTCGACTTTTAAGTCGTCTTCTGTATACTTACTCATATTTTTTGATTTATAGAGAGAAACTCTCTCCACATCCACACGTTCTTTGTGCATTTGGATTGTTAAAAACAAATCCTTTTCCGTTTAAACCACCTGAAAATTCTAATATAGTTCCTGCCAAATAAAGAAAACTCTTTTTCTCTACGGCAATTTTTACATTATTATCTTCAAATATTTTATCGTTTTCTCCTATTTCTTTGTCAAATTTTAAATCATAAGACAAACCCGAGCAACCACCACTTTTTACGCCTACTCGCACGTAATCTTTGGCTGCATCAAAACCATCTTCTTGCATCATTGCAATGATTTTTTTACTTGCTGTGTCAGATACTTTAATCATTTCTTATTTTGATTTTGTCTAAATTAACTGCAAAGATAAGCCATAAATTGCTTTTTACAAGAATTGCTAACATTTTTATAACTTATAGATTCATAGTTTCTGTTTATAGTATTTTTTGTAATTTGGCTGAAAATTGTTTTTACCATGAAATTACATTCTATTGAAGCTGGAAATTTTAAATTAGACGGTGGTGCTATGTTTGGTGTAGTGCCTAAAACCATTTGGAATAAAACCAATCCAGCCGACGAAAATAACCTTATTGATATTGCAGCAAGATGCCTTTTAATTGAAGATGGGAACCGATTAACTTTGATTGATACCGGAATGGGCAACAAACAATCGGATAAATTTTTTGGCTATTATTCACTTTGGGGCAATCATTCGTTAGATAAATCTTTAAAAAATGCTGGTTTTCATCGCGATGATATTACCGATGTTTTTATGACACATTTGCATTTCGACCATTGTGGCGGAAGCGTGAATTGGAACAAAGATAAAACTGGTTACGAAGTCGCTTTTAAAAATGCAAAATTCTGGACGAATGACAACCATTGGGAATGGGCAACAAAACCAAACGCTAGAGAAAAAGCTTCCTTTCTACATGAAAATATCATTCCAATGCAAGAAAGTGGTCAGTTGAATTTTATTGATCGACCAAATTCGGGTTTTGGATTTTCATCAGAATTAGGTTTCGATATTTTCTACGCAGATGGACATACTGAAAAACAAATGTTACCACACATCAACTACAACGGAAAAACCATTGTTTTTTGTGCCGATATGCTACCAACCGCAGGTCATATTCCAATACCTTATGTTACTGGATACGACACAAGACCTTTGATGTCGATGGATGAAAAACAAATATTTTTAAATAACGCTGCCGACAACAATTATTATTTGTGGTTAGAACACGATGCTCATAATCAAATTATAACGGTTCAGCATACCGAAAAGGGAATCCGATTAAAAGAAGTTTTCAAATGCGAAGACATTCTAAAATAATGTTAAAAAAGAACATAATTGTAACAAATACAAATCAATTCAGTCCAATAACTGAAAATTAATTAATTGAAATCATGAAGAGAATTTTTAAACCACTTTATTTGAGCTTAGCTTTAGGATTTATCTTGGCAAGTTGTGGATCGCAAAAAATGCTATCAACTCCGGTTGAGAATATTGATAATTTACCTTTAAAAACTACTCCAGTTGCTGAAAATGATTTGCAACGTTGGAGTCATTTAGACTTAGTAAAAGACACACTTCCAGGAATGAGTGTTGACAAAGCTTACAAAGAATTATTAAAAGGTAAAAAAGGGCAAAAAGTTATCGTTGGAATTGTAGATTCTGGTGTAGATATCAACCACGAAGATTTAAAAGCGGTTATTTGGACCAATCCAAAAGAAATTGCAGGAAACGGAATTGACGATGACAAAAACGGTTACATTGACGATATGCACGGATGGAATTTCTTAGGAAACGCTGTTCATGAACAATTAGAAATGACGCGTATTGTTAAAAAAGGTCCTGGAACTCCAGAATATGATAAAGCAAAAGCGAAATTAGAAGAAGAATTAAAAGGACTTACACCTAAAAAACAGCAATTAGACTTTATTGTAAACGCTGAAAAACAATTAGCCACTTACTTCAAGAAAAGTAATTTTACTTTAGAAGAGGTTAAAGCAATTCCAGCAACTGAAACATCTTTGGCTCAACCAAAAGCTTTATTTACAAACGTTTTAAGCTCAACTTCAAAAGCTGAATTTGACAAACAAATCGAAGAATATAAAGACTATGTTTACGGTCAATTAAATTACAACTTAAATGTTGATTTTGATGGAAGAAAAATCGTTGGTGATAATCCAAACGATTTAAAAGACACTAAATACGGAAACAATAACGTAGTAGGTCCAGAGCCAAAAGAAGCAAAACACGGAACTCACGTTGCTGGAATTGTAGCTCAAGTTAGAGGTAATAATAAAGGTGGTGATGGTGTTACAAACAATGCACAAATTATGGCAGTTAGAGCCGTTCCAAATGGTGACGAATATGATAAAGATATCGCTTTAGGAATTCGTTATGCTGTTGACAATGGTGCTAAAGTAATCAACGGATCTTTTGGAAAATATTTTTCACAAAACAAAGAATGGGTTATCGATGCTATCAAATACGCAGAATCTAAAGACGTTTTAGTAGTTATCGCTGCTGGTAACGAATCGTATGATTTAGATGTTACGAACAAATATCCAAACGACACCTATGATGGAAGTCCAGAATTTGCTAAAAACGTATTGATTATTGGAGCACTTTCTCCTACTTATGGAAGTAAAATGGTTGCAGATTTTTCTAATTACGGAAAAAACAATGTAGATATTTTTGCTCCTGGAGATAAAATTTATGCTACTACACCATTAAACACTTACGAATATTTACAAGGAACTTCAATGGCGTCACCTAACGTGGCTGGTGTGGCAACATTAATTCGTTCTTACTATCCAAGTTTAACTGCGGTTCAAGTAAAACAAATTATCATGGAAAGTGGAACACCTTTAAAAAATCAAGTGATAATTGGAGAAGACAAACACAAAGCTAACTTTGCTGATGCTTCTAAATCAGGAAGAATTGTTAATGCTTATAACGCTTTAGTTTTAGCAGCTAAGATGGCAAAAAAATAAAAGTATCATTACTTTAGTAAAACCAAAAACCTACAGGTTGTTAAATTCTTGTAGGTTTTTCTTTTAAAAATTGATTATGAAAAAAATACTTTTTTTACTTATTTCATGTGCTAGCTTTGCACAAAACAATCCAAATCCAGGTTATTGGCAACAACACGTTGACTATAAAATGGAGGTGAATATGGATGTGAAAAAATTTCAATATAAAGGAAAACAAGAAATTGTTTACACCAACAATTCACCAGATACACTTCACAAAGTGTATTATCATTTGTACAACAATGCATTTCAACCAGGAAGCGAAATGGATGCGCGTTTACAGGCGATTTCTGACCCAGATAAACGAATGGTGAAAACCTTCAAAAAAGAAGGTAAAGACGTAAAAGAAAGTAGAATTAGTACTTTAAAACCAAATGAAATTGGCTATTTAAACATCGCTAATTTCAAACAAGATGGCATTGTAGCAACCACAAAAGTAGTAGGTACTATTTTAGAAGTTACGTTAGCAAAACCTATTTTACCAAAACAAAAAACAACTCTTTCATTAGATTTTGATGGTCAAGTGCCGTTGCAAATTCGTCGTTCGGGAAGAATTTCTGAAGAAGGTGTTGCTTTATCGATGACACAATGGTATCCAAAATTGTGTGAATACGATTTCGAAGGATGGCACGCAAATCCATACATCGCGAGAGAATTTCATGGTGTTTGGGGAAATTTTGATGTAAAAATCACAATTGATAAAGCGTACACAATCGGCGGAACGGGTTATTTGCAAAACAAAAACGAAATCGGTCATGGTTATCAAGATGCTGGCGTACAAGTTGTTTATCCAAAGAAAACCAAAACCTTAACTTGGCATTTTTATGCACCAAACGTACATGATTTTGCTTGGGGAGCTGATAACGAATTCATTCACGATATGATTTTAGGTCCAAATAATGTTGAATTGCATTTCTTGTACAAAAACAAGAAAGAGAATTTAGAGAATTGGAAAAAAATGCAACCTAAAACAGCTGAATTATTAGCTTACTTTAATGAAAATGTTGGACCTTATCCATACAAACAATACTCGGTAATTCAGGGTGGCGATGGCGGAATGGAATATGGCATGTGTACTTTAATTACAGGAAACAGAGCATTTGGAAGTTTAGTTGGTGTAACCGCTCACGAAATGGCGCATTCTTGGTTCCAATTTGTATTAGCAACTAACGAAACCAAACACGAATGGATGGATGAAGGTTTTACGTCATACATTTCTAACTTAGCGATGAATAAAGTTTTGCCTCCAAAAAAACCAGAAAATCCATTTGAAGACGCTTACAATAATTACATTTATTTAGCAAAATCTGGAAAAGAGCAACCGCTTTCTACACATGCTGATCGTTATGATTTGAATATGGCGTATGGTATTTCGGCTTACAGTAAAGGGGAAGTGTTTTTAGTACAATTGGGTTATTTAATTGGACAAGAAAACCTCAACAAAACTATAAAACGTTTTTACAACGAGTATAAATTTACGCATCCAACTCCAAACGATATCAAGCGTGTGGCGGAAAAAGTTTCTGGTGCTAATTTAGATTGGTATTTGTTAGATTGGACATTAACTACAAACACGATTGATTACAGCATCAAAGAAGTTTCGGAAGCGAATGCTGCTAATACAAAAGTAGTTTTTGAAAGAAAAGGAAGAATGCCAATGCCTTTAGATGTTATGGTAGAATATACCGACGGAACCAAAGAATTTTTCTACATTCCAAATACCTTAATGCGTTGGGAAAAACCAAATCCGTATACTGGAATTAAAGGACATGTATTAAAAGGTTGGGATTGGGCGTATCCAACATTCACTTTTGAAATTGCAAAACCAAAAGATAAAATTAAATCCATCACCATCGACCCAGAAAATATGATGGCAGATGTGAATAAAGAGGATAACATCTTTACAAAAAAATAAAATTGAAAAGCGACTTTAGGTCGCTTTTTTTATGTTGATTTTCAACAAGTGAGATGATAATTGTCATGATTTACGTGTATTGTCTTTCGTAATTTTAATGTGCTAAAAATGCAAATTAAAATTAGTTATTCATTTAAAAACATAAAGTCATGAGCATTGCAACAAAAGACATTAGAAACGTGGTATTTCTTGGGCATTCAGGATCAGGAAAGACCACTTTTATCGAGACCATGTTATTTGAAAGTGGCGTAATTCCACGCCGTGGTTCGGTAGAAAATCACAATACCATTTCAGATTTTACCGATTTAGAACACGAAAGAGAAAACACCTTATACAGCCACTTAATGCATGTTAAATGGCACAACAACAAAATCAACATCATAGACACTCCTGGTTTCGACGATTTTATTGGTGAAGTCGTTTCTTCCCTTAAAGTAGCCGATACTGCTGTAATTCTGCTAAATGCAGCTTCAGGCGTGGAAGTGGGGACTGAAATCGTTTGGGAATACGTTCAAAACTATCAAACTCCTGCTTTTTTTGTAATCAACCAAATGGATCAACCGAAAGCAGATTTTGAAACTACTTTGGAACAAGCGGTGAATCGCTTTGGGAACAAAGTGATTCCAATTCAATATCCATACAATTCTGGTGAAAAATTCAATAGTATTATCGATGTCCTTCGCATGACGATGTATGTTTTCCCAGAAAATGGCGGAAAACCAGAAAAAATGCCAATTCCAGCATCCGAATTAGAAAAAGCAAATGCACTTCATAATGCATTGGTAGAAGCTGCCGCCGAAAATGAAGAAGGTTTGATGGAAAAATACTTCGAAAAAGGATATTTAGATGAAGAAGAACTAGCAAAAGGATTAACTATTGCGCTTGCTAACCAACAAATATTTCCAGTTTTCTGTGCTTCGGGATTAAAAGATATGGGAAGTGGAAGAATCATGGGATTCCTTGATGATATTGCGCCATCTCCAGCCGACAGACCAGCTAAAAAATTAGAAAATGGTGGTGAATTAAAATGCGATGCTTCAGACAAAACGACTATTTTCATTTACAAAACACTTTCAGAACCTCAAGTGGGAATGGTTTCCTATTTCAAAGTGCTTTCGGGCGAATTGAATGCTGGTGATGAATTGGTAAATGCTGATAATGGGGAAACCGAACGCTTAACCCAATTATTCTTAGCAGAAGGTAAACAAAGAACTGCCGTTGATAAATTAACTGCTGGTGATTTAGGAGTTACCGTTCGATTGAAATACGGACATTCCAATAATACGTTGAATGCTAAAGGTGTAGAAAGAAAAGTGAGAAAAATGCAATTTCCAGAAAGTCGCATCAGAAAAGCGGTTGCAACTGCAAATCTAGCCGATATGGAAAAAATGATTAAAGCCTTACATCAAATCGAGGAAGAAGATTTGACTTTCAAAGTGGAGCAATCTTCGGAATTAAAACAAACCATCGTTTATGGTCAAGGGCAATTACATTTGGATTTAATAAAACACCGCATCGAAAGCGAAAACAACATCGAAATCCTCTTTGAAGAACCAAAAGTTCCATATCGCGAAACCATAACTAAAGCTGCTAAAGCAGAATATCGTCATAAAAAACAAAGTGGTGGCGCTGGACAATTTGGAGAAGTTCATTTAACCATTGAGCCTTATTACGATGATATGCCAGAACCACAAGGCGTGAACGTTCGCAACAAAGAAATTGAAGAATTACCTTGGGGTGGAAAATTCGCCTTCTATTGGTGTATTGTTGGTGGTGCAATCGACAATCGATATGCTACAGCTATCAAAAAAGGAATCATGCAATCCATGACTGAAGGTCCGTTAACGGGTTCTAATTGTCAAAACATTCGCGTTTGTATTTACGATGGTAAAATGCATGCGGTAGATAGTAATGATATTTCGTTTCAATTAGCCGCTTCACATGCATTCAAAGAAGCCTTTAACGAAGCAAGACCTCAACTTTTAGAACCTTATTACCAACTTGAGGTGCTTTGTGAAGATGCTTACACTGGTGACGTCATGGGTGATTTACAAACTAGAAGAGCCATAATTCAAGGAATGGATACCGATGGTCATTATCAAAAAATTATTTCCGAAGTGCCGCTAGCAGAACTCAAAGATTATGGTTCTACACTTCGTTCGTTAACACAGGGAAAAGCAAAATTCAAATTGGAATTTAGTTCATATCAACTAGTTCCTCCTCATGTTCAGGAAAGTTTAGTTATAAGCAATGCGGTTTTATCTGAATAAGTAATGAATTTTGATTTTAGAAAAGCTTCTTCAAATTGAGGAAGCTTTTTTTATGCTTGGTTTTGTAGGCTTAAAAATAAAACAACAAAATAAATAATATGCTATTGATTATTAGTAAATTAGCATAAAAATAAAAGTGAATATTTTAGATAAAAATAAAACGGTTTCGCAATTAACAATACTATACATTTTAGTTGTTGTTGCCTTTTCGTTTTTAAATTTGAAATCATTTCCTGTTTTAGAATTTTTTTTAGGAAGTATTCGTATTCCGATTCTTATTTTAATGTATTTTATTGCCTCTAAAATTAAAAGTACACTCTATTTTAGCGCTTTAATTTTGTTCTTTTTTGCCTATTTATTCTTTAGGGAAAACACACCCTTTTTTAATTGTATAGGAGCAATCATTTCACTTGCTTATCGTATATTAATTTTCATCATCGTTTATAAAAGCATTGAAAATAAGAACTGGTTAGCGATTGTTTTAGCTTCAATTCCTTATTTTTTTATCTATTTATATGTTTTGCTTTTGGTAGAAAAAGAAGTGAAAATCGATTTTTATCCTTGGGTTATAAACGGATTTTTAACTTCATTCATTGGCGGAATGGCTACTTTTAACTTCCTTTTCCAAGACAAGAAAAGATTATATTGGTTGTTCATAAGCGCTATTTTATTTGTGATTCAAATTGGGGTGTTTTTAATTAATAAATATTACTTTCCAGATGAAATTTTAAGAATGCTAACCATCATTTTATTCGGAATTTCCAACTTCACTTTTTACAAATTTGTGCTACTTCAAGAAGAATTAAAACTTAAATACATTACTTAAATTAAAGTTTTCTAACTTTGCTTCATGAAATTCACTTATCCAAAACACGAAAAATTAAAAAGCAAAACCACGATTGACTTGTTGTTTTCGGAAGGGAAATCAGTTTCAAAGTATCCGTTGCGTTTGGTGTATGTTGAAAACACAGAACCTAATGCAGAACTGATTAAAATGGGGGTTTCCGTTTCTAAAAAATACTTCAAAAAAGCGGTAGATCGTAATTATTTCAAACGTGTTTTACGCGAAACCTATCGTTTAAATAAGCATCTTTTAATTGATAATTTAGAAAAACCACATGCTTTCATGTTTTTCTATCAGAGCAAAGAGCGACTTTCTTATCAAGAAATTGAAGAGAAAACCATTCAACTTTTTCAAAAATTCAACGAAAGGCAGAAGTAAATTGTACTTTTGGTTTAATTTTTGCTCAAGATTCTTTACTTTCGTAAACTGGTATAATTCAAGACTTCAACATGAAAAAATATTTCAAAGGAAAAATAATCATTCCTGTTCTGGCAGCGGGTTTCTTATTTGTGGGCGTTAGTTTTAAGAACGATTTTTTTGAAATTGCCAAGCAAATCGAAATCTTCACCGGACTTTTTAAAACTGTTAACCAAAATTACGTGGATGAAACCAATCCCGGTGAAATGATGGATAACGCCATAAAAAATATGTTGAAAGAATTGGATCCGTACACCGTTTTCTTTAACGAACAAGACGTTTTAAAATTCAAAATCAACAACACGGGCGAGTACACGGGTATTGGCGCGATGGTGCAACGCAAAGAAGGAAAAGTATTTCTAAAAGAAATTTATAAAGGATTTCCAGCCGATAAAGCTGGATTAAAAGCAGGTGATGAAGTAATTCAAATAGGTGATATTAGCTTAAAAGAATACAAAGAAGATGCTTCACAATTGTTTCGTGGTGCTAAAAACACCAAAATCGATATTCAATACATTCGTCAAGGAAAAACCCAAAATGCTACGATTGTTTTAGACGATGTTGAAATAAAAGCCGTTCCGTTTTTCTCGCTTTTAAAAGACAATACGGGTTATATCGTTTTAACGAAATTCACTGAAAAAGCTAGTTTTGAAACCAAAGCCGCTTTGTTAGAATTAAAAAAACAAGGAGCAACCAAAATCATTTTAGATTTAAGAGGAAATCCAGGTGGTTTATTGCATGAAGCAGTTAATATTTGCAACCTTTTTGTTCCTAAAAACGAATTGATTGTAACCACAAAATCGAAAAATCCAAAACACAATTTAGAATATCGTACCAAAAACGAACCTATAGATTTAGAAATTCCGATTGCAGTAATTGTAGATGGAAAAAGTGCTTCGGCTTCTGAAATTGTAGCGGGTGCGATTCAAGATTTGGATAGAGGGGTAATTTTAGGAACGAGAAGTTTTGGAAAAGGATTGGTGCAACGTCCGTTAGATTTGTCTTATGGAACACAAGTAAAAGTTACGATTTCAAGATATTACACACCTTCGGGAAGATGTATTCAAGCTTTAGATTATTCGAAAAAAGACGAAAACGGAAAAGCAATCAAGAAAAATAAGACCGAATTTACTGCTTTCAAAACCAAATCAGGAAGAACAGTTTATGATGGTGGTGGTGTTTTACCAGATATAGAAATTGAAGAAACCAAAACAGCAACAATAACAGATGCTGTTGTTAAATCAGATGCTATTTTCAACTTTGCAACGCAATGGTATTTTAAAAACCCAACCGTTTCTGGAATTCCAACGATTTCTGATGCCGATTACGCTGCGTTTAAAGCGTTTTTAAAACAAGAAAAAATCACTTTAGACACCGAAACCAATAAAGCGCTGAAAAACGTTTTAGAAACGGCTAAAAAAGAAAAAATGGATACTCAAATCGCTTCCGAATACAAACAATTAGAGTTGGCCATAGAAAGAAATCAAGAATTAGAATTAGATAAAAACAAAAACCAAATTAAGAAACTAATTCAAGAAGAATTAATTACGCGTTACCAATATCGTGAAGGTTTGTATCAATTTTATACCAAAGAAAATGTAGAAATTGAAAAAGCTATCACCTTACTAAACAATCAAACGCAATACAAATCGATATTAAAAAAATAAGATGACACGTTTATTTTCCATACTATTTTTGCTTTTTTCAGTAGTTTCATTTGCTCAAGAAGAAGAGGAAGTTCACTCCATATTTTTCGAGTTTGACAAATACAATTTAAAAGAAGAACAAGCCAATGCCGTAGTAGCTTTCGTTAGTAAAATAGATACTTCACGCATCGAATCGGTTCAGATTTTTGGCTATTGTGATGATAGAGGAAAAGATGCTTACAATTACACTTTGTCTACCAATAGAGCCAATACTGTTAAAGATAAACTAATTGAAAAAGGAATTAAAAGTAAAATCATCATTACACTTGAAGGAAAAGGCAGAATCATGCTTGATGAAGATATGCAAACCAATGTTCCAGAAGCGCGTTCTAAAAACCGAAGAGTGGACGTAGTGGTAAATTTCAAACCCATTGTAATTGAAGATTTAAAAATTCCTGGTGTTTATAGTTCTATCAAAAAAGACCGAATTGTAGGCGACAGAATTTATCTCGACCACGTTTTGTTTGAAAGAGGAAGTAGCCAATTATCATACAAAGGAAAAAAAGAATTAGACCGAATTGCCTTAGAATTACACAAATACAAAAACATTCACTTCGAAATTCAAGGACACGTTTGTTGTACACCAACTTTCCAAAAAGAAGCCATTGACCGCGACACCAAAAAACGCGAATTATCTGTCAATCGTGCCAAAAGAGTGTACAATTATTTTTTGATGAAACGCATCAGCAAAACACGCATGACGTTTAAAGGCTACGGCAATACACAATCCTTAAAAAAAGGGAGCACTTTAGACCGAAGAGTAGAGCTTTTGATTACTAAAAATGAAGTGGTTCCAGTGGAACCGAAGAAGTAATCTCGTTTTAACAAAAGGTATGGTTTTTATATACATTATGTTAAATATTAGATTAACATTTTGAATTTCATTTATAAATCTTAAATTTTGGGTTACATATCCAAAACAAGTGATTTTAAACATGAAATACTATCCTATAGCTTTCTTTTTAATTTTTATTAGTTCTTTTGGTCAACAAAATGGAATAATCACCTATAAATCATTTTTTAGTATAAAACAAGCCACAGAAGAACTCAAACAAGAAAACAGAATGTGGTATCAAGAAGAATTAGACCACGAAATGATGGCACAACTGCTTCGATTTACACTACAATTCAACAATGAGGCCGCTGTTTTTACAATGTCTGAAAACATGATTTCAGATGTGGAAAATCAATTGAGTAAAAGATATACAACAGGTCGTTTTTATGGCGATGCTGTTTTTTATATTAATAGAAAAAAAGACACATTAATTGAACAATTACCTTATTCATTTGCTACGTTATTAAGAAAAAGAAAAGCAAGTTTTATAGATTGGAATTTAACTACTGAAACAAAAGAAATTCAAGGTTATAAATGTTACAAAGCTACTTATACCTATGTTCAAAAATGGAAAGGTAGAGAGTTTTTATGGCCTGTAGTAGCTTGGTATTGTCCAGAAATTCCTGTTCCACTAGGACCAACAAGATATTCTGGTTTACCAGGTTTAATTTTAGAATTACATGAAAACGAAATCGCTTATGTTGTTGAGAAAATAGATCTTGTAACTATTCCTGGAAAAATAACAGAACCCACAAAAGGAGAAATGTTAACCGATGAAGAAATTAACAATAGAGATCGAAAAGTGAAAGAAGGATTAATGGGAAATTAAAATCGTTAAAACTAAAACACAGAAAAAAATTAAAATATGCTACAAAAACTTATTCTATTATTGCTCTTCACTTGTTCACTTCAAGCACAAAAAAATTCTGTAAGTGTAAACTATTCTTTACACATAGGTTTTGACGAAGGCTTTTCAAAAAATGATGTTTTAAAGGACTATTATGCTTTAGCACAAAAAGGGGCTAAAGCAGTTAAATTCAAATTGGAAGCGAATAAAAGTGTTTCCTATTTTACCATGGAAGATTTAATTAAAAATGAGGAAGTCGATTTTGCTGTATCTTTTTCTGAGGCATCAACCTCATATTTTATTGATATTGAACAAGATAAAAAAACAAGATATGAAAGTGGTTATTTCGGAGAATATATGATGGAATACCAAGAAATTACAAATTGGGAATTGGAAAATGAAACCAAACAAATCGGCTCCTATTTGTGTTACAAAGCTACATCAGAACAAATTGTTGTTAATCCTAAAACAACTTTTAAGCATCCTATTGTAGCGTGGTACTGTCCCAGCATTCCGTTTAATGTTGGGCCAAAAGGTTACTCAGGCTTGCCAGGTTTAATATTAGAGCTTCAAGTAAGAAATATTACATGGGGTGCCACAAAAATTGAACTTAGCAAAGAAAACAAAATCATAGAAAAGCCTAAAAAAGGAAAATTAATCACAGAAGAAGAGTTTAAAAAAATTATTGCTTCGCCTCCAATGTTGGGTAATTAAAAAGTTCTTTTAAAACTGATTTAAAATCAATATTATATGATTCAAAAAGCACTTATTCTATCATTTCTATTTGGCTTAAATTCCTTGTTTTCTCAAGGAGGTTATGTTTATTACGAAGGAATTTCGAAAAAATATTCAGAAACTGCAGAGAATAAAGTAAACGAATATCTAGTACAACTAGAAAAAGCAAAAGTTGTATTCGAATTAAAATTTAACAACCAAACCAGTTTTTTTTTAAAATCGAACTTAAACAACGATAGCGATTATAATTTAGCAGAGGAAACATTGTTGATTATGTTTGGATTTGAAGAACTATATTTCAAATTAAATGAAAGGTCATTATACAAAGATTATGGTGAATTTCTAATTAAAACTCCATCAAATCACAATTGGAATATTTTAAATGAATCCAAAAAAATTGACAACTATTTATGCTATAAAGCCACTTGTACTGAAAGTTATGCAGCCAGAGATGGTAAAACAAAAGAAAGAGTAATTACAGCATGGTTTTGTCCTGAATTACCTTATTCTTTTGGTCCTTTAGAGTTCAATGGTTTACCAGGATTAATTTTAGAATTAGAAAAAAACGGCAATAAAGTAGTGGCAAAATCTATTGTGTTGTCGAAGAAAGAAATTGAAATAAAAATACCTAATAAAAAAACAATTACAAAAGAACAATACGACAAAAAAATCAAAGAAAATTATCAATTCTAAATATGAAATATTTACTTTTCTTCTTCACTATCCTATCTTCAAATTTTCTTTTCTCGCAAAAAAGCGGAACTATAACCTATAATTTCAAAATTTTAGAGGATGAAAAATTCATTAAGAATGAAGTAATTGGCCCGTATTACCTACAAGCAATTGAAGGCGCAAAACATCTTAAATTTGAATTGACTTTCAATGATTCTATATCCGAATTTAAACTCATAAAAAACATGTCTTTGGATGGGGGAAATTTAGAAATGGCAATAATAGACAGTAGAGCAAGAAAAGAAATTTACATTTTTAAAAATAAAATTTATTGCAACAATTCTAATGGTCTTTTTAAAGAAAATGAGTTTTTAATAATTGACCCTTTAAATCAAAATTGGGTGTTTACAAATGAATCCAAAATTATCGATGGCTACACTTGCTACAAGGCAACTAATGAATATATCGTAGACAATGGTAAAGTTTTCAAACATCCAGTAATTGCTTGGTTTTGTCCTCAAATTCCTATTGCAATTGGACCCAGAGGCTACGGCGGTCTTCCTGGTTTGATATTAGAATTGCAAGAGTGGAATAGTGTTTTTGGAGTTGAAAAAATTGTGTTTTCAAATGATGTTAAAGAAATTATATTACCAAAAGAGGGTAAAATAATTAGCGAACAAGAATATCAAAATAAAGTTGGTGAA
>NZ_JAKLJH010000035.1:0-5268 GCF_023151265.1 Flavobacterium sp.
CAAAAAGGAAACGATTTATTGTTACAGCGAAGAAGAACGCGTTAACGCCATCGAAAAACTAAAACCAAAACCAGAAATCACCCGATTCAAAGGATTAGGGGAAATTTCGCCAGATGAGTTTAAGCATTTCATAGGGCAAGACATTCGTTTAGATCCCGTCATGTTAGATAAAGCCACAACGATTGAAACCTTGTTGGAGTTCTACATGGGTAAAAACACCCCAGACCGACAAGAGTTTATCATCAACAATTTGAAAGTGGAGTTGGATGTGGTAGAGAAGTAGGCTATGAGATATTTATCAATTTTATTTTTTTGTTTTCTTTTATTTATTACAGCTTGTTCAAAAATTGATAATACACAAGTTGAAAGTTTTAATAAGTATGATAAAGTTAGATTACTTTCATATGATTCACATAGAAAAGTATATTCAAAAGAAGATTATTTATGGATTAAGAATGATACTTTAATCATACCTAAAGTAAAAATTATAGATAATGTAATATTAAGTAAAGAATATAAAAAACAAATAATAAATGTTTTATGCTCATATGACAATAAAAATTGTTCTATGGCAGATTGTTATAATCCTAGACATATTTTACTTTTTTATAGAAATAATAAAGTAGTTGATTATTATGAATTTTGTGCTTCATGTGGAGGTAGCACTCAAAGTAGAGGAATGAAAATACCATCTATATGTACAGAGCAAGGACAAGAATTAATCAAAATATTTAAAAAAATGAAATTGAAGAATGATGGAGAAGAAGGGTTTGAATATAAGTATTTTTAAAGTTTTATACCATATAAATAAAGTGATGCTAAAAGAACAAAATGAAAGACGAAGAAGATAACATCATCCCAGAAGACGACAATTTAGAGAATCAAGACCAACCTCAAAAAGAGGAAGGTTTTGAGGATATTCATGTGTCAACGGGACATCATTTTTACGAAAACAACGAAAATCCAGAAGACACCATTACCAAAGTTACAGGAATGTACAAGGATTGGTTCTTGGATTACGCTTCCTATGTAATTTTGGAGCGTGCCGTTCCTGCGATTGAAGACGGTTTCAAACCCGTACAACGTCGTATTATGCACTCAATGAAGGAATTGGATGATGGACGTTACAACAAAGTGGCGAATATCATTGGGCACACCATGCAGTATCATCCTCACGGAGATGCGAGTATTGGTGACGCTATGGTGAACATCGGACAAAAAGATTTGTTGATTGATTGCCAAGGAAACTGGGGAAATATTCTAACCGGTGACGGAGCCGCAGCACCACGTTACATCGAAGCTCGAATTTCAAAATTTGGTCACGATGTGTTGTTCTCGCCAAAAGTTACCCAATGGCAATTGAGCTACGATGGTCGTAAAAACGAACCGATTCATTTACCCGTAAAATTCCCATTGCTTTTAGCACAAGGTGGGGAAGGTATTGCCGTAGGTTTATCAACCAAGGTTTTACCTCATAATTTCATTGAGTTAATCGATGCGTCGATTAAAATTTTAAAAGGAAAACCATTCACACTTTTTCCAGATTTTCCAACTGCCGGAATTGCCGATGTTTCCAACTATAATGATGGAATGCGAGGTTCTCGTGTGCGTGTGAGAGCTAGAATTGCGCCTTTAGATAAAAATACCTTGGTGATTACCCAAATTCCGTTTTCAACTGATACCACAAAATTGATTGATAGTATCTTGAAAGCCAATGAAAAAGGGAAAATTAAAATCAAGAAAATTGAAGATAACACAGCTGCTGAGGTTGAAATCCTAATTCACCTACAACCTGGAACTTCACCAGACAAAATGATTGATGCTCTATATGCGTTTACCGATTGTGAATTGTCTATTGCGCCATTAGGTTGTGTGATTGAAAATTGCAATAAGCCTTTGTTTATAGGAGTTTCCGATATTTTGAAGATTTCTACCAATCGTACGTTGAATATTTTAAAACGCGAGTTAGAAATTCAATTAGACGAACTCGAAGGCAAGTGGCATTTTGCGAACTTAGAGAAGATTTTCATTCGTGAAGAAATGTACATCGACTTCAAACTGTATTCGGATAGAGATTCGCTTTACAAATACATGTACGATCGATTTGAGCCTTTCAAAAAGATTCTAATCCGCGAAATTGAAGACGATGATTTGCAACGTTTGACGCAAATTCCAATGATTCGTATTACACGATTTGACTCGGATAAAGCAGACGATGCAATTGCAAAATTAGAAGCTGAAATCGAGCAAGTGAAATTCCATTTGGATCATTTGATTGATTATGCGGTAGATTATTTTACTAATTTAAAAGACAAATACGGAAAAGGAAGAGAACGTTTAACCGAATTACGTAATTTCGATAACATTCAAGCGACGAAAGTAGTATTGCGTAACCAAAAATTCTATGTAAATAGAGAAGAAGGTTTCGTTGGAATGGGCTTGAAAAAAGACGAATATGTAGGCGAATGTTCCGATATTGATGATGTTATTGTTTTCTTACGTGATGGAAAAATGATGGTTACTAAAATCGACGATAAAAAGTTCGTTGGAAAAGATATCATTCACATTGCCGTATTCGATAAAAATGACAAGCGCACCATTTACAACATGATGTATCGTGATGGTAAAAACGGCTCTACGTTTATTAAGCGTTTCAATGTTTCTGGAGTAACTCGTGATAAATTCTATGATTTAACACAAGAAAAAGCAGGTTCAATGGTGTCGTATTTTTCAGCAAATCCAAATGGAGAAGCAGAAGTCGTTACGATTTTATTGCGCCAAGTAGGAAGCGTGAAAAAACTGAAATGGGATGTCGATTTCTCAGATATTGCTATCAAAGGAAGAGCGTCTCGTGGAAATACGGTTACCAAATATCCAATCAAAAAAATTGAACTAAAAGAGAAAGGAATTTCAACTTTACGTCCGAGAAAAGTTTGGTTTGATGATACGGTACAACGTTTAAATGTCGATGGAAGAGGCGAATTGTTAGGTGAATTTAAACCAAACGATCGCTTGTTAATCGTCAACCAATCAGGGAAACTGAAAACAATAATTCCAGAACTTTCAACCCATTTTGAAGAGGACATGATTGTGTTAGAAAAATGGAATCCAAATAAACCGGTTTCGTGTATTTATTACTGTGGTGAAAAAGACAGATATTTTGTAAAACGTTTCTTAATTGAAAACGAAAATAAAGAGGAAATCTTCATAACCGAGCACGAAAAATCGCAACTAGAAATCGTTTCAACCGATTGGCGTCCAGTAGCTGAGGTGGTTTTTGCTAAAGTGAAAGGCGTTCAAAAAGAAAATCAAGTAGTTGATTTAGAACAATTCATTGCTGTGAAAGGAATCAAAGCTTTAGGAAATCAATTAACTACGGATAAAATTAAGCAGATAAATATGTTAGATCCGCTTCCGTATGAAGAGATTTTAGAAGAACCAGAAATTCAGCAAGAAACTTCAGATGATAATGAAGGTGCTGACATTCAAGATTTCAACATAGAATTAGACGATGACGGACAAATTACGTTGTCTTTAGAATAAAGTATGAACTTAGAAATGTTCGAAAAACCATTTTCTTGTCTAACTGAACTTGTTTCAGTTTCTAAAAAGTAGATGCTGAAATGAATTCAGCATGACAGAAGTATTGGTTTTTCGAGCATTTTTTTTATTGATTTTTATCATTTTTCATTCCAAATAAAACGCTTAATTTCGCTCCAAATTAAAACACAACAACTAATGTCAACATTTCCATCAGACATTGAAATTGCACAAAACGCAACGATGTCTCACATTAAAGAAATTGCTAAAAAAATCAATATTTCAGAAGATGATTTAGAATTTTACGGCAAGTACAAAGCCAAATTACCACTACACTTACAACAAGAAAATCCAAAAGGAAAATTGATTTTAGTTTCTGCCATGTCACCAACGAAATATGGTGAAGGTAAAACTACAATGTCTATCGGTTTAACGGATGGTTTGAATTACATTGGTAAAAAAGCAATTGCCGTTTTACGTGAACCTTCGCTTGGACCTGTTTTTGGTTTAAAAGGAGGCGCTGCTGGTGGTGGTTATGTACAAGTGTTGCCAATGGAAGATATTAATCTGCATTTTACGGGTGATTTTTCTGCAATTGAAAAAGCGAATAACTTGCTTTCAGCGGTGATTGATAACAATCTGCAAAACACGAAATATTCTTTAAATCTTGACCCAAAATCCATCGCTTGGAAACGTGTGATGGACATGAACGATCGTTCTTTACGTCAGATTATTATTGGAGTAGGAGCGAAAGCGAATGGAACCATGCGTGAAGATGGTTTCAATATTACACCAGCTTCAGAAGTGATGGCGATTTTATGTTTGGCAAAAGATTTAGAAGATTTGAAATTCCGATTAGGAAATATATTCGTTGGAAAAACTTTGGACGGAAAAGCCATATTTGCTCGTGATTTGAATGTAGTAGGAGCAATGGCAACTTTATTGAAAGATGCGATTAAACCTAACTTAGTACAAACGATTGACGGAAATCCAGCGATTTTACACGGTGGACCATTTGCTAGTATTGCACAAGGAACAAATACCGCAATCGCTACAAAAATGGGATTATCGTTAGGGGATTACGTAGTAACAGAAGCAGGTTTTGGTGCCGATTTAGGAGCTGAAAAATTCTTGCATATCAAGTGCGAACAAAGTGGTTTAAAACCAGATGCCGTGGTTTTAGTAGCAACAATTAGAGCAATTAAACATCATGCTGGATTAGCTGCTGAAGATTTTAAAACGGAAAACGTAAGTGCTATTGAGAAAGGTTTCTGCAATTTGGAAAAACACATTGAAAACATGCAACAATTTGGATTAAATCCTGTGGTTTGTATCAATGCTTTCCCAGATGATACGCAAGCGGAATATGATAAATTAAAAGAATTATGTGCAACTAAAGGTGTAACTGCAATTGTAAGTACCGCTTTTGCTCAAGGTGGAAAAGGTTCAGCTGAAGTAGCGCAAAAAGTAGTTGAAGAAATCGAAAAAGGAACAGCCAATTACAAACCATTGTACCAACCTTCGGATGCTATTGAACATAAGATTAATGTGGTAGCCAAAACGATTTATGGTGCGAATTCAGTAGAGTTTTCTCCAAAATCGAAAGCGCAATTAAAAATGATTAACGATTTAGGGTTTAGTCATTTTTCGGTTTGTATGGCGAAAACGCCTGCGAGTTTTTCAGACAATGAAAAGTTAATTGGTCGCCCATCGAATTTTGATATTACC
>NZ_JAKLJH010000035.1:5309-24810 GCF_023151265.1 Flavobacterium sp.
GCTTTTAGGTGAAGTAATGCGAATGCCTGGTTTGCCAGCTGTTCCAAATGCAGAACGAATTGATATTGATAACGAAGGAAGAATTACGGGATTGTCTTAGAATTTTGACACAAATAAACAATACAAATCCTATCTAACCCTGATAGGAATGGAAATAAAAAATGGTGATTTTAATTAATCACCATTTTTTATTGTAATGTATAGCAGGAATAGGGTCAGCCGGTATGCCCCGAACCATTCGTTGCTGAATTTTATTTTTTCTTACGCATTTTCATGTTTAAAAATTCTACTGCTAATGAGAATGCAATTGCAAAATATAAATAACCTTTAGGAACAGCACCTACGTGTTGACCCACTAATTCGGCATGTGATAAGTGCATACTTTCGGTAATTAGCATAAATCCGATTAAGATTAGGAAGGCTAAACCTAAGATTTGGATTGATGGATTAGCGTTTACAAAATTTCCAACTGGAACTGCAAATAACATCATAACTCCAACCGAAATTACTACGGCAGTAATCATAATTACTAACGCGCCTTCTATACCGTTTGTCATACCAACCGCAGTTAAGATACTATCTACAGAGAAAATTAAGTCAATTAGAAGAATTTGTATAATTACGCTTGAAAAAGATTTAGTAGCCGAAGTTTTTAGTTCTTTTTCTTCTTCACCTTTATGGTCTACTTTTTCATGGATTTCTTTGGTACTTTTATAAATTAAAAACAATCCACCAAGTAATAATATCAAGGCTTGACCAGTAATATCAGCTGAAAACCAACCAAAATCAAAGCTAAACCAAGGCGCTTTCATAGCAATTAATAAGGTAATTCCAAATAACAATGCAATACGCATAAACATGGCTAAGAATAATCCAATTCGAGTAGCCTTTTTGCGTTTTTCTTGAGGTAATTTTCCGGTAACAATTGAAATAAAGATGATGTTATCGATACCTAAAATGATTTCTAAAAAAGTTAGGGTTAACAAGGCTACCCAAGCATCTGGGTTTAAGAAAACTTCCATTTATATAGTGTTTAAATTGTATTGTACGTTGATTACTTCAGTTTTGTTACAGTTCCGCGCTGTTTTTTTGAATCGCCAACAAAAGAATATTCAAAAGTGTATGAATCTGAGTCAGTTGTCAAAATTTTCATTTGAACTGGTTTTTTCTCTTCGCGATTTTTTGGATTGACATTTTGAATAACATATTCGCAATCGTTAGTCCATCGTACTTTAAAAGTGTCTATTTTTCCTTCGTAGCTTTCAATCTGGATAGAATCGTTTCGTTCAAAAGTACTGGTATATTTTTTACCTTCGATTTCAGTTTCCGAAGTAAATTTTCCGGTTTTAAAATCTTTACAATTGCGTTCTTGATTGTAGCAAGAAACCAGAAGTAGCGCCGAAAATAAAATAAAAATGGATTTCATATTATGTATTTGTGTTTTTATCACCTTCAAACATACTTTTTACCAGAGTAGTAATTCCTTTAAATATCAAAAACATAGCAGCTAAGGCAATAATAATTCCTAATTTGAAAGCACTGTTTATAATTACTGGTCCAAGAAATAATAAAGGCAAAGCACCTGAAAGATATTTTATACCTTTTGCTAGTATGTTTTTATCTGTTGCCATTAGAAATTAATTCGAAGTCCAACTCCATTACTATTATTTACAATATTTAGTTCGAAATTATCGCCTAATGTTTTCTTTTCGTCAATTAATCCTTGATTATACATGTCTACACTTTCCTGAACCATTTTTTTTCTTCCCGATAAAATAGGAATAGAAATAGCCATTAAACCAACACCAGCATAGGTAATTGCTGTAGGATATTTTACATCTGAGGTTAATCCCATTACTAAATCGGCAACTGTTCCTCCAATTCCTACTCCCAAAAGAAAACCTCCAAGTGATTCTTTCGTTTTTGCATTTTTAAAAACACGTAACGCTTTTAAATCTGTTTTCATTAAATTTTTTGTTTCAAACGAAGACAATTGTTCTCCATTTTGATAAATTTTACCATTTGTATATTCTAATTTTTGAGCAAAAGATATTGAAAAACCAAATACTGCCAAGATTAAAAAGAATTGTTTCATAGTATGTTTTATTTTTTGTTGTTGTAAAAATCTACTGCATTTCTAACACTTCCGTGTGTTTGTAATAATTGATTGGCTTCTTCATAACTTACCGGAATTTCCTCCATAATCATTCGAGTTCCTCTGTCAATTAACTTGGTGTTACTCAATTGCATGTCGACCATTTTGTTGCCTTTTACTTTTCCAAGTTGAATCATAGTGGCAGTCGATATCATGTTTAAAACCAACTTTTGAGCGGTTCCAGCTTTCATGCGAGAACTTCCTGTTACGAATTCTGGTCCAACCACAACATCAATAGGGAATTTAGCTGTTTTTGATAATGGACTTTCCGAATTGCAACTGATACTTCCGGTGCTGATGTTATTTTGATTGCACATTTCCAAACCACCAATTACATAAGGTGTAGTTCCTGATGCGGCAATTCCAACCACAACATCGTTTTCATTGATGTTCCATTGTTGTAAGTCTTTCCAAGCTTGTTCTCGATCGTCTTCGGCAAATTCTACTGCTTTTCTAATGGCAGTATCGCCACCAGCAATAATTCCGATTACCAAATCAAACGGAACTCCGAAAGTTGGAGGACATTCCGATGCATCTACAATTCCTAAACGACCAGAAGTTCCTGCTCCAATGTAAAACAAACGACCGCCGTGTTTCATTTTCGAAACAATTTCTGTCACTAGTTTTTCAATTTGTGGTAACGCTTTTTCAACAGCTAACGGAACAGTTTTGTCTTCGTTGTTGATATTAGTCAACAAATCAGTAACCGACATTTTTTCTAAATGTTCGTATTTGGAAGCTTGTTCAGTGGTTTTGGTAAAGTTCATGCGATTATTTTAAAACGTGATGCGCCAAAACATTCTGCACATCATACACATTTACTGATTTATTAAATTGTTTCACGATACTTGGATTCGCTTCGCTTGAAACCCAAATTTTCAATTCGGCTTCTAAGTCAAAAGTTCCTGCCGTTTCTACGCTAAAACGTGAAATACTTTTGTAAGTAATGGATTTATATTCGATTTTGCTACCGGTAATTCCTTGTTTTTCAATTAGAATTAATCGCTTGTTGGTAAAAATAAAAGTATCGCGAATCAATTTGAAACCCAATTCGATTTCTTCACCTGTAATTAAAAGTTTTCCGTAATCTTTTACTAAAGTTTCTTGATTTACAGCACCTGCATTGCCAAGTAGCGCAGAAAATAATCCCATATTAAATGTTTTAAATGTTCTTCAAATTTAAGTAAAAAGTACTTATGTTTTATGTTGATTTACGATTAATGCGAATGTCCCATTTCAATAATGTAAGCCAAAACAAAACCAAATACAATCATGGTAATTTTAGCCAAATTGAATTTATGTCCTTCGTTACTTTCAAAAATAATCGTAGACGAAATATGAAATAAAATCCCCACTACAACTGCCGAAATTTCCTTTGAATAATGTTGGGCAAAATGCATTTGTTCCGCTAATAAAGTTCCAAGCGGTGTCATTAATGCGAAAGAAAACATGAAAGCAAAAATCATCATTTTATTCATCTTCGCATTTACGAAAAATAAAGTCAAAATAATAGCAATAGGGAAGTGGTGTATTGCAATTCCATACGCTAAATTGTTGTTTTCGTGAATTGGAAAACCTTCTAACAAGGCATGAATACACAAACTAATAAACAACAACCACGGAATGTGATGCAATTCGTTATGCTCGTCAGTATGCACGTGAACGTGACCGTGTTCAGCTCCTTTTGAGAAAAATTCTAATAAGATTTGGAACAAAATTCCTATCATGATAAAAACGCCAACAGGTAACGTTGCATGTGCTTCTTCTCCTTCGTGAACATGATTGTGTCCTTCGCTAAATAATTCAGGAAGTAAGTGCAAAACTGTTAGCGAAAGTAAAAACGCACCACTGAACGCCAACAATAATTTGATGTTTTTTTTCTTTTGGGGCTTTAAAAACAAAGCGATTAAAAACCCTAAAATAACGGCTGAAAAGGTGATGATATATTGCATTATTTAAAAATCATAATTAAACGTTCGGATTGTGTTTTAAAGAATTTTCGCAATTTATAATCGCCAAAAATATCCAAAAGATAAATGCCGGCTTCTTCCATGATTTTTTCGAAATCTTCTAAGCGAAGTGCTTGTACTTTTTCGGTGAAATGAAACTTTTCGCCTTTATCTTCAAAATCAATTTCTTTGTAAATGTGTCCGTCTTTCAAATAACGTTTGATGTGAAAATCAATTCCGTCTACCGATTTTACTTCATCGGCAACTAAATTTTCCAATACATAATCCACATTCATAAAATCGATTACGGCAAAACCCGTTTCGGTTAAACTATTGTGAATGGCTTTGATGGTTTTGTAATTGTCGGCATCGTCTTCAAAATAGCCAAAACTTGTGAACAAATTGAAAATAGCATCGTATTTTTCGTTACACGTTTCGCGCATATCGTGCACTTTGAAATGCAGTTTTTCATTGGCAAACTCAGAAGCTTCTTTAATACTGTTTTCAGATAAATCGGCACCCGTAACATCAAAACCTAATGAATTCAAATAAATCGCATGACGTCCTTTTCCACAAGCCAAATCTAAGATTTTAGCATCTTCTGGAAGATTTAAATAATGCGTCAAATTGTCCATTAACAATTGCGCTTCTTCGTCGTTGCGTTCCTTGTATAAAATGTGATAATATTCGGTATCAAACCAAGAGGCAAACCAATTTTCTGTTGAAGTCTTTTGTATTTCTGACATTTATTCTTTTTCAGGCAAATTAATCTTGCAAATTTAGTGTATTTTTGCACGATAATTCAATTAATAGGAATATTGATTTCTAATTTCGGAAATCAAATTTAAAAATAATAGTAAGGAAAAGGAAATTACTATTTTAAAGAAAAGTAAATGGAAAATTTTAAAATGACTGCCAAAACCTTTTTTGGTTTTGAAGAAATATTAGCTAGAGAATTACAAATTCTTGGCGCACAACAAGTGGAAATCGGTACACGTGTGGTGAGTTTTAAAGGCGATAAAGGATTTATGTACAAAGCTAATTTGGCGCTGCGTACAGCTTTAAAAATCTTAAAACCCATTAAAACTTTTAAAGCACATAACGATAAAGCGTTGTATGAAGGTATCAGAGCGATTGATTGGTCGGATTACTTAACGGAACACAATACGTTTTTAGTAGAAACTACGTTGCATTCAGAAAACTTCAATCACAGTCAGTTTGTGGCTTTGAAAACTAAAGATGCGATAGTTGATCAATTTAGAGATTTGAACGGAAAACGTCCAAGTATTGATAAAGATTTCCCAGATTTACAAATTCACGTGCATATTGATAGAGATAATGTAACGGTTTCCTTAGATTCTTCGGGTGCTTCGTTGCACCATAGAGGATACAGAAGTGCTACGAATATTGCGCCAATCAATGAAGTGTTAGCGGCCGGAATGTTGATTTTAGCTGGTTGGGAAGGAAAAAGTCATTTTTTAGATCCAATGTGTGGTTCGGGAACAATTTTAGCAGAAGCAGCGATGATTGCTTGCAACGTTCCAGCGAATATCAATCGAAAAGAATTTGCTTTTGAGAAATGGAAAGATTGGGATGCCGAATTGTTTGATAATATTTTAGAATCGTTATTGAAGAAAACACGCGAATTTCATTATACGATTAAAGGTTATGATAAAGCACCAAGTGCAGTTGCGAAAGCAAAAGACAATGTTAGAAACGCCAATTTAGACGAATATATTACGATTACCAATGAAAACTTCTTCGATTCTAAAAAAGAAACTGAAGGACCGTTGCACATGGTATTCAATCCGCCTTATGGAGAGCGTTTGGATATTGATATGGAGCGTTTTTACAGAGAAATTGGAGATACTTTAAAACAAAATTACCCGAATACCAATGCTTGGTTCATTACAGCTAATCTTGAAGCTTTAAAATTCGTAGGTTTGAAACCAAGTAGAAAAATTAAACTTTTCAATGGTAAGCTGGAAGCCCGTTTGGTGAAATACGAAATGTACGAAGGCAGCAAGAAGGGGAAGTACATGAATACTGAAGAGTAACATTTTTTGTCATTCTGAACTCGTTTCAGCTTCTCTGGATAGATTCTGAAACGAGTTCAGAATGACAGATGCGTTTTCAATTCAACAATTTATCGATTTAACAATTAAACATTATAAACAATGAGTAAAAAAGTAAAATCATTATTATATAATTTCTTAGGATTTGCCATTATTTATTTGCCAACATTATATTTAGTAGGTGAGTTTACCCATTTGAATGGTCTTTGGATACCCATGACAGCTTTTATGGTAGCTTTAATTTTAGCTCCAAAATTTCAAGCGATTAAAACCCACAACGGTGAAAAAATCTACATGAAGTGGTTTTTTATTAAAGGTGTGAAAGAAATAGAATAAGAAAATCCCGAGTGAGAGCTCGGGATTTTTTTCTTTATACTTTAAAATGGCGAGTAGCCATAAACAGCTTTTTAGATTGGTTTTTAACGTTAGGCAGCTTGTAGGCTGTATTATTTTATTGTATTGAGTATTCCACTTTACAAGCAAAATATTCATCACCCTCTTTTTGAACAACATATATATTAAACTTAGGTAGAATTTCCTTTAAATTATCGAATTCGACGTACTTAATAATTTCATCTTCTTCTAAAAAATTTTTTAGTTTTTTTTCATCAACTTTTTCTAGTTCATTTCTATTTATTTCATTTGAAAAATAATAGAAAAATATTTTTGGTGGTAAACCACTAGCACCTTTTATCCAAGTATTTATTTCTAGATTATTGTTTTCATCAACTTTAAGTTTAATATGTTTACCTGTTTTATCTCTAAATTTACCAAAATCTAAGTAAAATGTTCGTAAGACTATAGAATCATTTTCGATAAATTGATTTCGGTCATTATTACCTAATAAGATATATAAGTTTTTCTTTGTCTCTTTAACTTCTTGTGATATAGCTTTTGAATTTATAACAAGAAATAAAAAAAATATGTATTTTAAATTTTTCATAAACATGTAGATTTAGCGTCTAAAATTTCAATACTTTTAAAAACTTCTAGATACAGTTTTTGTAAAATATTTGATGAGTGAGAATTAATATAATTTTGATAATCTGCTGTTTCTTCTAAACCAATCCAAGAAGTTGCCTGAGCAACTTTTTGCTTCCATCTATTGCCAAAAACATTCATCGCTCTGGTTTTGAAAATAGGACTTTCATTATCCCAATCATGATTGGCTAAAATAAAATTTTCTAAAGCTTGTCTGTAAGTAACAATGTCAAAAGTGGCGGTATTGAATATTTCGTGTGACCATTGTTCACCATGTAATGTTCCAGCTTGTTGCATTCCACATAAAAGGACTAAAAGACGATCAGCAGTATTCAGTGTGTTTAAATCAATATTTTGATAATTTGTTGAAGTGTTGCAAAGATTTGAGTTAAAAAAAGGAGCACCTGAATTATCAAAAATTATATAGTTCGCTTTTTCTAATGAATTAAACATATATGCATGAATAAGTTCATGACATAATGTAACTGTTTTCATTAAATTAGAACCATTCTCAACATTTTGAGCAATTGTTATTGTGTAATGATTAACTAAAGTATTGTTACCTTTTGTTATACCCCAATCTCCAGCTGGTGTTGTGCCAATTTTAAATGTTAGTGTTGAACCTGTATTGTCATTAAATTCTGCTAACATTATAGAATATAAACTATTTGGTATTTCCTTTAATTGTTTATGAATGCAGTCTAATTGAGAATCTTTAAATTCAGGGTCGGAAATAATTTGATTTTCAAAATCAACTTCTCCGCCATTTTTTAATGTCTTTATCGCTTCTTTTACAAATAGCCATGATTCTCCATTGTTAATATTAGGATTTAGATAATCTAAAATAGGTTGCTTTTGTTCTTGAGATGCACCGTTCCACCATATAAGTTCCTCTGAACTTAAAATATTAGCTAAAACTTCATTTATGCTTCCACCAGCTCCAAGACTTGGATTTCCATTACCATAATCTTCAATAATTTCAAATTGAGTTGTAGGGTCATCTAGAATTGCTAATTCATAGGTTGTTGTAGTTGAAACACATAAATGACATAAATCACAAGTACCTGTGCAACCAACGCAGTTAAATGTAGTTGTAGTACTCCAAACACCTTGTAATCTCATGTTTACGAGACCATTATGGTTAAAGTCATTAACAATTTCTTGAACACTAAACTCGTATTCTGTATTTTGAGTTTTCTCATACTCTAAAATTGACCATTGCCAAACATTATTTGATTTATAAAAAACAATATTATAGAAAAGACTTTCGGTATTTTGATATGGAACAGGAATGACTGGTAATGTAAAAGTATAATTACCACTTGTTTGAATACGTTGTTTTACTAAAGTAGTATCTACAACAAAAGCAATAAAATCACTAGATTGTCTGTTTGCAATTGATTGGTTTGAAGTTGTATTAGTATTTATTTGAAAATTAAAATCTTTGATTTGTGTTTTGTTCAAAAATTCTTTGAATGAAATTTTGTTTTTATCAACGTGCGAATGTTCATCAATATTGACTTCATTTTTTTCACAAGAAAAGAAGAAAACAGTTATTAATAATACAGTAGAACTGAAAATTTTAAATAATTTGTTTTTCATAATACGCTGTTTTTGGTTACTCCTTTTTTTAAAGGTTAGTTGAGTAAATATAGCCTACAACTTGTTTATATGCCTGACAAAATCATACATAGCTACCCAATTTTGGGTGTATATGTCTGACAAACATCATACTTTTTTGTTTTCCAAATATAATAAAAGATTTACAACTTCATAAATCATCTCACAAAAAAAGCGTCACTTTCGTAACGCTTTGTTTCTTATTTTTTCTCTGTTGTGGTTTTGTTTTTCTTGTATATTGGTATGAAATAACTTAAGGTATAATTAAATCCTGCTCCAAATTTTCCGTCATATGTTCGGTTGTAACCAGGTATGAAAAGATTATCAAATCCATCTGGTTTTTTATTGGAAACCAAATAGTTTAATCGCACAGAAAAACCCATGTATAAGTTGTTGAATAATTCGGCTTTGATGCCGCCCACAACTTCTAACCAACTTGCTGTTAAACCATCGTATTCTCTTCCTGAAATTATGATATTTTCACCGTAATAATTGGTAGGATCGTAGATTTTATAACTGTTCAAGGTGTGGCTAAAACTGCTTACTCCATAACGCATTCCTACGTAAATCATGTTTTCCATATCGAGCCAGTTCTCAAAGGAATTGTAATCAAAACCTACTTTAAAATACGTTCCTTTTGTGGTAAAGTTTAATCGGTCGTCGTCTACAGTTTTGTCTTCGTTTCCAAGTTCACCAGCGATGTAAAAACGCTTGGTTAAACGATAATCTCCTACCACTTCAAAACCACGATAGTCTTTTTCGTAAAACGAACGCGCAATTTTATGTAAATCGGTACCTAAACGTAATCCGTAGCGTTCAGGATACATAACTTTTGAAGTGTCTTTAGTTTGTGCATTTCCTAATAATGAAAAGCACAATAAGCTCAGACTAAAAATAAATCTTAACATGTACTTCATTTTCGTTTTCAATATTAGGTTGGTTTACTATGATGTTTTGAATCCAATTGTTTGCATCTGAAGTTATTACAGTACCATCTGTCGCATCTAATTGAAATGTCATTTTATATCCACAAGCTCGAGAAATGTAAACTTCTTGAGTTGCATAGTTAAAAGTTATTACATCATTGTTTTCAGAAGCATCTCCGTAATTGAATTTAAAATCAAACTCAGAAATATTATCAAAAGTTTTCAAAGGAATCGCAATTTTGTTTTCATTGGTTAAAAAACGTGCTGGACTTGTTTCTGGTAAATTTTCATTAAAAACAACACCTTCACCTGTTCCAAATTCTTCCACGCGAAGATTCGTAACATTTTTCAAAACGGTAGGATTGGCAGCATCGTAAAACTCAATGATTACTCTTGGTGTAGTTGGAGTCCCCTCGGCACAAATATCATCTTTTTCGCAGTTCCAAAAGGAGAGTGCTAAAAGCAAGGATAGGGTTATAAAAACTATTTTTTTCATATTTATCTTTTTTCTAAAAGAACCACGTTTTCCACATGATGCGTTTGCGGAAACATATCCACAGGACGCACACGAACTACTTTATATTTTTCGTCCATCAAAGCTAAATCACGTGCTTGTGTTGCCGAATTACAACTTACATACACAATTTTTGGCACACCAGTTTTTAATAGCATTTCTACCACATCTTTATGCATTCCGTCACGTGGTGGATCGGTGATGATAACGTCTGGTTGTCCGTGTTGGTTGATGAATTCGTCGTTGAAAACGTTTTTCATGTCACCTACATAAAACTCACAATTCGTAATGTTATTGCGTTCCGCATTGGCTTTTGCATCAATGATTGCTTCTGGAACGGCTTCTACACCAATTACTTTTTTCGCTTTCTTCGATACGAATTGTGCAATTGTTCCGGTTCCTGTATATAAATCGTAAACAGTTTCGTTTCCAGTTAAACCAGCAAATTCTCTAGTGATTTTATACAATTCATACGCTTGGTCCGAATTGGTTTGATAAAACGATTTTGCATTAATACTAAAATGCAAACCTTCCATTTCTTCTAAAATATAATCACGACCTTTGAACAAAATAATGTCTTGGTCATACAACGTATCATTCAATTTCTGATTGATAACGTATTGTAATGAAGTGATTTGAGGAAAACGTTCCGCTAAGAAATTCATCATTAATTCGATGCCGTTTTTATCGTTTTCAAAAAACTGAATCAACACCATGATTTCACCCGTTGAAGCGGTACGAATCATCAACGTTCGCAATAAACCTTCCACAGCTCTTGCATTGAAGAACGTTAGGTTGTTTTCGTTTGCAAATCGTTTAATTTCGTTACGAATTTCGTTTGACGGATCTTCTTGTAAGTGACATTTCTCAATATCTAAAATCTTATCCCACATTCTTGGAATGTGAAATCCTAACGCATTTTTATTGTCAAATTCTGTTCCCGATTGAATTTCGGCATCGGTCATCCAACGCGCATTCGAGAAACCAAATTCCATTTTATTTCGGTAGAATAATTGCTTTTCCGAACCTAAAATTGGCTCGAATTCTGGCAATTCAATTTTACCAATTCGCTTTAAATTGTTATATACTTCCTGATTTTTATAGAACAATTGTTGGCTGTACTTCATGTTTTGCCATTTACAACCACCACAAGCACCAAAATGCTCGCAAACCGGGTCGATTCTATGTTCTGAAAATTCATGGATTTTTATAGCTTTACCTTCGTAGTAGGCTTTTCTTTTCTTCATGGTTTGCACGTCTACCACATCGCCTGGCACTACATTTGGAAGAAATATTACTTTACCATCAGGAGCTTTTGCTACCGATACACCTTTTGCACCTGCATCAAGGATTTTTACGTTTTCGAATACGATTTTTTCTGTTCTCTTTTTTCCCATGAGGCAAAAATAAGAATTGTTGTGCGGATTTGATAAGATTTTTTCGATTTCTACAATTTTTAAAATCAATAGTAGTTAAATCCAAAGGTTTTAATCGTAAATTAGCTAAAATGTTTTTGAATTATGAGAAACAATACAACGTTTACAAGTGCTATTTCCAATATCGAGTTTCCCGAAAATGATAGAGTTTCTGGGAAAACAATTCGAACTTCTATTTTGAATTTAATTTTGGAAGATTTTCCCGATTTTGATGTGAATGATTCTATTTCAGTACAAGAATTGAATGTGTATCGTGAAAAATACATTTCAAAATTTTTGCAAACCGAAATTAGTCAGTTATCAAAATTAGAAAAAGATGTAGTTCGGTCTTTAGGTGACGATACTTCGTTTGTAGCAAAAGTAGAAGAAGAAGTTGATACTCGAAATTACGGACAAATTGTAGCTGATAAAGTGGCGGCATTTGGAGGAAGTTGGACTTTTATAATTGCTTTTTTTGTTTTCATTTCGATTTGGATTGGTTCCAATGTGATTATTTTTACGAATAAAGAGTTCGATCCTTATCCCTTCATTTTATTGAACTTGATTTTGTCGTGTATTGCCGCACTACAAGCGCCAGTAATTATGATGAGTCAAAATCGTCAGGAAGAAAAAGACCGAGAACGAGCAAAGAAAGATTACATGATTAATTTGAAATCAGAGCTAGAAATTAGAATGTTAGATGATAAAATAGATCATTTGGTAATGCACCAACAACAAGAGTTAATCGAAATTCAAAAAGTGCAAATTGAAATGATGAACGATATTTTGAACCGAATTAAATAGGAAATTCTATTTTTGCACCAAATTACTACCATGAAAACCCACTTAGCTTTACTTCGCGGAATTAATGTTTCCGGTCACAACATGATAAAAATGGACGTTTTGAAAACGCTTTTAGAAAATGCAGGATTTCAAAATGTGCGAACTTATATTCAATCGGGAAATGTTTTTGTGGATTCGGAAGAAGAACATGGTGCTAGTGTTGGGTTTAAAATCAAGCAAGAAATTTTCAAAGAATTAGGATTGGAAGTTCCAGTTGTAGTTATTAATAAAGAAGATTTGGAAGCGTGTTTTAAAAACAATCCTTATCTAAAAGAAAAAGAATGTGATACCAAGAAATTGTACGTGGCTTTTCTTTCGAAAGAATTACAAGGAAGCGCTATCAACGATTTAAAAATCAGTCAATTCAAACCCGATGAAGCAGCAATTGATAAAAGCAGAATTTACATCAAATACGCTGTTGGAGCTGGAAAAACAAGATTAGATCAAAAATATATTGAGAAAAAATTAAACGTTGTTGCCACAATTAGAAACTGGAATACGGTTTCGACGTTATTGGAAATGTTTGATTAAGAGTTTTAAAGGTTAAGGGTTTAAAAGTTTAAAAGAGTTTGGCCTAGTTTATATATTTTTAAAATTTCTTCCATTTCTAAAATCTGTGTTCCAAAAAATAGAATTTTTAGAGATTATTGATTTTGAATTTGAACTTGCCCTTGATTTTTGTATTTTTGACAACTATATGGTTGATTTCTCACCAGTAAGAAGGAATTGCGATGTAACAATCAATAACAAAATTTTATGTCAGTTTTAGAAAGAATGACTTCGGCTGAAGCAATTGCATTAGAAGACAAGTACGGTGCACACAATTATCATCCACTACCAGTAGTTTTAAGTAGAGGAGAAGGCGTTTATGTTTGGGATGTAGAAGGAAAGAAATATTACGATTTTCTTTCGGCTTATTCTGCGGTAAATCAAGGACATTGTCATCCGAAAATTGTGGGAGCAATGGTGCAACAAGCACAGACTTTAACATTAACTTCGAGAGCGTTTTACAATGATAAATTAGGTGTTTACGAGCAATTTGTAACCAACTATTTCGGATTTGATAAAGTATTACCAATGAACACAGGAGCTGAAGCAGTAGAAACCGCTTTAAAGTTGTGTAGAAAATGGGCTTACGAGAAAAAAGGAATCAACGAAAACGACGCTCAAATTATCGTTTGTGATGGTAACTTCCACGGAAGAACGACTACAATCATTTCATTCTCAAACGACGAAAACGCACGAAAAAACTTCGGACCCTATACGGCTGGATTTATCAGTATTCCTTATGATGATATTGAAGCGTTAGAAAAAGCTGTAAATTCATCAAAAAACATTGCAGGATTTTTAGTTGAACCAATTCAAGGTGAAGCTGGAGTTTACGTTCCTTCTGAAGGATTTTTAGCAAGAGCAAAAGCAATTTGTGAAGCAAATAACGTTTTATTCATAGCAGACGAAGTACAAACTGGAATTGCTCGTACAGGTAAATTATTAGCTGTTCATCATGAAAATGTACAACCTGATATTTTAATTTTAGGTAAAGCGTTATCTGGTGGAGCTTATCCAGTTTCGGCAGTTTTGGCAAATGATGCCATTATGAATGTAATTAAGCCAGGTCAGCATGGTTCTACTTTTGGTGGAAACCCTATTGCTGCTGCAGTTGCAATTGCTGCTTTAGAAGTAATTACAGATGAAAAATTAGCTGAAAATTCTGAAAGATTAGGAAAAATCTTCCGTGAAGAATTAGGTAAATTTATTGAAACTTCAAACATTGCTACTTTAGTAAGAGGTAAAGGATTACTAAACGCAGTTGTTATCAACGATACCGAAGAAAGCGATACAGCTTGGAATATTTGTTTACGTTTAGCAGAAAACGGATTATTGGCAAAACCAACCCATGGAAACATAATTCGTTTTGCGCCACCTTTAGTTATGAAAGAAGAGCAATTGAGAGATTGTGTATCAATTATTATAAACACTTTAAAAGAATTTGAAAACTAGTAGTATGGAACAAAAAAATTTAGAATTAAATCAATTAGCAAAAGAGGCTTTAAGAGAAGGTGCAAAATGGAGTTTCTTTTTATCTATTATGGGATTTATTGGTGTAGGATTTATGATTCTTGCCGCCTTATTTATGACAGTAGCACTTTCTTCAATTCCTGAAGAAGCAACGGAACTTGGTTATTTTGGAGCATTAAAAGGATTTATGTCTTTTTTATATTTTGGTTTAGCGGCTCTTTATTTTTTTCCAATTTACTATTTGTATAAATATTCGTCTAATATGAAAACTGCGCTTCAATTTAATGATCAAAATTTGTTAACTGATGCTTTTGTGAATTTAAAATCACATTACAAATTTTTAGGAATTTCTGTTATTGTGGTTATTTCGCTTTATATATTGATACTCTTTGGAGGATTATTTGCAATAGCGTCCTCTGTTTCATAAAATAAAAAATCCCGATGTAAATCGGGATTTTTTATTTTTGGAAAGTAGATTTTACATACCGCCCATTTGTTTTTGGAATTCTTCCATAGTTACTTTTGTAAAACCTTCACCTACTTTAAAAGCATCTGCAGTTATTTCTTTTGAAAATTTAGTAGCTTTCATTAGCATCTCACCTTGAGCAGTTTTTACATTCATTTCTAGTGGATAACCTGAAAGTTTTACTTTAGCATCTGCTTCAACAGCTTGTGGTGCAATTGCATCTGTGATATAAAATACGCTTTTAGTTCCATCGTTCATAGAAATGGTAGCTTTGTAGCATTTAAAGCCTAAAATCTCTTTAGTGTCTTTTTTGTCATAGATAACTTCAGTAGCGTTTTCAACATTTCCTACATTGTTAGTTGCTTTGCTAGCTTCTTCTCCAATATCGGTAATTTCATATTTCATTCCCATAACTTCCACAGTCATTTTAGAATCTTTTTTATTTGCTGTAGGAACAATAGTTTTCATTAACATCATGCCGCCCATCATACTCATGTCGGTAGCTTGATTTTTTTCGTCAAAATGGACGGTAATTGTACTTTCGCCCATAGCAGCCATTTCTTCTGAAGCATTAGGCATTGTCATGCTATATGTTACAGAGCCTTTTTTTAATTGAGTTTGCGCAGTAGTTGTAATTCCTACAAATAATAAGGCAGTTAATGCAATTTGTGATAGTTTTTTCATTTGAATAGTTTGTTTGAATAATGTTGTAAATGTAATAAAATACTATTTCAATACAAATTCAAACTGTACATTTACTTTTTTGGTAACTTTTTTACTTACCACACTTGGAATTTCAATGTCGAAATCGTCTGTATTGACATTAAAGTCTGAAACAATTTCTATGCCATCTTTTCCTTTTTTAATTTTTGCGGTAATAACAATATCTTTTAATTTTCCATGTAGTTCTAATTTGCCTTTAATGGTATAATTGTTTGCTGTTGAAGTTATTTTAGATAAATCGAAATTCTCTATTTTTCCTTTAAAAGTTGCTTTTGGAAATTTGTCGCTTTCTACATAATTTTCATTAAAGTGTTCTTCCATTAAGGCGACTTTAAAACGAAACCCTTTCATTAATGCTAATGAAGCAATTTCGCCTGTTTTCGTATTTAATACACAAGAAACACCTGAATTCTTAGCTTTTACTTCTTCAAATGACGGTACAGAAGCTTCAAAAGTTATGGTTCCTGTTTTTGTAATTAATTTGTCTTGCGCAAAACCGAAACCATTAAAAAAGAGAAGCATCATTATTATTTTAGTTTTCATAGTCTTGAAATTTAGTTATTGAGGGAAATTGTTATCAGCCCATTCGTTTATGGCATCAATATTACTTTGAGGAAGTCTAGGACCTCCAAAAGGCATGGCGCCAGATGTTCCTTCTGCTCTTGAAATCCGATCTAATAAATTTCGGTTTAAAACCGCATCTCTTACATTTTCGTATGTAGTTAAAGACATAGGTGCTCCATTTACAGGAACTGTTGCATGGCATCTAATACAGTTGTTATCAATAATGCCTTTTATGGTTGTTGTGTAAGTAATGATAGTTACCTCTGTTTCTTCAAGATCAGATACGCTATCTGTTGTACAACTATTAAAAGTGATACAACTAAAGATTAATAAAATGTAAATTTTGTTTTTCATAGTTTTTGTGTCAAAATAATTTTTATGTAAAGTTATATATTTTTTATTAAATTTGTAAATAAATTAGTAATATGAAAAAAAATGTGTTAATTTTTTTAATTCTTTTTATACTGAGCGCTTTTTTGATATATAACTATATTTATAAGAGCCACCGAGTTATCGCCAATGAAAAAGTATCTTATACGATTTCTATTGTTGATTTAAAAAAAGAATTTTCTCAAAACGATAGTTTAGCTAATGACAAATATTTAGATAAAACTATAGAGATATACGGAAAAATATCAAGTATAGATTTAGCTACCAATAGTATTTATATCGATAATTCATTATCAGCGAGATTAAAAGAAAAGCCTACAGGTTTAAATGTTAATGATACAATACAAATTAAAGGTAGATTTATTGGCTATGATGATTTACTAGAAGAGTTTAAAATGGATGAATGTAAACTAATTAAATAATGAAAAAACTATTACTATTTCTTTTAATGTTTTGCTTTTACATGAGTTTTTCTCAAGAAAATTCATTTTTTAATATCGCTAGAAAAGGTACAATTGAGGAAGCTCAGTTTTATATTAAATCAAATCCAACTTGTATCAATCAAATTAATCCTTACGGATTTACGCCATTAATTTTAGCATGTTATTCAGGAAACAATATGATGGTTTCATTTTTAATCGAAAATAAAGCGGATATAAATTATGTTTCTCCTGAAGGTACAGCTTTAATGGCAGCAACCGTGAAAGGAAATGTGGAAATTGTTGAATTACTTTTAAAACTAAATGCGAATCCTAATTTAACTAATCAGAAAGGAGTAACAGCCTTGATGTATGCAATTCAATTTAAAAATATTAAAATAATCAATTTATTGCTTCAGTTTAATGCCAATAAGTTACTTGTTGATCAAGACGGAAAAACAGCTTTTGAGTATGCAATTTTTACCAAAAATGATGAAATTATTAATCTTTTAAAATAATTAGCTATGAAAAATAAAATTACTATTTTACTATTGTTTGGATTTTTGTTGACCTTTTCTCAACAGAAATCTACAGGTTTGATTGATTTGTCCTCAAATGTTAAAGCATCTTTAGTTTTAGACAGTAACACTTCGCTGGCTACTTTAACATTAACAGGGCCAAATGATAGATGGTTTGCATTGCAATTTGGATCATTTACCGGTGGAATGCAAGCTGGGACCGATTTGGTGTATTGGAATAATGTAACTTTAGTTGATGCAAGACATAATGGAGTAGGCTCAACTCCAACAGATGACGTAACGAATAATTGGTCTATTACTACAAATACCAATAATTCTCCAAGTGTTGGTTTGCGAACTATTGTAGCTACAAGACCATTTAGTACTGGAGATACTAATGATTACACTTTTAATTTTGCAGATACATCTATTGATTTAGCTTGGGCTAGATTCAGTTCTGCTTCTTTTGTGTTGAGTTATCATGGAAATACAAATAGAGGTGTTTTTTTAGACATCACTTTTACATTAGGAACAGAAAGTTTTTCATTAAAAGACTCGCAATTGTATCCTAATCCAAGTAATGGCGATTTTACTATTGAAACTAAAACCCATTTGAATAAAATAAACGTATATAGTCATACAGGAATTTTTATCAAGACTGTCGAAGTTAAAGATTTTTCAGAAAGTGTAATTCTAAAAATCAGTGGATTACAAAGTGGGGTTTATTTATTAGAGCTTCAAAATGATACCGAAAAGTCTTGGAAAAAAATAATTGTTAATTAATTGTTTATTGCTAAAATCTAAAAGTATGCTATTTAAAAGAAAAAGTTTTTGTAAAATTTTTATGGTATTATTTATTTGTCCATTAGTTTTACAAGCCCAAGATGATTTGTTAAGTGAAATCGATTCTGTACCAAAAAATCAAAAAGTAGAATCGGCTTTTAAATCGTTAAAAATTGTGAATTTAGAATCTACAAAATTAGCTGCAAAAGGTGATTTTTATTTTATAGTAGCCCATCGTTTTGGATTTGTTGAAAACGGATTTGATGATTTTTTTGGATTAGATAATGCCAACACACAAATAAAGTTTCTTTACGGAGTAAATGAGTGGTTAACAGTTCATATAGCAAGAAGTGGTTTTCAAGAAACTTATGATGCAGCTGTAAAGTATCGTTTGTTTGCACAAGGAGAAAATAATTTTCCAGTAACTATTGTTGGATTTAATAGTATTGCTGTTAATACCGAATTGAAAGAAGAAGATTATCCAAAATTAGAATTTGAAAATCGCCTGAGTTTTGCCACTCAAATTTTAATTTCTCGAAAATTTTCAGAAAAGTTGTCATTGGAATTAGCGCCAACCATTTTTCACGAAAATACATTACGTGATATTTTAGATGAAAATAATATGGTAATTTCTCCTAATCCTCAAGAAAATACACAATATGCAATGGGAATTGGAGGTCGTTATAAGTTAACTAAGCGTTGGTCGTTTAATGTAGATTATGTAGCTCATTTAAACCGCGCTAGTGAATCTATTTATAAAAATCCGTTATCAATAGGTTTTGATTTAGAAACTGGCGGTCACGTTTTTCAAATGCATTTTACAAACGCAACGGCAATGCATGAAACAGGATATCTAGGGCAAACAGTAGGTGATTGGGGTAAAGGTGAGTTTGCTTTTGGATTTAATTTAGTACGCGTTTTTTAAATATAAAAAAACCGAGCTAAGCTCGGTTTTTAATTTTTAATTCTTCTTAAGTAATACTTTTTCTTGTGAAAATTGGTATGCCGCATCTAAGAAGGCAATCATTTTTTTCCAATTAGCATTTGGTTCGTAGGAATTGATATAGTTTTTTGTTGATACAATAACTAATTTATTGTCTTTTACTTCGGCTTTGCTTACAAAACTTCCGGTTTCGTTTTC
>NZ_JAKLJH010000036.1 GCF_023151265.1 Flavobacterium sp.
CTAGATATTTTGATTGTTCCAGCTATTTGATTTGGTCTGATTCTATAACCACCTAACCTTTGACCAGCTCCACCAGGACTTTGTGCTTGTCTCTCTCCTAATCTCAACCAATCATCACCATTTTCACCATAAGGTCTTATACGAAAATCATCTCTGAATATCTTAATACCACCAAACTTTTTTAACCAAGATTTTCTATTTGCACTGTTAATACCTTTATATGGGTATTTTTTTAAATCCCCATCCTCCTTGTCATCAGAAATTGTATTTTTTAAAAAATAAAATGTAAAATCAAATTTACCAACTCTGTCTAATAGATTCAAATCTACTTTTTCAGAAATTAATTTTTCAATAGGTAAATTAAATCCAATCTTATCTTTTTTAAAATCCTCAAGTTTATATGGTGAACTTTTCATCATATCAAAATCAAATACCTGAGTATATCTATTCTCCAATGTATCAACATCAAGTTCATTTCTTGAAATTTCTACTTTTAGCACTTTATCATTTAATTCATTATAAGTTGCCTTTACCTTATAATCAAAATCATCATAATAAGCTCTTTTTAAAGTTCCAAACTCTTCTAAATTATTTAGTAAAAATAAATCAATACAAAAATCATTTTGCTCTTCGGGTGGAAGCAGCATCTCTAAATTACCAAACAACTTTCTTAATTTATCTTCATTCCATTCATCGTTGAGTTCTGTTATTTCAATTACTGTACCTGACTCGAAATTAACATTTTGCAATACCTCTTTAATTCGAGGATAAGATGAAAATCTATTGATAAATTCTTCTTTAAGATTTAAATTCGTTTTTTCTGACAGAACTGCTTCAACATCTGAAACAGTAGCTCCTTTTTTATCAAAATCTTTCCAATCAACTGTCCATTCAAAACCTATATTGTTGCTATTTGGAATTTGTTTAGTTTTAGTTGTTTGTTCTGTTAAATCTTTACCTACTTCAGCATCTGTATCCTCGATTTCCAACATAGTAGGAAGAGAAGTCATATTTGTAAGCATTCCTAACCTATTTAATGCAAAACGACCAATACCTTTAGCACCTGTTTTTATCCTACCTGCTTCGGTAGTGTGCTCATATAACTTATTATCGGTACCTATAGTCATCCATTGGTTTTGTATAATTTTATCATACATCCCAATTCCATTGTCTATGATATAAATACAACTGTTTTCTTTTTCAAACTTTTCAATTTCAATTTCATTTCCTTCTTCATTTATTACTTTTTCTTTTTTGATTTTTAAATCAAAAATTAGAATACAATTATTAGCATCAGCATCATAAGTGTTTTTAACTAATTCAATTACTGCACCTTCTTCAGTAGAGAAATTTTCTAAACCAATTAGTTTAGCAGTTCTTGCTGATACTTTAAAAGGTATTTTTATGGAATTATTGCTCATTGAATAAAGAAGTTAATTTTACATTTAGCTTTTCAGCAATCTGAATAAAAGTTTTAATTGGTGGCTGTACTTCATTTGTACACCACCTAGAGATAGTTGCTTCATTTTTACCTAATTCCTCTGCTAGCCATTTACTACTAACATTTTTTTCGGCAAGCACTACTTTCAATCTATTAATTGCTTTTTTGCTCATAAAAATTGCATAATATGCAAATATATTGAATAATATGTTATCATAGATTGTCCTAAAAATAAAATTTAAGGTTATACAATTCTATTATATTTTCAGAATTACTTTCCAATTGTCCAATCTCAATAAATGCAATATCATTGGCAAATGCTTTTTCTCCAATTAAGTGCTCAATGTGAACGTAAACTGCTTCCCGAAGTCTTGGGTTGTCTTTGTGAATGATGTAGTTTTTTAGTAGCACCTTAATTCCTAAATCGGTTGGTTTGTTTTGGTTTTCTAATAGAATGAAATACATTTCACTTATTTTTAAAATGATCCTGTGATATTCTAATGGTTTGTCGTTGCCATTTTCGTATTTGGTTAGGTTGGTTTCTGGTTGGAGGAATGCTGTTATTTTCCAACGTTTTATCACTGATGCATGATGAACTAGTAGTTCTACTTCTTTGAAAAGATAAGGATTGCCATTTGCTGTAATGATTAGTTCTGCACCTTTATTTTTGTTTTTTATGATTAGATCAAGGTCTTTATTGTATTAATGGAGTAGATAGATTAATTTATCGAAATGTACTTTGAGTTCGTCTTTAGGTATTTCGTTCAACAATAGAAAAACGAAGTTATTTTCTTTGAAATGGTTCCAGAAGTTAGTTATTTGGTTCATCGTTTGTCTTTTATGGTTTTGTGGTAAGCAATAAGATTGAACATTTCTCGCATTCGACTTCTAACACGATTTCCGTATTGAGTTTCAATTTCACTTGCCGAAAGGTTTGTAGTGATATGTGTTTGAATTTTTTTAGCTGTGAAAATATCATAGCGACTTAATAGAATCTCTGCCATTAAATTACATTCGTTTCCAAAGTATTTTAGGTTGTTTTCTGTTCCTAAATCGTCAAAGCATATTGTTTTGGGCTCTGATTCATATAATTTTCCCTTACTGTATTTGTGTATTATTTGGTAGCCGTCCTGGATAAATTCAAAGCTTATGTCTCGACACGGTTTTACTAAAAATTTATGTTCAGTTGGTGTTAGGTATTTCATTAAATTCATTAGCGATGTTTTACCACAACCAACTGGACCAGAAAGTAGAATTCCTTTGTTGAGGTTGATGTTGTATTGGAAACACGTTGCTTCATCTTTTAAAAAATATGCAATGAGTTTGTAAATTATGTGATAATCAGTTTCAAGTATTTTGAAATGATTTCCATATAATTCGATACCTTTTTTCTCTAACCAAATAATTATTTCAGTATAGCTATAATGGCTCTGAATAGTCTTTATTTGTTCCTGTGTTGAGGTGTTTTGCTCTGTTGGATTGTTGTTCATTTGAAATGAATTTAGGTGCGTTTAATATCCAATTTTGTGCTGAAGCTTGCCAATCGACCATTGGTGTTTTGCCACCAACTAACCAACCGTTGCTGGAGAAATAATTAAAAAACTTAATTGCTTCAAGTTCTGGAAAGTGTTGTTCGAGAAAATAAGCTTTGACATTTTCAATTGTTGGATTGAGTTCCCTCGACTGCGCTCGGGATGACAAATCGGAATTTTCAATTTCATCTTTTTCTTTTTTTGCGGAACTTTTTTCTTTTTCTACATCATCATTTTTTAAAAACTCATCGTCAATTTGAAAATTTTTTGCTTGCTCGTCCAAGTTTACAATCTTTAAATCGTTTGAATTGTTTGGTATGTTTGTATTGTTTATATAAGATACTAGAGCTTGTTCAGTACCTGTTTCATTACTTGTACCACTACCAGTATAAAGCTTGTTCACTACTTGTTCATTGACTAGTTCAAAAACAGGTTCATTTTTTGGCATTGTGATTTTTTCGTTTTTGGGAATTGGTTTTAAATCATCTGAAAAATTGAATAGATAAACGTGGCTTCCTTTGAATGGATTGTAGGATGGTTCATAGTTGATGTAACCCAGAGAATGTAAATTTTTAAGGCATTTGTGATAGGTAGCTTTGGAACTTATTTTGCTTATTCGCATTACCTCATCGCGAGAAATACTGATTGGATTTTTGAACCGATTGCAATTCCAGAATTGGAATAATGCTACATACAAACTTACGTGTGTTGGATTGAGTGTTTTGTCGATTGCTACTTTCTCGAAAAATCCTGTTAGATGTTTTATGTAATTCATCTTTTAGGTTATTTACGATTGAATAAATTGGGTGTTGCTTCAACTTTATTGGTTTCGATAACCTTTTCAAGATCATTACTGGAGTAATAAAGAATTCCTCCGATTTTGGTATAAGTTAATGTACCATTGACACGTAGATTTTGTAAAGTACCGGAAGAAATGTTTAGCAACTTTCTGACTTCGTTGGATTTAAGCCATTGTTTTTGCTGTTGTGGTTTTGAATTAAACATTGTGTTTAAGTCGGAAAGAAGGAGTGTGCGAAACTCGTTTAAGTCTTCGCGAGTAATAACTTCGATTGCCATAACTGATGTTTTAGATTGTTATGGTACAAATTTGTGGGTTTTGATTGGTTTTAAATCACAAGCCAATCACAAGTTGTGATTGATTTTATCCAAAGCATTGTATTTATTGGTGTTAGAGCAAGTCGTCGGTGTTTTCCATTCTCTTTACTAATTTTTCTTTAAGCGCATTCAGAAATTTGGTTGGTTCTGATTTTCTACTCTAATTTCAAGGAAAGCCCTATGATACTGACCTAAATCGATATTGAATATGTTTTCAAAATACTCTGCTATATCCTTTAAATCGGATGCACCATTATTAAACACACCTTCTGTATGCAAAGCATACAAAAGCTCTATTAATGCTACTTTAGAGCCTGTCCAATTTTGTTTTATCTTGGGATTGACTTGGGATTTGTCTTTTGGTTCTCTATTTTCCATCATTAGCAATTTATCTTCTAAATAAACTTGAATTAAATCGTGTGCCATAATCTTAGCCACTTTAAAATCATGTGATGTAGAAAAACTATGGTCAACTTCAAAATAGAAACTATCTAAAGCTAATTTAATATCGAATTTTCCTCTTGTGAAATACTTGTGATCAAGGTAATTACTTCCTGTTCTGTAATATTTATAAAAGTCTAAATTATTGTCAAAGTATCTTTTTAACTTATTCAATTCGTTATTCAAATATTTCTTTAAAATACGTTCTCCACCATGAGGTTTTTTTGTCTCTATTTTAAAAATAGCATTATAGTAAATTAGTTTAGAAGTAAATCGAGGTTTGATATTTTTAAAGAAATCAATTTCTTGTTCGTGAGATTTTATTCTTTCTTTTTCGAAAATTGTTTTTAATTTTTCAACTGAGTTTATTATGATATTGATGGCATCCTCACTTCTCAATATTGGATCATCAATTTCTAAATCGGTAAAGTTTAACTGTTCGTTTAATTTAGATAATAGTTGCGTGGCTTTGTTATTCAACTCAAATGTTATTATTTTATACTTATCATTTATTATGGAAATTAAATAAAAAAGAAACAAAGTTTATATACCTGCTTTGATAAAAGGTATTTCCATATCAACAATATCTTTTAAGTCTGTGAATGTTTTGTCACACAATGTTATTCCACTTCCTACTTTGCTATGCGCTGTTTCATTTGCTTCAAGAATTTCATTACAAACAATGACTTCCATAGACAGCGTAATTGTCTCCGGTTTGGATATAGACAACTTTGGGAATTGCTGTGGCTCCTAATTTTCTTTTTTCAAAGGAAGCCTATATTCCAAAATCTATTTTTGTAATTTGCAACTCATTCGCTTTTTTTATGGTTTGAAAAAACACCGTGATAGTGGTGTTTTTGTTTGTTATTACTTCTTAATTTCAAATCAGCTTTGTTAAAACATCCCTTAAAATAACAGCATGATTAATTTGGGGATCTTTGGCACCATATAGCAAAGTGACCTTTTTTGTTTTGGCTATAGATCTCAGCCGGTTTAATTCTTCTTCTTTTTGTTTTAATTCTTTGGTATATAATTTAGTAAATTCTTTAAAGCGACTTTCCTGATGGTCAAACCACTTTCTAATTTTGACTGATGGTGTAACTTCTCTGTTCCATTCATCAAAGAAAATTTCTGATTTTTTGAGACCACGTGGCCAAACCCTATCGACCAAGATGCGATATGTATCGTCAGGTTTCTTATGGTCATATATTCTTTTTAAAGTAATGTTACTCATCTTTTGTTGTTTACTCTCTTTACCAAAAATATGTTTTAAAAGTGATTGCAGAAAACGATATATAGAAGATTAGTTTTTAAAAATTTTAAGTACAGTTTTTTCCCCTCTATTATTTTTCAGTTCAATAAAGTAAAGACCAATTGGTTCTTCAATCCTTAATTTAAGTTTATTTGAAGATACTACTGTCTCTTCATGTAGGGTTTGCCCCATTACGTTTATAACTTTAGCACTAATACTTTCATATTCCTGATTAAAATTAATATTTAATAATTCAGTTACCGGATTTGGATAAAAACTAATTGAAGACTGGAAATTAACATCAGAAATTTGGAGTGCAGCATCAGTCCACTTGAAATTGTCAATAGCAATATAGTTTAAAGAAGCTGGCGCCTGAAAACGCCACTCGTCTGCTTCGACTAAACCTTGCCCATCCGCATCGAAGTTCAAATTAACAAAACCATTATCCACTGTAATTACAGAACTAACTAAGTAACTTCTAAACGAAACCAAATTTCCATTTCTATACCAAGACACCAGAATGTTTCCTGATCCAGCAAACTCACAATTTGCAGATACAAACATCCAGATACTGTTTAAGAAAACATTGTTCCCATCACTGGAAGATATAATGCCTGTAATCCCCGGAGTGCCGCAGGAATTTGAATTGTCTATATAGAAATTGGAAGGGCCAAAACCATAATCCTGTAAATTTTCAATGTGGAATACTCCACCAAGATTAAATGTTTTTCCACTACTTGTAAATGAGAGTGCGTTGTCGGTCTGTGTTTCAAAAGTTTCTGTTACCTGACCAAAAATAGAGTTTGCAACAAAAATACCGAACACGATTAGTAATATTCTTTTCATATGCTTAATTGATTTTAATTAAAAACTGTTTACTTATTATTTTCTGATTTAGAGGTGGAGATAACATTAATTGCTGGATTGCTCATTAACATATACCCGAAGGAGATAGTAAAAAAAAGTATAACATACCCAATACCCAAATCACATAAGATGCGTCGGTTTTAAAAAGTTGTCCTTTTAGCAAAGCGAGTCCACCGATAAAATGGTGCGCCAAGTTTGCCAGTACAATTGGCCGATTATATATTCCGCCGACCAAACTACTTTTTGCCATCCAATTAAGTACTCCAAATGAAAAATAGAGCGCTCCCAATATTTGTATGAGAGTCATAACATTATCACTAATTCTAATATTCAGAAGATTTAATAATAAATTAAGCGCAAAACTTAAAATAATTCCGGAGATTCCTAATGTTACAGAGCTTAATAGCATTATTATTTTTCTAGCCATATATATTTAAATATTATAGTTAAGATTATTTTTTAATGAGAATAATACCTGAGATAGCTCAATACCATAGCCGAAATAAAACATACAATTGTAATCACAAAGGCTTTCTTATCAATCATAACTTTACATAATTAGAGAAACGAATTGATTTTACTTTATTGAGGATTTAAATTCCGTTCTAACAGATTTTTTTTTAAACTTCCCATAATAACATGACGTAACAGTGCTACTATTAGTGTCTTTAATTCCTCGAGAAGCAACGCATAGGTGGTCTGCCTCTATAATTACAGCAATGTCTTCTGTTTTTAACGCTTCTGTCAGACCATCAGCTATTTGCTTAGTAAGCCTTTCCTGTACCTGAGGTCTTTTGGCATAATATTGAACCAGCCGATTAATTTTTGAAAGACCAATTACCTCGCCACTGGATATGTATGCAATATGTACTTTACCAATAATCGGAACGAAATGATGTTCGCAATAAGAATGAAGTGTTATATTTTTTTCAACAAGCATTTCATCATACATATACTTATTTTCAAATAATTTTATCTCAGGCTTGTTAGAAGGATTGAGACCACTAAAAATCTCTTTCACAAACATTTTAGCCACCCGATGAGGTGTTTTTTTTAGGCTATCATCTTCGAGATTAAGTCCGAGAGTATGCATAATCTTGTAGAAACACTCTTCGATTATTTCGATTTTTGAATCATCGCTAATATCGAATGCTCCTCCGTGCATAGGTGTCTCTATATCTGCATGAAGTTTCTTGTCAACCATCATATTCAATTTTAATAACTCTTCACCCATTTGTTTTTTATTTAAGTTATTTATTATTTTTTTGATTTGAAATCAAATCATGTTCGTCGGATATTAAAGAAATACGAGCCTACAAATGAAGCCCTAACCAACCCCACTCATAAGCTCCTATTTTCAACACTAATATTTATGTGTAAATTTTGCTAATCTTGTTAATGAAAATGCACCAATTGCCATCACAAAATCACGTACTGCTACGTCTAAGAATGTACCGCCGATTAGCAATAATATTCCAATAAGGACAAGCCAAGCAGAAACTATGTAACCTCCGATGATAGGTCTTGCCAAAACTATCAAACCAGCCACAATTTCTATAATTCCAACTATTATCATGAGTGCATGTGGAGACAGAGGCAACGATTCTGATAAACTTGATGGAATATAACTTTCCCATTGAGTGAGAATATTAAAAAATTTATCAAGTCCAGCCACGATAGGTACTATACCATATGTATAGCGAAGAAGGTCTGAAGTTTGTCTGATTGATTGTGCATTTTTTGTTTCCATTTCTAATGTTTTTTATTTGTTATAGACGTTAGATGAAACAACTAACCCGAAGGTTACAAAATATCAAAAAGTTACAAAAAAAGCATTTCACTTATTTGCAAGATGCACACAATTAGGACAAAGGCTACATCAATATGTGTAAATTGATAATATTCTCAGGATTACCGTTAGCAAAGTTATTTATGTTCTCAAATGCTTTTGAAAAATAGAGTTCATACCCATTTTTTTCTACATACCCCAAATGTGGCGTGCAAATTACGTTTGGCATTTTTAAGAAAGGATATTCTTTATCATATATGGGCTCTTCTTCATATACATCAAGAGCGACATATCCAGGTTTTCCATCTTTTAGAGCATTCATTAGAGCATCTTTTTCTACCAATTCTGCTCTACTGGTATTAACAAATATTGCTTCATTTTTCATTTGTTGTAAATCGGTTTGTTTTACTATTCCTTGAGTTTCGGGAACTAATCGTAGATGCAACGTTATTATGTCAGAGGTTCTAAAAAAAGATTCTTTATTTTCTGCAACTAAGTGGCCATCATCTTTTGCATTAGCTAAAGACTTTTCGCTTCCCCATATTAAAACAGTCATATCAAACGCCTTTGCATAATTTGCTATTTTTTTACCTATTTTCCCATAACCCCATATTCCTATGGTTTGACCTTTTAAGGTCTTACCTATGTTGGTTTGCCATAGACCATTCTTCATGTCTGTAATAGCTTGTGGAATTTTTCTTTGCGAATTTAAAATCAAACCCCATGTTAGTTCCGAAGGAGCAACTGGTGAGCCTATGCCTTCTGCTACCAATACTTTATATTTGTTGCAGGCTTCTAAATCAATATGGCTTGCAATTTTTCCGGTTTGACTGATTAGTTTAAGGTTCGGCAACTTCGATAAAAAATCTTCATCTATTCTTGTTCTTTCACGAATGAGAACCAATACTTCAGCTTCTTTAAGCTTTTCGAATGAAAATACTGAAATATCGTGAATATCTTTTATTACAGTCACTTCATGTCCTTCCAAAAGGCTGAAACATGTCAGGTCTTTTACAGCCTCTTGATAATCGTCTAGAATTACAACTTTCATTTTATTATATAGATTTATAGATTATTAATTGTTTTCATCACATAGTCAACAACTCTATCACATCTGGAGTTACCAAACTCAAATAGCTCTGACTTATTAACCATGCATAGAAGTGATTCTTTCATCATGGTTCTTCCTCGATGAAGTCTTACTTTGACATTACTTTGGCTTATTCCAAGACATTTTGAAATTTCGGAAACAGTCATTCCTTCGACTTCATTAAACATAAATACAATGCGATATTTTTCTGGAAGATTTTCAAATGCTCTTTCGATAAAGCTAGCTTTTTCTTTTTGTGCAATTTTATTCTCCTGATTCATAGTAGTATTGTCTGGTAATTGATATATTTTTTCATCTAAAGGTGTGGTTTGTAACCTCAACTTACTGAGTTTTCTGTTTTTCTGCAGTGCTTCATTAATTCCAATTCGAATCAACCAAGTTGAAAATAATGATTTATTGCTGAACTGATATAGCTTTTGAAATGCGTTGATGTATGTATCCTGCATGACATCTTCAATTTCACTTCCATCGTTTAGGTAACTTCTCACGGTTCTATAGAGTATCTGATTGTATCTTCTAAGTAAAATTTCAAATAATTCAGTTTCGCCTTTTAAGATTCGTTCAATTATAACTTCGTCAGTCATTATCGGTAGGGATTCTTCCCTTTTTTTTGTTTCCATCTATGTGTTTATTTTGAGGTTAGATGCATAATACACACTTTAGGTTACAAAATGTAACCATTAAACCACTTGTTGCATCTAAACGGTAGTTTGGCTGAGGCAGTAAGGTAAATAGTTTAACATTCTTTAACAAGTGTTATTTTCTATTTGCATTGTTTCATAGTGTATTCAAAAAAATTACCTCCATCAAATTTACAATTTAATCGTTTAATTAAAAAACAAAGAAAAGATGTATTACGACACAAAAATTATTCATAAAGAATGGATAACTCACGACGTGCTAAGGTTATTATTAGAAAAGCCCAAATTGTTTCAGTACACGATTGGTCAGGCGATTGAATTGTCAATTGATTCCCTGGAGACGTTTAAACACTTTGCACCATTTACGTTAACTAGTATTAATGAAGATGACTTTCTCGAAATAATAGTGAAAGTATATCGAGAAAGAAACCGATTAACGTTTTGGATGTCAGAATTGAATCTTGATGCAAAAATAATGATTTCTGAAGCTTGGGATTCATATGAATATAAAGGTTCCGGAGTATTTATTGCTGCTGGTTCTGGAATTACTCCTTTTATACCTATGATAAGAAATCTATCAAAAACAAATAGATTGGGAGACAATGTTTTGATGTATGCAAATAAGAAAGAAGAAGATATCATATTGCGAGATGAACTGAATGAACTGCTAGGAGTGAATTGTATAAATGTTTTGAGCAGAGAAGTCTCAAATTCTTGTGAATCTGGTAGAATTGATAAAGAATTTTTGAAATCTTGGATAACTGACACCAATTTGTTCTTCTATGTTTGTGGACCAGAAAGTTTTAACGATAGTATCAAAGAGCATTTACTTAGTCTGGGAGTTGATGAAGACAAAATTCAAGTAGCATATTAATGAGCTAACGAAAATAAATGGAAAATTTTGTAACCGTACTCTAGAATTTTCATCCAAACGTTATAAACTTTAAATTATCAAAACAATGAAAAAAATTATTTCAATTAAAAAAACGCTTGGTGTACTAGTGATTTTGCTGGTATCGTCATTTTCTTTTGGGCAGAAGCAACCCCAATTATCAGACCCTGAAATAGCATCAGTTGCTGTGGTTGCTAATCAAATAGACATAAGCTATGCTGAAATAGCTATTGAAAAAAGCAAGGACAAGGAAATTAAAGAATTTGCAACCTTGATGATGACTGATCACAAAGCCGTTATTGGGCAAGCTGTTGCACTTGTTAAAAAATTAGGCGTAACACCGAAAGATAATGCAGTTAGTCAATCTTTATTAAGTGCTTCTGAAAACACAAAGAAAGAACTGAGAGCAAAAAAAGGAAAAGATTTTAACAAGGCTTACATTGATAATGAGGTTGCTTACCATAAAGCCGTTATTGCTGCTGTAAGAGACCTTTTGATTCCACAAGCTAAGAACACTGAGTTAAAGTCACTATTAGAGGCGGTTTTGCCTGCACTAGAAACTCACTTGTCACATGCTGAAATGGTACAACATAAATTTTCAAAATAATGAGACTAAAGAGAGGTTATTATAAAAGCTTTGTACTGTTAGTTGCCTTGCTGATTTTTGCGCCGCAAGTTAGCGGTCAAAAGAAGACAAAGGCTCCTAAAGTTTACACGATAGAAATTTCAAAAATGAAATTTATACCTGCAGACTTAGTTGTTGAAAAAGGATCTAAAATAGTTTGGATTAACAAAGATTTTTATCCACATGATATTACAGATGAAATTAAGAAAACTTGGTCATCTAAGCCGATAAATCAAAATCAAAGCTGGAGTAAGATTGTTACCAAGAATGAGAATTATTTCTGTAATCTTCATAAAACAATGAAAGGTAAGATTACTGTTAAATAAATAATCTATAAAATTTAAAAAAATGAAAATAAATAAAATCTATAGTCTGTTGTCATTGGTACTGGTCGGTATTTTTAGTACTAGTTGTACAGAAACAGAAATAAGAACCGAAACAATTACAGAAATTTTAGATCCGGCACTGGTAACAGAAGGAAAAGAAACTTTTAGACATGATACTTTTGGAGATGAAGATTTTTGGAGTGGAATTTTGCATTTAGACAAAGCTATTAAAGGCTCGTCAAATGGCGGATATGGTTCAGGTGTTAGTCCTGCGACAGCATTGTCTGTTGGGTTAAAGGTTGATTCAGAGGCTCTACCTGCTGATGTTGTTCAGGCAATTCAAGCTGGTCAGGTTGATTTAAATAGTCCGGCTACTACCCTTACTCTTTTAAAGTTAAATGCTGTGGTAGGATTAAAAGGTAATTTCGATACTAGTGGAAATATGACTTCTGTAGGCATAACTTGTGCACTTTGTCATTCTACAGTTGATAACTCATTTGCTGCGGGAATTGGAAAAAGATTGGATGGCTGGCCGAATAGAGATCTTAATGTAGGAGTGATAGTATCACTTACTGATAATGCAGCTTTTTTGGCTAATTTACTCCATGTAGATGAACCAACGGTCATGACAGTATTGCAAGGGTGGGGGCCAGGTAAATTTAATGCTGGACTTTTTATGGATGGTAAGGCATTGAAACCGGATGGGACGATTGCTGCTAACCTAATTCCTCCTGCCTATGGAATGCAGGGGGTTAATTTAGCTACTTATACTGGGTGGGGAGATATGACTTATTGGAATGCGTTTGTTGCTAATCTTGAAATGCATGGGAAAGGAAACTTTTCTGATTCTCGATTGAATGATGCAGTTCAGTTTCCCATAGCAAGTGAAAATAATTTCGGGAATGTTACGAATTCTCCTGATTTAATTACTCCAAAGTTACCTGGTTTGCAGGCATATCAACTTTCATTACTCGCTCCGGTACCACCGATAGGAAGTTATGATGCGGCGGCGGCGGCGGCGGGTAAAATAATATTTCAGGGTGTTGGTCAATGTGCAACATGCCACGTATCATCAATTTTTACTGACGCAGGGTTTAATCTGCATTCTGCATCTGAGATAGGAATTGATAATTTTGAGGCTAGCAGGTCACCTACTGGGATGTACAGAACCACGCCTTTGAAAGGTTTGTTTGCGAGAAGTACCGGAGGTTATTATCATGACGGAAGATTTGCCACTTTGGGAGATGTTGTTAATCATTATGATAATCACTTTAATCTTCAGTTAAATTCTCAACAAAAAAGTGATCTTATAGAATATTTAAAATCTATATAATATTTAGTTCCTGTTTTTGATTTGATCCCGTGATTAACATGACTTATGTTTAGTCACGGGATTTTTTTTTAAATCTTCTTTAACGTATTGCTGACTATTGTCGGTAACATTTTTATTTTAAAATCAATCTAATGATTAGAAAACTAGTTTCGGTATTTTCTTCAAATTATTTAATGGCTCTATTGTTCGTGATTTTTGCTGGTTCTATGGCGGCAGGGACTTTTATTGAGAATAGTTATAATACGAACACTGCAAGAATTATTATATATAATTCATGGTGGTTCGAATTAATTCTATTGTTGCTTACAATCAACTTCATATGTAACATCAGTAAGTATAGGTTATTCAGGAAAGACAAATTAGTGATTTTAGGACTCCACTTTGCTTTTATTTTTATTATAACTGGCGCTTTTATTACAAGGTATTTTGGCTACGAAGGAATTGTTTCACTAAGAGAAGGTGAAAGTAAACAAGAGATACTTTCTGATAAAGCTTATTTAACAGCCGAAATTGAAACTAAAGGCTCACAAAAAAGGACGGTATTAAGCCGGGCTCTATTATTGTCTCAAAAAACAGATTACAATAACGATTTTGCCATTCATGTAAATCATCAAAATAAGCCAGTTGATATCATCTATAGCCGTTTTATCATGAATGCAAAACAAGTTTTTAAACAGGATAAAAATGGGAATAGGTATCTGAAAATTGTAACTGTGAACGATAATGTTAGGGTTGATCATTTTATTAAGGATGGGGAAATCTTAAAAACCCCGAATGTGACTTTTACCTATAATAGACCTATGATTAACGCAATTAATTTTACAAGCGAAATTGATGAGCGGCTTTTTATTAAAGTTCCCATTAACGGAAGTTTTTTGGAGATGTCTTCTGGAAATTCAGGTAATGTCATAGCTAATGATAAATCGTTGTTGCATGTAAAGAGTCTTTATAATTTTAATAATATACAATTTGTTGTTCCCTTTTTGCCCCAAAATGGAGTTTTAGATGTTAGGTCAGATTTTAAATATGATAATAAAGGTGAAAATGATGCCTTAGAATTAAAAATTAAAGTTGGAAATATAAGTAAAGATGTAATCTTGTTTGGAAAGGAAAAGAAGAAAGGAGAACCAGAAATTATCTTGATTGATGATTTGAGGTTGAAACTATCTTATGGAAGTAAGGAGTATAAGCTTCCTTTTAAAATTAGGCTTGATGATTTTATTGCGGAAAAATATCCGGGTACATTAAATAGTTATTCTTCATTTGAAAGTAGAGTTTCTGTTTTGGATGAGAATAAGAAAACGGAAGAAAGAATTTATATGAACCATGTCTTAGATTATGATGGATATCGTTTCTTTCAGGCTTCTTATCACCCTGATGAGAAAGGAACTATATTGGCGGTAAACCATGACAATCTTGGTACGAATGTTACATATTTGGGTTATGCATTGTTATATCTTAGTCTAATTTTATTATTGTTCGATAAAAAATCAAGATTTGGAGTAGTACGTAAAAAATTGAATAATTATTCAAAAAAAGGTTTTGTCTCTATACTGCTATTCTTCTCTCTGTTCAGTCTAAGTTCTTTTGGTCAGGAAATGAATCATTCTGAAAAGTCTGTTATTAAATTCCGGTTAGATTCTATAATAGATTTTTATGCTGTTCCTGTTAAGCATGCGAAGCTATTTAGTAAATTGGTTGTACAGGATGAAGTAGGAAGGATGAAACCTTTAAATACCTATTCGTCAGAATTGCTAAGGAAAATAAGTAAGAATGACTACTACAACGGTTTAAACTCTGACCAGGTTCTTATCTCAATTATGCAACGTCCTAAAGTGTGGTATAATGTTCCTTTGATATATTTAAAAAAAGACAATGATAGTTTAAGAAAACTAATTGGGCTAAAAGCTGATGAAAAGTATGCAGCGTTAGCGGATTTTTTTGATAGCGATGGAAAGTATAAACTTGCAAATCAAGCGAAAGATTCCTATCGTTCTTTGCTACCTAACCAGTATGAAAAAGATTTTATAGAAACTGATAAACGTGTGAATATATTCTATAATATCATTACTGGTCGTGTACTTAAAATTTTTCCAATTCCTAATGATTTAAATAACAAATGGATTTCTGCTTCAGAGACAGAACATTCAGGAGTTGAAGGCAAGGATTTACTTTATGTAAAAAATATTTTGCCTCTTTATTTTACATCTTTAGTTACCTCGTTCGATGAAGATAATTATTCTAAATCTGATTCTCTCTTGTTGAGTATTGAAAGATATCAAATAAAATTTGGAAGTAAAGTAAGACCTTCAAAAGATAAAATAAGTGCCGAACTACTTTATAACAAATATGATGTATTTAAAGAACTTTTTAAATGGTATATGTATACCGGAGTTTTAATGCTTGTTTTATCATTATTGAATATTTTCAAACCTAGAAAGTTCTTCAGAACTTGTTTGAGGATTATGCATTATCTAGTTCTCGGTCTTTTTACCTTACAGAGTTTAGGGCTTATTTGCAGATGGTATATTTCAGGACATGCACCTTGGAGTGATGCTTATGAAACAATCATTTACATTAGTTGGGCAACAATGTTATTCGGATTAATACTAGGTAGGAAATCAAGTTTAACGGTCGCATCAACAGCTTTTGTTGCCTCAATGATACTTATGGTAGCTCATTGGAATTGGTTAGATCCTTCAATTGCCAATTTACAGCCAGTTTTAAATTCTTATTGGTTAATGATACACGTTGCTATAATTGTAGCAAGTTATGGACCATTTACACTAGCAATGATACTTGGATTAGTCTCAATGATTATGATGTGTTTTTTAAATGAATCTAATAAAAAACTATTAAGTGATGCGATAACAAAAGTTTTACTGATTACTGAAATGTCATTGACTGTGGGGCTTATTATGTTAACCATAGGTAATTTTTTAGGTGGACAGTGGGCGAACGAGAGTTGGGGAAGATATTGGGCATGGGATCCTAAAGAAACCTGGGCATTGATTAGTATAATGATATATGCTTTTGTCCTACATATGCGACTAGTTCCTATTTTAAAAGGGAAATGGATTCTCGCTCTGTTTAGCGTTTTGTCTTATTATTCTATACTAATGACTTATTTTGGGGTTAACTTCTACTTGTCAGGATTACATTCTTATGCGAAAGGAGACAAGGTAATAACACCAATCTACATATATTATTCATTTGCTATATTATTTGTATTAGCAATACTGTCTTTCTACAAACAAAAGACCTTTTTTAAATCTTAAAATTATTAATTTTTTGTTTTTTTAAATAAATCTAAAATCTATGAAAAAATATAAAATATTACTTATAACTATCTTATTTTCTGTAACTTATGCTAATAGTCAATGTGCGTGCTGTGCAGGTGCAGCAACTGGTTCTTCGGGCAATTTTAATAACAACAATGGATTATTAACCCTCGAAAAAAGACAATTAGTATTAGAAGACTATGTAGAATATCGAAACATTAATATCAAAAGTCAACATATCGAGGAAGCCAGAATAGAAGAGGACGAAGAAACGCCACTTAAAAGCATTTTTGTGAATTCTCTAGGTGTACGATATGGCATTACGGATAAAATTACGATTGCTGCATCACTTCCCTATGTTTTTTTACACACTGATAGCGGTAACGACAATGGTTTAGGAGATTTAATGGTAATAGGAACTTTTAATGCTTATTCAGAAAATAACTTTAACATTGCACTACAAGGAGGTCTCGAACTACCAACAGGAATTCAGAAAGGATCGAATTTTGACAATACAACCGTTGTGGTTGGTTCGGGTTCATTTGACCCAATGGTCGGGCTGCTATTTTCAAAGCAATGGGAAAACAATATAGCTCTTCAAGGCAATGGGACTTTTAAATACACGACGAATGGTTTTAAAGGAAATTATTATGGAAATATATCAATTCAAAATGTAACATTTTCCTATCGAATAAAAGAAATGAAAAAGAAAGCGGACTTAATTTCAAATGATACGCAATATAAAATCATTGAAACAAATTACAGATGGACTGTATTTGGTGGTTATTATGGTGAATGGCTAGATAAAATACGAGAAGATGGTATTGTAGATGAAGATTCTGGCTATTACCTAGGATTTCTAAATCTAGGTACGAATTTTAATTCCGACAGTTGGAGTTTTCCTTTGACTCTTTCATTGCCTATTATACAAGATATGAACGGAGAACAAAACGATGCTGGAATTAGGTTAAGAATCGGAGTTGTTAAATCATTTTAAAAAAACAGTCATTTATGGAGAGGTGTAGTTATTTTTTTTTGTTTAGGACTTCACTAAGGATATTCAATAATGAATCAACTTCGGTTTTATGAGTCCTAAAGGAAACAATTGCGGCTCTTAATGTAAAGTTTCCATTAATGGTGGTGCTTGAAATGAAAACCTTTCCGTTGTTTTGTATTTCTTTTATAATAAATCTGTTGAGGTCATCTGCACTCCCGTTTTTGGGTACGTATCTAAAAGTAACGATTGATAAATCCGGT
>NZ_JAKLJH010000037.1 GCF_023151265.1 Flavobacterium sp.
AAATCAACCTTAAATTCGATTGAACTAGATTTACTTGGCGATGTTTCTGGCAAAAAAGTATTGCATTTACAATGTCATTTTGGTCAAGACACGATGACTTTTTCAAGAATGGGCGCAAAAGCAACAGGTGTAGATTTATCAGACAAAGCCATTGAAAGAGCAAGAGAAATCAATAAAAAAATAGGTTTAGATGCTACTTTTGTTTGTTGCGATATTTATGATTTACCAAATCATTTAGACGAAAAATTTGATGTTGTTTTTACAAGTTATGGCACAATTGGTTGGTTTCCTGATTTGGATAAATGGGCTAAAATAGTTTCACATTTCTTAAAACCTGAAGGAAAATTTGTCTTTGCCGAATTTCATCCTGTGGTTTGGATGTTTGATAACGATTTCAAAGAAGTTTTTTATAATTATTTTAATATAGAACCTATTTTAGAGGAAGCTGAAGGAACTTACGCTAATAAAGAAGCAGCTCTCAACACAACAACTATTACATGGAATCATCCTATTTCGGAAGTTTTAAACGCTTTGATTTCAAACGGATTAGAGATTAATTGTTTTAACGAGTTTGATTATTCTCCTTATAATTGTTTCAATCAAACCGAAGAATTTGATTCCGAAGGTTCGGAAAAAAAATTCCGAATCAAACATTTAGAAAACAAAATTCCAATGGTGTATTCGCTTTCGGCAACTAAAAAATAATCTACTATCTTTGCAGCATGCGAATTGATATTATTACCGTTTTACCCGAATTAATGCGAAGTCCGTTTGAGGCTTCCATAATGAAACGTGCCATCCAAAAAGGATTGGTCGAAGTCCATTTTCACAACTTAAGAGATTACACGACGAACAAACAGCGAAGTGTAGACGATTATCAGTTTGGTGGTGGTGCTGGTATGGTAATGATGGTGCAACCTATCGATGATTGTATTTCGAAACTAAAAAGCGAGAGAACTTACGACGAAATTATTTATATGACACCTGACGGGGAAACGCTGAATCAAAAAATGGCAAATTCCATTTCGATGTACGAAAACATCATGATTTTGTGTGGACATTACAAAGGAGTAGACCAACGTGTGCGTGATATGCACATTACACGAGAAATTTCGATTGGCGATTATGTGTTGAGTGGCGGAGAAATTGGCGCTATTGTTTTTTGCGATGCGATTATTCGATTAATTCCGGGAGTTTTAAGTGATGAAACTTCGGCTTTGACGGATAGTTTTCAAGATAATTTATTGTCGCCACCTATTTATACTCGTCCTGCCGAATACAAAGGATTGAAAGTTCCGGATGTGTTATTGAGTGGGAATTTCGGAAAAATTGAAAAATGGCGTGAAGATATGGCGTATGAACATACCAAAAAAAGAAGACCTGATTTATTAGAAGAGTAAAATTAGTATCTGAAAGAAAATTATCAAGTATAATTTGTTAATTATTTAATTTATTTTCTTAAATTTGCACCCACTTTGAATCAACCTCTGGCGATAGACGTGTATGTTGCTTTGAATCAAACATTTATAATTAAAACTATGTCAAATTTAGTTGATTTCGTAAATAACGAATTAGTTGCAAAAAATGATTTCCCTGAGTTTGGTGCTGGTGATACAATCACTGTGTACTACGAAATTAAAGAGGGTGAAAAAACTAGAACTCAGTTCTTCAAAGGAGTTGTAATCCAAAGAAGAGGAGCTGGAGCTACTGAAACTTTTACAATTCGTAAAATGTCTGGATCTGTTGGTGTTGAGCGTATCTTCCCAGTTAACATGCCAGCTTTACAAAAAATTGAAGTGAACCAAAGAGGTAAAGTACGTAGAGCTCGCATCTTCTACTTTAGAGATCTTACTGGTAAAAAAGCAAAAATCAAAGAAAGAAGATACAAAAACTAATTTGTACTTTCTCAAGTATAAAAAGCCGCAACATTGTTGTGGCTTTTTTTATTGAATTTTATTCAAGATTTAAGCAAAATCGCTCCATTATTTCTTTCAAATTTTCTATATTTGGCAGATTTTACAAATTATATTCAAACAAACACATAACATTCATGTCCAATCAATCTAAAATAATGTATACCATTACGGATGAGGCGCCTATGTTGGCAACACATTCGTTTTTACCTATTGTAAAAGCCTTTACTAAACCTGCTGATATTACTATAGAAACTAGAGATATTTCATTAGCAGGCAGAATTTTAGCTAACTTTCCAGAATTCTTAAAAGAAGACCAAAAAGTAGGTGACGCGCTTACCGAACTGGGACAATTAGCAAACACTCCAGAAGCTAACATTATTAAATTACCTAACATTTCAGCTTCAGTAATTCAATTAAAAGAAGCGATTGCTGAATTACAATCTCAAGGATTCAATATTCCTAGCTACCCAGAAGAGCCACAAAACGATACTGAAAAAGAAATCAAAGCTAGATATGCTAAAGTTTTAGGTTCGGCTGTAAATCCAGTATTACGTGAAGGAAACTCAGACAGAAGAGCGCCAAAAGCGGTTAAAAACTATGCTAAGGCTAATCCTCACCGCATGGGAACTTGGGCTGCTGATAGTAAAACGGAAGTGGCTCACATGAATTCAGGTGATTTCTACGGAACAGAAAACTCTACAACTGTTGAAAAAGATGGAAAATTCAGAATCGTTTTCAATTCAGACAATGGAGCAACTACGGTTTTAAAAGATTTTTCAAATTTAAAAGCTGGAGAAATTATTGATAGTTCAGTAATGAACTTGAATGCTTTAAAACAATTTGCTAAAGCAACTATTGCTGAAGCTAAAGCGAAAAACGTAATGCTTTCTGCGCATTTAAAAGCAACCATGATGAAGGTTTCTGATCCAATTATTTTTGGAGCTATTGTTGAAACTTTCTTTACTGATGTTTATACAAAATATGCAGACTTATTCAATTCATTAGATATCAATCCAAACAACGGATTACAAGATTTATACAATAAAATTGCTGGAATTCCTCAAGAAGCTGAAATCAAACAAGCAATTGCTGATGCTTTAGCTAACGGACCAAGAGTAGCTATGGTGAATTCAGAAAAAGGAATTACTAACTTCCACGTTTCTTCTGACGTAATTGTTGATGCTTCTATGGCTGCTTTAGCAAGAAGTGGAGGAAAAATGTGGAATGCAGAAGGAAAAGAAGAAGATACAATCGCTATTATTCCAGACCGTTCTTACGCTGGTTTCTATTCGGCTTGTATTGATGAAATGAAACAAAATGGCGCTTTAGATCCTAAAACAATTGGTTCAGTACCAAATGTTGGATTAATGGCTCAAAAAGCAGAAGAATATGGTTCTCACGATAAAACATTCCAATTAAAAGAAAACGGAACAGTTAACGTGGAAGACGAAAACGGAAACGTTTTATTATCTCAAAAAGTAGAAGCAGGAGACATTTTCAGAATGTGCCAGGTAAAAGATGCTCCTATTCAGGATTGGGTTAAATTAGCGGTAAACAGAGCAAGATTATCTGATACTCCAGCTATTTTCTGGTTAGACAAAGACAGAGCGCACGATAGAGAAATCATCAAAAAAGTTGAGAAATACTTAAAAGATTACGATACAACGGGCTTAGACATTCGTATTATGGATGTAAAAGATGCTATGAAAGAAACATTACGAATCATCCGTCAAGGAAAAGATGTAATTTCAGTTTCTGGAAACGTTTTACGTGATTATTTAACTGATTTATTCCCAATTTTAGAATTAGGAACTTCGGCTAAAATGTTATCAATTGTTCCATTAATGAACGGTGGTGGATTGTTCGAAACAGGCGCTGGTGGTTCTGCTCCAAAACACGTAGAGCAATTTATTGAAGAAGGTTATTTACGTTGGGATTCGTTAGGTGAATTCTTAGCATTACAAGCTTCTTTAGAACATTTAGCACAAACACAAAACAATGCAAAAGCGCAAGTTTTAGCAGACACTTTAGATGAAGCAAATGCAAAATTCTTAGCTGAAGACAAATCACCAGCAAGAAAAGTAGGTGGAATTGATAACAGAGGTTCTCATTTCTATTTAGCTTTCTACTGGGCACAAGCTTTAGCAAACCAAACTAAAGATGCGGAATTAAAAGCAACATTTGCTCCTATTGCAGAAGCAATGACTGCTAACGAAGCTAAAATAGATGCAGAATTAATTGCAGCTCAAGGTAAAGCACAAAAAATTGAAGGTTATTATCACCCAAGTTTTGAATTAACTGAGAAAGCAATGCGTCCAAGTGAAACATTAAATACAATCTTAGCGAAATTGAACTAAGATTTTTAAACTAAATAAAAAAAGCGACTTAAAATTTAAGTCGCTTTTTTATTCTTATTTTTTTGATTCTTCTTTTATAACTACAATAGAAGCTTTAATTCCTGTAGTCAAATTCCATTCGTTTGAAGTAATTAATCTTCCAGCATCATCAAAAACACTAAAAGCTGCGGTATTTGGCCCAGATGAACCTTGATTTAAAGCAACAAAATCCAATTTATTAAAACCATCTGAAATATCAATGTAGTATTCTTTTGGAGCGGCTTCAAGCAATATTTCATAAATCAAAGTTTTATCATTTACCAATAATCGAACTCGGTCACCATCTGGATATTCGTGATCACGACAAACCACTTTAACATACTTCGTCATTAAGCGAAACTCCCCTAAAAACTGATTGGAACGATACTCTGGCTTAATTTCTTTGTCCTGATTGTTTAATTTCTTTTTTATTTCTTCACCTGGATTTTTAAATTCACTTTTTTGAACCATTACACTTTCATCACCTTTCTTCTGATTCAAAATCGAATATCTTTTTAAATAATCATCATTTTTATCAAAAATACTTTTATAGGGTAGGCTAATGGTATTTTGATTCGTTTCTACCTTTGAAGGTTCATCCCAATTCAACTTTAATTTAGCACTCTTAAAAGGATTCTCTTTTTGAGCTAAAATCGTAGTTACTTGTAGAAGAAAAATTAAAATTAGTATTCTATTTTTCATTAGTTTTAATTTGGAAAAGGTAAATTTAAAACAATTAATGATTTTTGTTTACAAATTAACATATGTTTTAAACTATTGCCTTTTTTTTTTGTGAAATTTGTTGTACAAAATCTATACCGAAATGAGGCTACAACTAAAACTTTATCTGTTTTTATTCTTTTTTTCACTTTTAGGATTCGGGCAAGAAAAAGTAACCCTAAGCGGAACTGTTTCTGATGTCAGTAATAACGAAACTTTAATTGGTGTTTCCGTCTATGTTTCCGAGTTAAATATTGGCGCTTACACAAATGAATACGGTTTTTATTCCATTACTTTACCAAAAGGAGATTACACGATTCAAATTAGTTATGTTGGATTTGAAACCATTTCTGAAAAAATAGAAATTAATCAAAATTCGAAGAAAAATTTCAGTTTAAAAGAAAGCAAACAAGAACTAAAAGAAGTTGTAATTACTGAAAACGCTTATAAAACCAACATTAAAAAACCCGAAATGAGTGTTAATAAACTGGCCATTAGCACCATTAAACAAATGCCAGTTTTAATGGGCGAAGTTGATATTATAAAATCGCTTTTATTTTTACCTGGAGTTACGAATGCTGGCGAAGGGCAATCAGGATTTAATGTTCGTGGCGGTGGCGCTGACCAAAACTTGGTTCTTTTAGATGAAGCTACGCTTTATAATACTTCACATGTTTTCGGACTGTTTTCGGTTTTTAATGCGGATGCGATTAAAGATTTAAAATTATATAAAGGCGGAATTCCTTCTCGTTTTGGAGGAAGAGCAGCATCCGTTTTAGATGTGTATCAAAAAGACGGAAATAGTAATAAATTTAGCATGAACGGAGGAATTGGATTGATTTCTAGCCGTTTATTAGCTGAAGGTCCAATTGTAAAAGATAAAGGTTCTTTCCTTGTTGCTGGAAGAGGTTCGTATGCCCATCTGTTTTTAAAATTAACTGATAATAAAAATTCGGCATACTTTTATGATTTGAATACCAAATTAAATTACAAACTTAACGAAAACAACAACTTTTACCTATCAGGTTATTTTGGACGTGATATTTTCAATTTGAGCGAGTCTTTTAGAAATATTTACGGAAATTCTACATTGAATATGAGATGGAATCATCTGTTTTCAGATAAACTTTTTTCTAACTTATCACTTATTTACAGTAACTACTTTTACGGATTAGAATTGGATTTCATTGGGTTTAATTGGGAATCTACCATCGAAAATTACAATTTGAAATATGATTTTAAATATTACGCTTCCGAAAAAACAAAGTTCAATTTTGGAGTTAATGTTACAAAATACGACATCAATCCAGGAACAATCGAACCTTTAGATGAGAATTCTTCAATCAATTACAGACAATTAGATAAAAAATATGCTTTTGAAAATGGCTTGTATGCCGATATAGAGCACAACTTAACTGATAAAATTTCAGTAATGGCAGGTTTGCGTTTTAGTTCGTTTTATCGCGTTGGAGCATCAACTATAAATTACTACGATAACAACCAACCGGTTTTGTATAATGAAGATTTAAAAATCTATGAAAAAGCAACTCCAATAAGTAGCGAATATTTTGGTTCAAATAAAAAAATTGCCGATTACTCTAATTTTGAACCTCGATTTACCATCTCGTACGAAATTGATGAAAACCAATCTGTAAAAGCGGGTTACAATCGAATGGTACAATACATGCAATTAATTTCTAATACGCAATCTCCTACTCCATTAGATGTTTGGACTCCTAGTGATAATTACATTAAACCTCAACTAGCAGACCAAATTGCAATTGGATATTTCAAAAATTTTAAAGACGGAGATTATACTTTAGAAGTGGAAACCTATTACAAAAAAGTAAAAAACCGAATCGATTATATTGATGGCGCCGATTTAATTGCCAATGAAGCCATTGAACAAGTAATTCTAAACGGAAGAATGCGCTCGTATGGTTTAGAAATGATGTTTCGTAAAAACGAAGGCCGTTTAAATGGTTGGATAGCCTACACCTTATCGCGTTCAGAACAACAAACTCCAGGAAGAACTCCCACAGAAATTGGTATCAACAACGGAAATTGGTATCGTTCAGCTTATGATAAAACACATAATTTAGCGGTTACAGGAAACTATAAATTAAATAAAAAATGGAGTTTTGGGGCTAGTTTTACCCTACAATCTGGGCAACCTGTGACATTCCCAACAGGAAAATACGTATTTGAAGGCGTAACCGTTCCTAGTTATAATTCGAGAAACGAAGACCGACTTCCTGCGTACCATCGTTTGGATATATCGGCTACGCTTACTCCTAAAAAATATGAAAATAGAAAATTCAAAGGCGAATGGGTTTTCGGAATATACAATCTTTACAGCCGTTATAATGCAGCTTCTATCACTTTCAGACAAAATGATGAAACAGGAGTTAATGAAGCTGTAAAACTATCTATCTTTGGAATTGTTCCATCGGTTTCTTATAATTTTAAATTTTAAGACTATGAAATCGCCACTAAAAAAAGTTTGCCCAAGCAAACACCAATGATTAAAAAGGCGATACCATATGTTACCAATAAAAAATAAAAACTTAAACATATGAAAAAGATTTATTTATACATTCTTTTACTATCTACAACCTTATTTACAAGTTGCGAAGAAGTCGTAAATGTAGATTTGTCAAATGCAGAACCTAAACTAGTAATTGAAGCCATTATTAAGTGGGAAAAAGGAACTACTGGAGAAAATCAGACCATAAAATTAAGCTTAACAAATGATTTTTATACCAATGACGTTCTTCCTGCAAATGGAGCAATCGTTACAGTTACGAATAGTGCTGATGTAGTTTTCAATTTTGTTCAGGTTCCAAATACTGAAAATTATGTATGTAACAACTTTCAACCAGTAATTGGTGAAACCTATCGTTTAGAAATTCTTTATGATGGTGAAATCTACACGGCATCGAATACTCTTTTTCCAACACCCGATATTCTAAATGTAACACAAGAAACCGTTGACGGAATAAGTGGTGAGGATGAAATCCAAATAAAATATTTTTATCAAGATAATGGTGTAGAAGAAAACTATTATTTGTTGCGAGTTAAAAATCCTAACAAACAAATTCCTGAATTTGGTGCTGTAAGTGATGAATTCTTTCAAGGCAATCTAATGTTTGGATTTTATGGAAGTAGCGAAACAGAACCCGGAATTACATTAGACTTAAGCGTTCAAGGAATTTCAAGAGGCTATCACGATTATATGAATAAATTAATTTCTATAGCAGGAAGTGGTTCAGGAAATCCATTTGCAACTCCGCCAGCAACTGTTAGAGGAAATATTACCAATTCAACAAATAGTAATAATTTTCCACTTGGTTATTTTCATTTATCCGAAATTGACACCGTAAATTATTTAGTACAATAAAAGACAAGAGCAGATTCAAACCTGAAACTTGAAACCTGAAACTTGAAACAAAAAAAATAAAATGTCATCACACCACATCGTTCGCGACGACCAAGAACCAGCTTTAATTATAGCTAATGGTGCTTCTTGTAGCGAAGAACTTATTGGGCAATTATTAGAATGGTCGCCTTTAGTTATTGTTTTAGATTCTGCCATCGAACGCGTTTTAGAACTTGGTATTAAAGTAGATGTTCTGTTAGGTGATTTTGACAGAGGTTTTAATCCAGAATATTATTTAGATAAACAATATCCATTAGAAATTGTTCACACACCTAATCAAGACAAAACCGATTTAGAGAAAGCCTTTGATTATCTTATTGAAAAAGGACATAAAGCGGTGAATGTAATTTGGGCAACCGGAAAACGTGCCGATCATACGATTACCAATATAACCAATATAGTAGCCTATCGAAATCAATTAAAAATAGTGGTATTAGACGATCATTCAAAAGTTTTTTTGCTACCAAATAAATACGAAAAATGGTATACAGCAAACACCACTTTATCACTTATCCCTATAGGAAAAGTATCAGGAATTATCACTAAAAACTTATTTTATCCATTAAACAATGAAGAATTAACCATAGGTTACCGAACAGGAAGTAGCAATCATGTTGCTAATGATGGTATTGTTTCTATCGAACACAAAGAAGGCGACTTGTTGTTAATGGAATGTTGGGATTAAGCAAAGTACAAAGTCAAAAATACTAAGTATAAAGTATGAAAAAAATGAGTTAATTAGTATTTTTGAATTACACTTTTAACTTCAACAACATGGAAAATAACTTAGTTGCAAGAACTCGTAAATTTGCTATTGATTGTATGATTTTATGTTCAAAATTACCAAAAACAAGAGAATATAATGCCTATGTAAACCAATTGATAAGATGTTCTGCGTCTGTTGGAGCTAATTACAGAGCTTCTCAAAGAGCTAAATCTACTCCAGATTTCATCAATAAATTAAAAATAGTTGAAGAAGAAGTAGATGAAAGCAATTACTTTTTAGATTTACTTCAAGAAGTTTCAAAAATTCAAAATGAAGATACCACCATTTTCGAACCTCTTTTAAAAGAATCTAAAGAACTTTTAGCGATTACTATTGCTAGTATTAAAACAAAAAAAGCAAATAGCTAGTTTTTTACTTTCTAATTTACTCTTTTGTCGTATCACTTTAACTAACTTTGTACCTTACACTTTACACTTTGTACTTTAAATGAAATTCCAAGTCGTATCTGATTATAAACCTACTGGTGACCAACCACAAGCCATTGAAAAACTTTCAAAAGGCATTTTAAATGGTGAAAAATACCAAACTTTATTAGGAGTTACGGGTTCTGGAAAGACATTTACTGTAGCAAATGTGGTGCAAGAAGTTCAAAAACCAACTTTAGTTTTAGCACATAACAAAACACTTGCAGCGCAATTGTATTCTGAATTCAAGCAGTTTTTTCCAAATAATTCGGTGCAATATTTCGTTTCTTACTACGATTATTATCAACCCGAAGCATTTATTCCCGTTACCGGAACTTATATTGAGAAAGATTTATCCATTAATGAAGAATTAGAAAAACTTCGTTTAAGTACTACTTCTGCCCTACTTTCTGGTCGTAGAGATATTATTGTAATTTCATCCGTTTCGTGTTTGTACGGAATTGGAAATCCAGTTGAATTCCAAAAAAACGTTATCAATTTAGAAGCAGGTCAACAAATTTCGCGTACCAAATTACTGCATCAATTAGTCCAAAGTTTATATTCGAGAACTGAAGCAGAATTTAATCCTGGAAACTTCAGAATCAAAGGTGATATTGTGGAAATTTTTCCAAGTTATGGAGATGAACCATTCCGAATTCACTTTTTTGGCGATGAAATTGAAGAAATTGAAGCATTTGACGCACGAACAGCTCAGGTTTTAGAACGTTATGAAAAACTAACGGTTTATCCCGCAAATATGTTCGTGACTTCACCAGATGTATTGCAAAACGCCATTTGGGCCATCCAACAAGATTTGGTGAAACAAGTCGATTATTTTAAAGAAATTGGCAAACATTTAGAAGCAAAACGATTAGAAGAACGAACGAATTTCGATTTAGAAATGATTAGAGAATTAGGCTATTGCTCCGGAATTGAAAATTATTCGCGCTATTTAGATGGTCGTGAGCCTGGAACCAGGCCTTTCTGTTTGCTAGATTATTTTCCAGATGATTATTTGATGGTAGTTGATGAAAGTCACGTTACGATTTCGCAAGTGCATGCTATGTATGGTGGCGATAGAAGTCGTAAAGAAAACTTAGTAGAATATGGTTTCAGATTACCTGCAGCAATGGATAATCGTCCGTTAAAGTTTGAAGAATTTGAAGCGTTGCAAAATCAAGTCGTTTATGTATCAGCAACTCCAGCAGATTATGAATTACAGAAAACAGAAGGTGTTTATGTCGAGCAAGTTATTCGTCCAACAGGATTGCTTGACCCAATTATAGAAGTTAGACCAAGCGCCAATCAAATTGATGATTTAATTGAAGAAATTCAGTTGCGATGCGAAGCCGATGAACGTGTTTTGGTTACCACATTAACCAAAAGAATGGCAGAAGAATTAGCAAAATATTTAACCAAAGTTTCGATTCGTTGTCGTTATATTCATTCTGATGTTGATACTTTGGAGCGTGTGGAAATCATGCAAGATTTACGAAAAGGTATTTTTGATGTGTTAATTGGTGTCAATTTACTTCGTGAAGGTTTAGATTTACCAGAAGTTTCATTAGTTGCGATTTTAGATGCTGATAAAGAAGGTTTTTTGAGAAGTCATCGTTCGTTAACACAAACCGTTGGTCGTGCCGCTCGAAATGTGAATGGAAAAGCCATTATGTATGCGGATAAAATTACAGCTTCAATGCAAAAAACTATTGATGAAACCACATACCGAAGAGAAAAACAAACACGCTATAATACTGAAAACAATCTGCAACCAAAAGCATTGAATAAAAGTTTAGGAAGTGCTTTAACAGGAAATTCGGTTTCAACTGGTTATTTTGAAAAAGAAGCATTAAAAGCAGCCGAACCTGAAAGTTTGTACTTATCGAAACCAGAAATAGAAAAGAAAATAAGAGACATGCGTAAATTAATGGAAAAAGCGGCAAAAGAATTAGACTTTATGCAAGCAGCCAAATTACGTGATGATATAAAGGCATTACAAGAAAAATTGTAATTTAATCTATACTTTGTCAAGCTGAACTCGTTTCAGCTTCTCAGTTAATAAATTAGGAATTTAGATTCTGAAACAAGTTCAGAATGACAAGAATATAAAACGTTAATCAAGAAACACATGAGCAAAATTGAAAACATTCTAAAATTAGAAGACGAAATCAAAATCATTGAAGCTATTGGAGAAATCATTTGGCAGAAAAAAGAAGAAACAGAAGATTTCTCTTCATTAACCGATGAAGAAAAAGTATTCGTTTTTGTAGATTTATTTGAAGGCGCTATGGGAGAAGGCGGTTTTCAATTTTTCTTTAGTTCAGAAGCAGGAGATTTTGCTGAAGAAGTTATCACATCATACAAAGAAATTAAAGCGTTTAAAACAGCGGAATTGATTTCGAAAGCATTAGGTTTATTTCCTGCTAAAACCTATTCGCCTGACGTAGAAAAAAGAATAGCATTCATTGAAAAAGCAGACGAAAACATCATTTCTGGTTGGGAAGACCTTGACGAATTATTCTTTGAAGACGAAACCGAAGAAGACATCGTTACATTAATCGTAGATTACATTAAAGCCAACGAAAATCAGTTTGGAAATTAAATTCTAAATGAAATAGTAGAAAAGGTTACTTGAATTAAAAATTTGCAAGATAAATCCTAATTTTTTACTTTTATCAAAATCAATTATTACAAATTACAAAATGAAAAAAATTATTTCTCTTATCGCTTGTTTTATAATACTTACCTCATGTTCAAGCGACTCTTCTTCTGAAGAAAATTCATTAACTGGTTCTATTACCGCTACAATTGATGGACAAAATTGGCGCTCTAACATAGCAATTGCAGCAGTTCAATCTGTTAACTTTGATGAAATCAACGGTAGTGTACTTCAAATTATGGGTACAGCTTCAAACGCTTCATCGTTAGCAATTAATATTCCTTTACAGAATTTATCAGTAGGAACTTATACTTATAATGGATTTGATGCTGAAGGAAATTTGAGTTATAACACCATGGATGACTTGTATAGTTCTGATGAAACAGATGGAACATTTACATTAACAATCAGTTCTTATAACATTGCCAATGGAACAATTTCAGGAACTTTTAGCGGAACTTTAATTGGTTTTGACACTGCAACAGAAGTATCCGTTACTAACGGTACTTTTAGTAACATTACAGTTATTAGCCAACAATTATATTCTAACGGAAGCATGTCATTGAAATTGAATAGTGGCAGTGTTTTCAATATGGATACAGATAATAGTGATGGAAAGTACTTGATGATTCAACAAGTTAGCGAAGCTAATAAAATAGTGGTATACGGATACAATACAAATCTAGGTGCTGATTACGGTATTTATTCTATAATGATTCCTGAAAATGCAACCGTTGGCTCACATACTATTGATGGGAACAATTATGATGCTGGATTCAATAATAACTCAAATATTGACTATACAACAACTGGTGGTACTATAAACATTACATCTCATTCTGGAAATACAATTGTAGGTACTTTTAATTTTACTGCAACAGGAAATTCTCAAACCATGACTATTTCGCAAGGTAATTTTAGCATTACCTACAACTAAAAAAAAAGAGAGTGCTAGTTCACTCTCTTTTTTTATATTTCAATGTGGTGAAAATATAGTTCAAATATTTTTTGTACTTTTAAGTAATCATTCATTAAACAAAAAAGTATGGCAACAGTAAACGTATATCTTACCTTTAATGGTAATACAGAAGAAGCTTTTAATTTTTACAAATCGGTTTTTGGTGGCGAATTTACCTATATGGGTAGATTTAAAGACATGCCAGCCGATGAAAATTGTCCACCTCCTAACGAAGAAGAAGGCAATCGCATTATGCATGTAAGTTTACCAATTAGTAAAGAAACCATTTTAATGGCGAGTGATAGTACTTCGTTTAGTGGCGATGTTACTTTTGGAAATAATTTCTCCGTATCTATCAATACAGACAGTAAAGAAGAAGCTGATAAATTGTTCAACGGACTTTCGGCTGGCGGAAACATTATTATGCCAATGGAAAAAACATTCTGGGGAGCTTATTTTGGAATGTTTACCGATAAATTTGGTGTAAATTGGATGGTAAATTTCGACGAAGTTCCAGCAAATTAATTATGCTGCTCGGTAAAAACCGATAATAAAACATCTCCCTCGACCATTCGGTTTGGGGAGTTTTTCATTAAATTCAATACGCGTTTCATCGCATACGGATTCAATCCCATGTTGATTCCAATTTCGTTGATTTTAATTTGTTCAGCTTCGTGCAAAACACCATCGCAATGCATTAATAACGCCAAACGATAAAACTGACAAATTCTATGAAACTCATCTTTTATTACGGTAACTTCACCTCTGTTCTCAAATAATTTATGAAAAACAGGTTTTTCTATTTCCAATTCCATGGCTACCATTTCTAAAAAATCGTACTCTCTATCGTGCAATTCACCATCGATTAAAGCAAAAGCAATCATCTCTTGTAACAGACTTAATTTTTCTTGGTAACTATCCATACATTATTTCTTTGCGGTAAAAATAAGAAATCTTAATTTAAATGGATATCTTTGACCTAATATTTTATACAAATGAATAACAACGATATTTTTAAAAAGTTACGCGTAGCGTTGCAATTACGTGATGACCAAATTATTGAAATTTTAAACTTGGTTAATTTTAGAGTTTCAAAAGGCGAATTAGCGAACGTATTTAGAAGCGAAGACCATCCCAATTTTATGGAATGTGGCGACCAATTATTGCGTAATTTCTTAAACGGATTAGTTATTCATTTGCGAGGAACTAAAGAAGATCCTAAAAACCCAAAAGAAGTTTTAGACCAAATAGCAAAAAACAAAGCACCACTTTACAAAGAAGACAAAAAGCCCGATTTTAAAAAAGAAGGCGAGAAAAAACCTTTTAAACCAAAAGGCGCTCCTGCTAAAAAACCATTTGGACAAGGCAAACCTTCCGACAAAAAACAAAAACCCGAAAGCCCTGTAGAACGTTTTAAATTTAACTCAGGCAAGAATAAAAAATAAATAGAATCCTCAAGCAATTGGGGATTTTTTTGTAGAAATTTGTAACTAATTTTTTATATTTGAGAAAGCGTAACTTAGTAGGACATATAAACAAGTTAGCAGCAATCTTAACTAACATTTATCTTTATATGAAGTTTTTAAAGAAAAATCATTTAGCTATTATAAGCATAGTTTCTATTTTATTTGTGATTATATCATGGTTTGCAACATATCACAACCTTAAGGATTATAGTGCTGAATGCAGAGGAACATTTGGTGATATGTTTGGCGGAATTAATGCGCTATTTTCTGGACTCGCATTTTGCGGAATTATTATAACAATATTATTACAAAGTTCTGAACTAAAAATGCAAAGACAAGAAATCCAAGAGAACAGAAAAGAACTTGTGAGAACCACCAAAGTTCAAGAGCAACAAAGCATATCTTTAAATAAACAAGCTGAAAATTTAAAAATATCTGCTAAACTTTCTGCTTTAAATACTTTGGTAAATTATTACACCGAAAAAGCAAAAATTGATCAAAATTTGCCAAGAGGTATGGGTATAGGTTTTGGAAAAAATGATGAAAATTTTAAGAAAGCCGAAAAATACTTAGCTCAAATTGAAGAAATTTTAAATCGTAAAAATGTATAAAAACTTCTTGAAACAGCTGTTTTGCAAGATTGCGAATTTTACAGTAAAAACAAATAAGTTAGAACACTTTTAATGAAAAACATTTTTATTAAAAATAAACAACAATATCATTTTTCAGAAAGTGATAAGAGAAAAGAAAATTCAATTTTAATTTGGAAAGGAATTCTTGGCTTATTTGGCTGTTTATGCTTCTTTTATTCATTAAGACAATGTAACCTTTTTGTTATAATTGGTTTAGATTTCATACTTAAATTGTTTACGGTAATAGGATTAATTTTTACAATATTATTATACAAAATTGATAAAGTATATAAAAAAAATGATTATTCATTCATAGAAATTTATTTTCAGAAATTTTTCACTTATGGCTCTATTTTCTTAGCAGTTTTCATTTTCACAAATGAACATTTATCAAAAAGTAAAGAATATGAAATTACTACATTAATACTTGAAAAAAAGGAGGGCAAAAACAGAGGCGCAAATGAAATTACAGTAAAAATTGGAGTAAACCATACTGTTATTAACGTACATAAATATAATTTTGAAAAAATAAAGAAATCAAACTACGCTAAAATTAAATTAAAAAACGGATATTGGGATAAACTATTAATTCTTGACACTAAGTTATTGGAATAAACAGAAACTACTATTAACAGTCGTTTTACAAAATTGCTAATTTTACAGTAAATACAAATTTACATTTCACAAGAAATTTAATCTTTAACAGAAAAACAATCGCTTCCAAAGCTCACAGCTTACGCCAACCCCTAAACCGCCCCAACACATTTAAAACAATGGACAGAAATAGAGAAACATTTGACACTTGGAATAACATCGCTTCGCTGTACCAAGACAAGTTTATGAATTTAGACTTGTATAATGACACCTATGACTTTATCTGTAAGGCTATTGCAATGCCTAATGCAAAATTGTTAGAAATTGGTTGTGGTCCTGGAAATATTACGAAATATCTTTTATCGCAAAGACCTGACTTTGACATTTTCGGAATTGATATTGCTCCGAATATGATTGAACTTGCTAAAAAAAATAATCCAACAGCCAATTTCGCGGTAATGGATAGCCGAGAAATCAAAAATCTTGACAAAAAATATGACGGAATTATCGTTGGATTTTGTTTACCCTATTTATCACCAACAGAAAGCAACGAACTAATTTCAAGCTCTTACGATTTATTAAACGAAAACGGACTTCTATATTTGAGTTTCGTAGAAGGAAATCCTGAAGAATCTGATTTTAAAGTTGGTAGTGGTGGACGAGTTTACTTTCATTATCATAATTTAGATGACTTAATTACGCAACTCAAGAAATCTAATTTTGACCAACTAGAAATCTTTAAAGTGAAGTATAAAACATCTGAAACAGAATTTGATATACATACAATACTAACAGCAAAAAAGAAAACCTTCTAAAAAGTCGAAAAAACTTAAATTTACCTACCTTTTCTTCAAATACCCAATCACCGTTTCATTAAAAATAACGGGTTGTTCAACATTTACCACATGTCCACAATTTTGGATGATAAAAAGTTCAGCGGTTTTAACATGATTGGCAACGACTTGCTTTACCGAAGGTAAAAACATATAATCCTCTTCGCCCATAACATATAAAGTTGGTATATTCAATTCTTTTTGTCGGAACCAACGTAAAACGGGATTAATTTCAGCCGTAAGTTTGAACCATTTGATGAATTCTTTTTGGTACAATTTCTTGGCTTCGTTAATGAACAATAAACGCGATTGTTTGTGATTCTTTTTAGGCATAATCACAAAGGCAAAAAACTTATACAATACCAAATATGGCAACACATATTTAAACGTATTTCCCAATCGCATTAAGACTTGCGAACGGAAATTCATTTTTAAAATGGCGCCACCTAAAATCATGCTTTTTACGCGTTCAGGATGCATTTCTGCTAATTGACGAATAACGATGGAACCTAAAGAAATCCCAACAAAATGAGAACTTTCAATCTTTAAAAAATCGATTACCTCAACAATATCTTCCGCAATAGCTTTAAATGTATATTTCTGTTTGAGTGCCGATTTTAATTGGTCTTTTGAATTTCCATGACCGCGCAAATCCAATAACAATACATTAAAATGCTTCTGAAAATCACGAATTTGCTTGAACCAAATAGAAGAACTGCCTCCTGCTCCATGAACAAAAGTCACCCATTCGGTACTGGTTTCGTTTTTATAAATTGTGTAGGAAATCAAAATTCAAATTTTGCCAAATGTACTGCTTTTCAACCTATTTAGTTGTTGAACAATTTTTAAATTTTGGAATGTAATAATTTGAAATAATCAAAGGCTTTCAACAAACGGCTACCGTACCAAGAAAACATTTCGCCATCGACAAAAACCGTTTTGGCATGATGCGTAAAGATTGGCCCAAATAAAATAAGCAGCTTTCTTTACTGGTTTATCTTTGATAAATTGCTGAAAATCTTGGTAAGTAAAATTGATTTTATCTATCCATTTCCTAGCGTCAGTTCGTTTATTGAAGAGTTGACCAAAATCTTGAATCATTTGTAAATTGTCTTCTATCGTGAGAATATCGGTTACCCAAACGGGACAGATTTGCGATAATTCTTCTACGATTTCTTTAGTGTTTTCCTCTTTATTACAAATGATAATATCAGGCTGAAGTGCTTTTATTTTATCAAATTTGATGGTTTTAGTTCCACCAACAATCGACTTTGTCGCTTTAAAATGAAACGGATGCACACAGAATTTAGTAATACCAACAATGTTATCTTCCAAACCTAAATCGTACAACAATTCGGTTTGCGAAGGCACTAACGAAACGATTCGTAAAGGTGTTTTTTCGAAAGTGTGTTGGGTTCCTAATTGGTCAATAAATATTTGTTTCACGTTTCAAGTTATTTTAGTTTTCAAATTAAACTTGAAACTTGGAACTTGAAACCAAAATCTCCTCCATCTCTTGTTGCAACTTCAACGCTTCTTCCCTAGCCTTTTCAGCGAAATCCATTCCGTTTGAAGCGTAAATAATTCCTCTTGAAGAATTGATTAACAAACCAACGTTAGCGTTCATTCCGTATTTGCAAACCTCAGCTAAACTTCCGCCTTGAGCGCCAACTCCTGGAACTAATAAGAAACTATCAGGAACAATTTTTCGGATTTCTGTGAAATATTCGGCTTTAGTTGCGCCAACTACATACATCAAATTATGAGCGTTTTTCCAAGATTTTGAAGTTTCTAAAACTACTTTATACAGTTCTTTTCCTTCTACATTTTGCGTTTGAAAATCAAAAGCACCTTCATTTGAAGTTAACGCCAACATAATCGTGTGCTTATCCTCAAAAGCTAAAAACGGCTCTACCGAATCTTTTCCCATATAAGGAGCAACAGTTACCGAATCAAAATCTAAATCGTTGAAAAAAGCGCGGGCATACATCGAAGAAGTATTACCAATATCGCCACGTTTTGCATCTGCAATGGTAAAGATTTCTGGATATTTCTCGTTGATGTAATTGATCGTTTTTTCTAACGATTGCCAACCTTTAATTCCGTAAGCTTCATAAAATGCAGTGTTTGGTTTATAAGACACGCACAAATCGTGCGTAGCATCAATAATCGATTTGTTGAATTCGAAAATAGGATCTTCGGTTTGCAATAAATGCTCGGGAATTTTATTCAAATCGACATCCAAACCTATGCAAAGAAATGATTTTTTAGTTCGGATTTGGGTAATTAGTTGTTCAGTAGTCATTGTGTTGTTGTTGGTTGTTTAAACGCAAAGTTCGCAAAGTTTTTCGCAATCCCGAAGTTTCGGGACGCAAAGTTTTAAAAAAAATGCCAAACAAATTATTGTTTAGCATCTTTTCTCTATGTTCTAGCTTCTATTTTCTTCATTTAGAAAACTTCGCTTTCTTTTAGTTTTTCGGTATTGGCTACCAATTGTAATTCTTCAATCATTTTGTGAAGATTTCCGTTCATGAAACCATCTAAATCGAAAATACTTAAACCAATTCTATGATCGGTAATTCTACCTTGTGCATAGTTGTAAGTACGAATTTTAGCCGAACGGTCACCCGAACTTACCTGAGAATTACGTTTTTTCGCATCTTCTTCTTGTTTTTTGGCCAATTCCATTTCGTACAAACGCGAACGTAAAACTGTTAACGCTTTGTCTTTGTTTTTATGTTGCGATTTCTCGTCCTGACATTGCGCGACCAAACCTGTTGGAATGTGCGTCATACGAACCGCTGATTTCGTAGTATTTACCGATTGACCTCCAGGACCAGACGAACAGAAAAAGTCGATACGAACGTCGTTCATGTCGATTTGTACGTCAAATTCCTCTGCTTCTGGCAACACCATTACGGTTGCTGCTGAAGTGTGCACACGACCTTGCGTTTCGGTTTGTGGTACACGTTGTACACGGTGTACTCCTGCTTCGTATTTTAAAGTTCCGTAAACATCTTCACCTGTAACTTCAAAAATCACCTCTTTAAAACCTCCAGAAGTTCCTTCACTTACATCTACTACAGACGTTCTCCAACCTTTAGAATCGCAATATTTGGTGTACATACGGTACAAATCTCCAGCAAAGATAGAAGCCTCATCACCTCCAGTACCAGCACGGATTTCCACCATAACGTTTTTCGCATCTTCTGGATCTTTAGGAATCAACATATATTTGATTTCGTCTTCTAGCTGAGGCAAACGTTCTTTAGCTTCGTCTAATTGCATTTTAGCCATTTCTACCATTTCGGCATCCGAACCATCAGCAATAATTTCGTTAGCTTCCTTAATATTTCCGTCAAGATTAATGTATTCTTCACGTTTATCTACTAAAGCTTTAAGGTCTTTGTATTCTTTATTTAATTGTACATAACGCTTTTGATCGGCAATTACATCAGGCTGAATAATCAAATCTGATACTTCGTCAAAACGTTGTTTTACATATTGTAATCTATCTAACATAGCTGTTATTTATTTTGGAGTGCAAAGTTACAATTTTAGTTGAAAGTTTAAAAGTTTCTGTGTTTAAAAGTTTTGTCTTCAAAATCAACACATTAAAAATATTATTTAAAATAAGTCTAAATAAATTTTGTTGTTTCGTTTCGACTTAATATTTTTGCTTTATTATTTTAATTAAATCTAAATAAAATGAATAAAATAGTATTATCAACACTTTTATTGTCATCGCTACTTGGTTTTAGTCAAGAAAAAGTGGATTCAACTAAAGTTTTAAAAGAAGTTACCGTTGAAGGCTTAAGAGAAAACAAATACAAAAAAGAAAGCAGTACAACCGTTTCTAAAATGCCTTTAAAGGATATTGAAAATCCACAAGTGTACAATTCTATTCCAGCTAATCTTTTAAAAGAGCAAGTAGTAACCAACTTTAACGAAGCACTTAAAAACGCTACAGGTGTAACCCGACTTTGGGAATCTACAGGTCGTAATGGCGATGGTGCAGAATATTATTCAATGCGTGGTTTTGCCGTTCAACCTTCAATGGTAAATGGTTTACCCGCTTTAACGAATACTACAATTGATCCAATTAACATCGATAACATCGAAGTCATCAAAGGTCCTTCAGGAACATTATTTGGAAGTAGCGTGATTTCGTATGGTGGTTTAATCAACGTAGTAACTAAAAAACCGCATCAGCAATTTGGTGGAGAAATCAGCTATAACAACGGAACCTATGGAAGCAATCGTGTTACTGCTGATGTTAATCTTCCGCTTAATGATAAAGCTGCGGTTCGTGTAAATTCGGCTTACACCACAGAAGAATCATTTCAAGATGCAGGATTTTCAAACTCATTCTTTTTAGCGCCTTCTTTAAAATATGAGGTTAGTGATAAATTGACTTTCTTAGTAAACACAGAATTTTACAAAAATACCTCAGCAAAAGCGAGTATGATTTTCTTGAGTCGCTACTCACCGCTTTCATTTGATTCAATGGAGTTGTTTGACAAAAACTACAAAAAATCTTTTACTTCAAATGATTTAACCATGAACAACAATTCGTTCAACATGCAAATGCAAGCGTTGTATAAGTTATCGAACAATTGGACTTCGCAAACGGTTTTATCTAAAAGTTCAACCAAAACAAATGGTTACTATCAGTATTTATGGGATTCTGCTAATGGTGATGAATTCACAAGATTCATTTCTAAAGCCGATGGAACGTTTTACACTACCGATATCCAACAAAATTTCATTGGAGATTTCAAAATCGGAAACATGAGAAATCGTTTAGTAGCTGGATTGGATTATTACAATTCGAGATTATTGAATGGAGGAACGGGCTGGGCAGGTTATGGAGTTGTATCGTTAGTTAATGGAACCGATACAAACGGTGTTGATTTAGGTGGTAATCCAATCCCAACAGTTTTAACACAAGCCGGTGTAGATAATGCCATTGGAAGTTTTGCCGGAAATACAGAAGCCAACCAAGAAATCATGAGTGCATACGTTTCTGATGTATTGAATGTTACCAATAAATTATCCGTAATGGCAAGTTTACGTTTGGACTATTTCGACGGAAAAACTTCGCAATATGATGGTATTGAAACAGAAGGTCAAGTTGCTTTATCTCCAAAATTTGGTGCCGTATATCAAATAGTAGAAAACAAAGTATCAGTTTTTGGAAATTATATGAATGGATTTAAAAATGTAGCTCCAACAACGGTTGCCGATTTAGATGGAAGCAATCCAAGAATCAAAGAATTCGATCCAGAACAAGCGAACCAGTTTGAAGTAGGTTTAAAAACAAGTTTGTACAAAGATATTATTTCGGCTTCGGTGAGTTATTATGACATTAGAGTGAAAGACCGCGTAATTACTGATCCAAACAACATCAATAACTCGATTCAAGGTGGTGAAGTTGAAAGCAAAGGTGTTGAAGTAAGCATCGTTGCCAATCCAATTAAAGGATTAAACGTTATTGCAGGTTTTAGTCATAATGATGCTGAAGTTACAAAAGAATCTCCTGGCGATGGTTATTTAGGCTTACGTCCAGAAGAAGCGGGTCCAGAAACTTTAGTGAATTTATGGGCAAATTATACGGTAACAGAAGGACAATTAAAAGGTTTCGGAATTGGTTTTGGTGGTAACTACGCCAGCGAATACAAAACCTTAAACAGAGCCAACACAGGAACTTTCGCCTTACCTGATTACACGGTTTTAAATTCGGCTGTATCGTATGACAACGACAAGTTTAATGTGACATTAAAATTGAATAATATGTTGAATGAGAAATATTATTCGGGTTGGTCAACCGTTACGCCACAACGTTTACGCAGCATTACCGCTGGTGTTACTTATAAATTTTAGTTTATTTTCTGTTTAGTTTAAAGTAAGCTCCTCATTTCGGTGGGGAGTTTTTATCGTAATCACATGCAAAAATCAAGTTTCAAAAAAGGCATTCGAAAATTACACCTTTGGTTAGGTTTATCAACAGGTTTAATCGTTTTTATCATTTCGATTACGGGTGCGATTTATGTTTTTCAGGAAGAAATCACCAATTATCTTCGAAAAGATGCTATTTATCATCACGAAGCAAATATTGCCAACAAACAACCGCTTTCGCTTAAAGTGTTAGAGCAAAAAGTAGATGCGTTTACTAATGAAAAATATCCAATTCACTGGGTAACCGTTCCTATTGATAAAAGCCGAAGCTACATTTTCTATTACTACGAAAGAAATCCGGAAGGTTGGAATTTTTACGAAGAATATGTAGTTTATAAATCGGTTTATGTGAATCCGTTTACGGGCGAAATTCGTGGTGTTTATGATGAAACTTTAGATTTTTTCAACATCATCAAATCCATTCACTTCAGTTTTATGCTGAAAACCGATTGGGGAACGTATGTATGCGGAATTCCAACACTGATTTTTGTTTTCATGTTGATTTCGGGTATTATTTTATGGTGGCCTAAAAACAAAAACGCCAGAAAACAACGCTTTGCTTTCAATTGGAAAAACGTAAAAAGTTGGAAACGTAAAAACTACGATTTGCACAATATCTTAGGATTTTACGTGTCGTCATTAGCTTTTGTGGTTGCCTTCACGGGATTATTCTATGCTTTTTTCTTCATTCAAGCTATTTTATACTTTGTATTTTCGGGCGGAAGCACTACATATCCTGATTTTTCGCACATTCAAACCAAAGCTCCAATCGAAATGCGAGATGAACACACGTTAGATAAAATTGGTAAAAAAGTCGAAGAATTATATCCTGATGCGTTTCAATACAGTTTGGATTTTGGTTACGAACATTTAGACGATCACGAACATCCGAATTATGATGTGTTTGTGAAGCAACTCTCCTACTCGTATCATGTGAATCACAGTTTGATTTTTGATGAAAATTCGGGAGAATTATTGCACCAACATTCGCATCATGATAAAAACTTGGGCGAAAAAGCAGTTGCTGCAAATTACGATATTCATATTGGCGCAATTTTCGGAATTTGGAGCAAGATTTTAGCGTTGATTATTAGTTTAGTTTGCGCGTCATTACCAGTTACAGGATTCTTTATTTGGTGGGGAAAACGAAATAAAAAATAAAACGATGTGTTGCAATTATTCCATTTTAAAACAAACCCAAAACGGCATGCTGATTTTCTTGAAAGGTTGTGGCAATTACCAATTAACCTTCAACAACCTCAACTTTAGCCTTACCGAAGACGAATTAATTGCGTTTGCAAACTACTTAAAACGTATTGATATCGACTATTGGGAAAAGGAATACGAACACTCCATTTACAAAAAGAAAATCCCAATACCAACGTTGCAAAGCAATTTTATTATTCTCATTAACCGATTGGAATTGTACGAATTACTAATACTCCTCAACTTCGAAAACACAGACGAAATATTAAGTTATAACGATTTAAAAAACGGGATAATTTGGAATTGATAAAATTAGGTTCACGAAAGTGAGCCTTTTTTGTTTTTAAAAGTTGTAAATATTTTATTATATTTGATTTCGTAAAAAAATAAACAAAACAAAAACATGCAAAACTTTCGCCTATCTTGCCAATAAGGCATGATACTAGTTCGAAAGTTTCGCATATAAACGAGTTAGCTGATATTTTAAACTACACCATGGAAAAAAACACTACTGAAACTCAAAATTTAAAATGCGGTATAATTATGCCTATATCATCAATTGATGGTTGTTCTGAAAGTCATTGGTCTGATGTTATGGAAATAATTTCGTCTTGTGTTCAAGAAGCTGGATTTGATTCAAATATCGTTAGTAATGCAGATGATGTTGGTGTAATTCACAAAAGAATTGTTCAAAATTTATATGATAATCCTATAGTAATCTGCGATGTAAGTTGTAGAAATCCAAATGTTATGTTTGAGTTAGGAATGCGCTTAGCCTTTGATAAACCTACTATAATTATAAAGGATGACAAAACACCATATAGCTTTGACACTTCTTCAATTGAACATATTGAATATCCGAGAGATTTGAGATTTAATAAAATTAAAGAATTTAAAATTAAACTAACAGAAAAGATTAAAAGTACTCATAAAAAAGCATCTGAAGACCCTAATTTCAGTACTTTTTTGAAAAACTTTGGAGAGTTTAAGGTGGCAAAAATTGACACGAAAGAAGTTTCTCAACAAGAATTTATAATGGATGAAATTAAAAGTTTAAGAAGATTAATTTTATCAAACAACATTTCTTCTAAAAGGAGAAATGATATTGGTTTATTTCATTACGATAGTATTGAAGATAAAGATATAGTTGATATTTGCTTAGAAGGCTTGTGTACATTTGAAACTCTTGAAAAATCATTGAATCGTATTTTATCATTCCCTGGAGTTATAACTGCTGAAATAGACAATCGCGGAGAAGAACATTTTCATCTAATTTTAAAAATAAACTCGAAATATAGTAAAGATGAAATTGAAGATGAAGTGAGAAAATATTTATCTCGAAGAAGATATTCATCAAAAAACATCAGCTAACAGCGGTTTGCTTCAATGACTACTTCCGGATTTTCCTGCGGAAAATCCGCTGCTGAATGGAATGTTTTGTTATATTTGTAATGGCTTGGTGTTGGTACAACGCCACTGAGAGCAAGCCACAGAACGTTAAAAAAGCTGTTTATGGCTACTCGCCATTTTTAAAGTATAAAGAAAAAAATCCCGATTCCCCTCGGGATTTCCTCTTTAATCCATTCTCCATTCTCTTACCTCTTAAAAAAATCTTTTCAACCTACCAT
>NZ_JAKLJH010000038.1:0-17665 GCF_023151265.1 Flavobacterium sp.
AATAATGAAGTAGTAAATGCAAAATATTTATTATTAAGAAGAAGCGGAGAAGCTACTGCATCAGATTTATACGAGATTAAAAGTAAAGGACCAAAAGTTTTTTCAACAGTCCATTTAGATAAACTTAAATATCCACCATCAAAGAAACCAAAGGAGTATTATTTAGCTATTGATATTCAAAAGGTAACAGCTCCTGAGTTTGAAAATGTAAGTTGGGATTTTAAAGAATTGGAAGAATACAAAAAAATACAAGAAATCATAAAAAATCCGTATTCTAAAGTAGGTATGCCTTTTACTGTGTCACTTACTAAATTGATGAATAAGAAAGCTAAATAGAAACAACATCTAATTCCTTTTTTGAAAGGAATACTTAAATTTAGAATTGAGCAGAATAATTTTATTTAACTCGAATTATATAAGTTTTAAATTAATAAATATATATTAAGAAAATCAATGTCTATAAAATCAGAAGTTGAAAATAGTTTAAAAAAACGTTGGGAAGGCTTTAAAAATCATAATGATTTAATTAGTTGGTGTAATATTGAAAAGCAAACTAATCAAAAAATTCTTTTATCTTTGAATTATTAACTAAATACTCTCTTAGCAAAAGTCCAATTTAGTTTGAAGACGTACAATTTTATGACATTATACGATAACAAATACATTTTCATTAAAGACCTTGGTAATGGTGGTTTTGGCAAGGTTTTTTTAGCGAAAGAAAGAGTATCAAATCGTTTTGTTGCGATCAAGCAATTATTAATTGAAAACAAATTTTTACAAGAAAATATAATCCATGAAATTGAAACAATAGCAAAATTTGAAAATCCAAATATTGTTACCTTCTACCATCACTTTAGAGAAGAGGGTATCTTTTATCTTGTAATGGAATATTGTTCTGGTGGTAGTTTGAGAGATAAAATAAATAGCAATACATATACAAATGCAGAAGCTATTGATTGGATGATAACTCTAGCAAAAAGCCTAAGAATAATTCACAAAAAAGGAATTATTCATCACGATATCAAACCTGATAACATACTTTTTACTCAGAATGGTACAATTAAAATTGCGGACTTTGGAGTAGCTAATAAAGACATAGGTACAAAGTCGTATATGAGCCCAGAAGCTTTTAGTTGGGATGTTAAAAGCACAAATGATCCAAGAATTGATATTTATGCTTTAGGTGTTACATTAATGGAATTACTAACCAAGAAAAATCCATTTTCAGGATTATCAAGTGACGAAATTATGGAGAAACACCTATCAGCGGATTTCCCAATACAAAAACTTCCAAATTGGCAACAAGAGATAATTTTAAAAGCAATCAATAAAACGCCCGAACTAAGATTTCAATTTATGATTGAATTGGAAGAAGCTTTGAATGCAAAATCAGTTCCTATAATATTCAATAAAGACAACCTAAAAGCAGCTGAATTAATTGCTTTAGCAGACAAAGCCTTAAAAACTAATAAATGGCGTAACGCTCTCAATTTTTTAGAATTAGCGCAAAAACAATACAAAAACAATGTAGCAGTATTACAAGCATTAGGTAAATACAATTTAAGAATTCAAAAGATTGAAATAGCTAAAAGTTTTTATGAAAAGGCACTAAAACTCAATCCAAGACTTGATGTTCAAAAGGATTTAGGTTGGATTAATTTGGAAGCAAAAAAATATCCAATCGCTATAGGATTATTATCAGACCATCTTCATAGAAACCCAGCAGATTATGAAGCCTATAATCTTTTAATTCGTTGTTATTACGAAACAGACAGATACGAAACAGCAATGGAACTTTCCAAAATGATTATGGATGCTAATCCATCGTTACCTTGTTTTGCCAATAATTATTTTATTGCTTTTGTATTAAATAGTAATGGAAAATCAATTCCTCCAAAAACAAAAGCAGAACAAAAAGACAATCCATTTATTGAATATAATCTTTCCGTTATTACAGAAAAAGCATCAAGTCATAACTTGAAAAAGTCACCAACGCTAAAATCGAAACTTTTATTTATGGATTTTCAGTTCAACAATATGAAAGAAAATACAATAACAATATTAGAAACCAATAATAAAGTTCAAACATCTAGCACTTTTAATAACCCAATAATAAAATTCGGAAGAGAAGAATACAATCAAAACGATATAAAAGTATCAGGTTCTACAGCAGTTAGTAGGAGACATTGTGTTATAATAAATACCAAGGACAATGTTTGGTTATATGATTTGGATAGTACTGGAACAGAAATAAACGATGAATTGGTAGTAAACAAAGTTCCATTAATAGGTCACAACACTATCAAAATTAAAGACATTTATTTCGCACTAACTACAGACAAAACCAAGTTAATTTAATTTTCTAAAAATCGAATAGAATTATTAACCAATCCATTGTATAGGCAACTGCTGTAACTATTAATTTAAAATTCTAATAGAAAACAATAAAAAAATCTGTCTTAGATAATTTGTCTCTCAAGATTAAGAAATGACAAAATTTAAGACAGATTAGAATATCTAATTATGTAAATTAACTATTCAGATTAATTCGTGAATCAGAAAGTTATAAATTCTAAAACAACAAGTAATATTATTTACAATATTGTTCAATAAGTGTATTAGCTTTTTCAATATCATTTTCACTTGCTTTTAATAAATCAGCACACAAACCATCAAATTGTTTTAATTCAATTTTTGCGAGAGCTCTTGCCATGTAAGCATCTGCTAATTCAGAATCTAGTTCAATAGCTTTCGTATAATCTGCTAAAGCTCCTTCAAAATCATTTAAAAAACTCTTTGCAACACCTCTATTATGAAAAGCAAAACTATCATTCGGTGATAATTTTATAAGTAAGTTGTAGTCTTCTATTGAACCAACATAGTTATTTAAATCACTTTTTGCAGAAGCTCTAAAAAAATAAGCTTCTAAATTTCCATCATTAAATTCAATTGCTTTTGAATAATCTTGGATAGCACCTTCATAGTCTTTAATTTCATTTTTAGCGTAACCTCTTTGTAAGTAAACAAAATCATTATTAGGTTCTAATTCTAATGATTTATTATAATCAGCAATAGCAGCAGGAAAATCATTTAGTTCTAAATAGATTACTCCTCTGTTATAATAAGACTCTGCATCAGAAGGTTTTAATTTTATAGCAATAGTATAATCAGCTATGGCTCCTTCAAGATCATTCAAATTATATTTTGCATCAGCTCTGTTAAAATAAACAGGATTAAAATTAGGATCATATTCTATAGCTTTTGTAAAATCTTCAATGGCTCCTTGATAGTCTTTTAAATCTTTTTTAGCAACACCTCTATTACTGTAGGCATAAACATAATTGGGCTTTAATTGTATAGCTTTTGTAAATTCAACAATGGCTCCTTCATGGTCTTCTAATCGAAGTTTAGACAAACCACTTTTAAAATAGTCTTCTGCTGTTTGACAGTAAGAAGAAATGGCAAAGCTTAAAAAAGCATATAAGAATAGTTTTTTCATTTTTTAAAGTTTTAATTAATAGTAAGGTTAAAGTTAATACGTTGGGTTAATAATTGTGTACGGTTTTCCGTAAATCAAAATAAATTAGAATCAAATCACCGTTTAATTTATACTACAAAACATTTATTACGTGTAAAAAAATCAAACGATATTCTTGTAATAACGTATCTATTAGTTAAAACAATATAATGCTAATGAAAAAAATGTAAACTATTAAAGCTTATAGATGAAAAGTAAATAAAATTTCATTACCTCATTCAGCTGCACAAAAATCGCTCCTAGTCCAAGTATTCCTAGCATCAATTCTTTGTTTGCTTCATTTCGCTAATTTTACTAAAACTAAAAACTTTTGATTATGGAAAATCCTTTTGAGTTAATAATGGAAAGATTAGATAGAATTGAAAAAGCAATATCCAATCTAAAAACAGAAAATAGTATTGTAGCAGAATCCAAACCAATGAATTTGAAAGAAGTGGTTGCTTATATGGGTACTTCTACATCTGCAATTTATAAGTTAACATCAACTGCAGAAATCCCACATTACAAATTAGGTAAAAAGCTATTTTTTAAAAAAGAAGAAATAGATGAATGGATATATGCAAATAAAGTCAAAACAAGACAAGACATAGAAAATGAAGCCAATGAATACATTGCTCGAAAACGAAATCCTTTTAGATAAACGAAATCCTTTTTTAAAATAGGAACGCTTCGCTGAAGTAGTTTCACCCACCCAGTCCAACGCTCCCCACCGCACTAGTGGTATTTTGTGTGTTTTTAGCACTTGTTTTCCCCACAGTAAGTCAATAAAAAAAGGCTCCCTGTTTTCCCAACCCCTCGCGCACAGTCCGCCTTTTTTTATCCACTTACACCCAATCCAAAAAACAAACGCTAAAAACACACAAAAACCACTCCCAAGCTATTATTACATAATAAACCTTATAATTCATTCCCAACACCCCACGCAGTCCCCCTGAAAGTTATAAGGGTTATTATGTAAAATATCCGCGCCCAGCCGCACCCACCCGAAAAAAAATAGGAACGCTACCGCTAACGTAATTTTCATTGTTTTTTGAAGATGCTTCCCATTTTCAGTTCACACTCTCCACTGAACACTCTCCACTGAACACTGAACACTTTCAAAGCATCCTCAAAAATCAAACTATCACAAGAGTGTGTTTTTATTTGCAACTACAACCGATACACCATGTAAGCAAATAAAAAAACACCCTTGTTTACCAGTCCCGATTGAACACCCCTAAAACCCCATTTCACAAGAACATTTGGGGTAAACATTTTTACAAAAAAAAGGATAAAAAAGAAGCCAAAGGTTTGTTCCGGGTATTCAAAAAAGCAAGTTCAAGCCTTCGGTTCCGGATAAAATCTCCACCCATACATTTTCAATACCACCACATCCTCTTACCGTTACCCCAGACGCATATGGGTAGTATTTTATCCGAAAAACTTGCTTTTTTAAAACCCTCCACAAGGCAAGACGGCTTTCTTTTTTTTCCTTTTTTCTTTTGCAAAAATGTGTGTGGGTCATCTCGGTTTTCAATCACATTTTGTGCAATCACGGAGGAAAGACGAAGGAATTTAACCCTTTAAATCCTTGTTTTATGGACACAATTTTTATCAAAACCCACCAACCTGGGGCGAAGTATGACAAACCGCATTTTTTCGTATTATCGAAAGGACTAAATAGCGGAAAACCTCAAAACGAACCCTTTACAAACAGCTTTGTATTAGTCTTTCAGACCGAAGAGCAAAAAGAAAACGTGTATTGGATAGCTATGAGCTTATGGAAAACCAACTTCTGGCATCCGTTCTTAAAAGGTTCCGTTATTCCATTTTTATCTCTCTATGAATTCAAAAAAGAGTTCAATCCAAAAGCCACCCGATTGATGCGTGAACATGAGCTGCATCATAAAAACATCCAAGCACTAAAGCTGCTGCAAGAACAAGAAGCCCATCACGCAAAAAACATCCACCTAATCAACGAAATCCGTAACGCAATTTTACTCCGTTACAGAAACAAATAACACAAACCTGGCCCCGATGGGCTAGGTTTTTCTATTTTAATGAGAATTCAAATAAATTAGTATTTTTATAAACTGATAAATAACTATTTAAAAGTTTTTAGAAATATGAAAGTAAATCTTTTTGGACAAGAAATAGAGAGAAAATATTTGATGATTGCAGTTGGTGTGATTTTAATTTTAGGAGTTGGTTATATAAATCATTCTAACCAAACTAAACATTTGGAAAAGTATGAAAACAATAAATCCAACAATAATAGTAATCACAATTCCAACAAAATCCAAAATGATAATATTGAAGAATCAAATATTTATGGAATAGATGAAAATTATTTTGCTTTTGAAAGTACAAATAATGATAAAGAAATAGATGGTGTAATTACTCAAACAAATATTGAAAAGACAATTCACTATTTTGATTTAAAAAACAATAAAATTAGGTTAAAAACTTTCATCCTTGATAAAATGATTCAATATGAATACAATATCAAAGATTATTATTTACAGGAAGGATTAGCTGCTAAAACACATGTTTTCGTAATAGATGATTTAGGTGTTAAAGAAATATGGATTAGTTTCGATGTTCCAAACTTAGGATATGATTATGAAGATGGCTCAAGAATAGCATGCTACGATTTAAAAAGAATTGATTAAACCCTGTACCGAAGCAAAACAATACAAAACCGCAATATAAACGCACCAATTATATAAAATTGAAAAAAGCGGTGCAATTGGGTATAAAACAAAAAAAAGCCCCTGAAATAGGAGCTTTTAATGGCGATTTTTAAACAATTTTTTGATTATTCAACCCTGTCTTCCTTTGGAACTCTCGATTCTTCATCGTCTTGTACTGCGGTTTGTGATACTGCCGACAATACACCACCGCCCAGGACTAAATAACCTGCAGCTGCTACTAATCCAGCTGGCAATGCTATCGGCGATGCGATGATAGTTCCTCCAACGGTTGCCAAGGCTAAACCAATTGTTCTCAATACTTTGAAAAACTTTGGTGTTGGAGCTTTTACTCTTTGAACGATATTCATTTCATTACTTTTCATGTTCGTGATTTTTAAAGATGGATAATTCTAATTTTTGTACTCGGTGTTCTAAATAATCTACTTTTTGGTTCAGTAAATCACTGCTGCTTTTAAACTCGGTTTTAATGAGTAATGCCATGGTTTTTACTTCAACAAGGTCTTTTTCCATTCGTTTGAAATCTGTGTGCAATTGTTTGATAAAATAGGCTACAACCGATAATAATAAGCTTATTAAACTTCCAAAAAGTACCATTAATTGTGGAGCTTGTTCCATGGCATTACTTGTTTAAAATTGGAAATTGTTTTCGATACTAATCTTATTTGCGTTGTTCTTTGCTAATGCAACTAGCTTAGGATAAATCATTTGATAAGCCATAACACTTTGGGTAACTCGGTAATCGCCCTGGATAAATTGGAATCCAAATCCACAAAGGGGACAACCTGCGGTATCTTCAATCGTATTTCCTGTGTGGATATACACATAACTGAAATTTGGTAATCCTGTAATTTCAATCATACCTTCATGAACTTTTCCAAATACCTTTTTGTAATTGACATTTTTAGCTCCCCAGGTGTTAAGCTGAAGCGAGTAGGTTCCTGTCGGTATAGCAGTCTGTCCCTTGATTTTTTCAGTTCGTATTTTGTCTTCAAGTAAATAACATTGAAATACTCCGTTGATATATAATTGGCTTAAAGTACTTTGTTTGCCTTGTGCTACGCGAATGATTTTTGTTTCCATGTGAATTGAATTAGTAAGTTAAAACAAAAAATCCCCCAGAACTTCTGAGGGATTTGTAAGTAGGATTCTTAAAATGCGTCCTCAATTTTCAAGCAGTTACCAGTTGCAAACAAGTAATAGTTTGAACCTACCTTTTGATAGAACTCAATTCCAATACCTTGAAGAACGGTAACATCAGCTGATGGAGTGATACCATTTGGCAAAGTTGCTGTAATGGTTGTTGCAGTTGCAGGAGCATACAAATCCATAAAGCCACTAAATTGAACATCACTCACTTCATTCTGTGCTGTGTCGATAGGATCATAACTATTCGTTACAGCATTGTAAGCAAAGTCACTTACAACAGAAAGCGTGTGAATCAATCTAAAGTGAGTAGCACCTGCAGGAGCATTAATCAAATTCGCTGGATTAAACGCAGGAATTACAAAATCCGCTGTGTTTCTTGCTGGGTCATGCGTAACACTGTAAGGAGCGTTGAAAATACCATTCAAGGAAGTGTTTTTGTCAAACTCAAAACCTACCAAGTAATTTCTTTGAGTAGTAATCTCAATTTTACGATAACCTCTGGCTTCGGTTTGGTCTTCCAAGTTGATTTTTTTCATAATCGCGGTTAAACGTCCTGCTACTTGCGTATCAGACATTTGCTTAACGATTTGTGATAAACCAGTTCTAACTGATTTTCCTGCTTTAGCACAAGCACCAAACTCGTTCATGTTCTCACGAGTTCTTTCAAATTCTGGAGCTGATAAAACTTGCTCTCCTGAAGGTCCACCTACCATTCCGGCAAAGTACCCTTCTTGTCCTTTAATTTTAAAGTGGCGAACATCTCCAAGAGTTCCCACATACTTTAAAACGCCTTTCTGTCTAGCCATTTTGTAAAGATTTTAGAAGTTAATATTTAAGTGAAATTTTATACTCAAATATCATTCATTATCTTTGATTTACAATAACTTAAATAACTGAAAATCAATGCAATACAATGCAAAAGCACCCTATTTGGTGGAAACCCATTGGCAAATAGAAGAAGTCTTAGATGGAGATAGCATAATCATTTGCAATCTTTTCACTCGTTTGCGAAAAGAGATACGACTATATGGTTTAGATGCACCAGAAGTAAAGTATAATAGAAAGATGAAAGAGGACGAACAGAAAACCCATTTAGCAGCCCAATTTTTAATCCAATTAGGATTGGAAGCCTTGCATTATGTTTTGAGCGTAGCACCTCCTAAAACAGTTGTAACGATAATTACAGAACAGGATAACTTCTACGATTATTGGAATCGACAATTAGGATATGTAATATTACCAGGAGGGGAGTGCTTGAATGATTTGCTTTTGATCAATGGATATGCAAAAGCAACTAATGAATATTATTGTGGAAGATTGGCTGAATTTCAAAAGATGAATCGTAAAGCGCAACTAAAGAAACGAGGTATTTATAAGCGTGTGAAAAGGTTCTGATTTGTTGTACTTATGTTGTACTAATGGAGTTTTGATTTAGTAAAATATCAGTAAAATCAATACCTTACGTATGTAATGGAGCTAAACCGCTGTTATGCACAGTTATTTTATTAGTCATTTATTTTATTCATTGGTTTTGTCAAAAAATATCCTTCAAAAAAGCCTTTGTTCACGGTAGCATTATATTTTTCGCCTATTGAAAAAGATTCGTAATTTCTTCGTTTAACTTTGTTTTTTAATCTTCCACTACTTGAGTTGAATATTATATAGTAGTCTGTTGCTTTTCCGTGAGAAATATTTTTATCAATAACTACTAGTTCAATCTTTTCAACTATACTATTTTTAAACCAATAATTGAGATTCATACGTAATGCCATTTCTAATAAGAAACTAAAAAGAAATGATAAAATTAAAAGTCCAAAGATTGAAATTACTTTCTTTAATTTAGATATTGGTAAGTCTATGTCAATTTTGTCAAGTTTTATCAGAATTATAATAGAAATTATGTGAGTAATTGATAATGTAGTTATAGCAGTAAGATTTATACTAAAACCTTTCTCAAGATATATGTTATCTAATGTAAAAAGCCCAATAAGGAGTAATGTAATAGCTAATAGAAATGGAAATGTAATAATAATAGCAGAAACCTTTTGTCTTCTAGTTACAGTTTTACTTTTCATTTAATAATTCAGTTTTGGGTTGTCGCTATATTGTGCATAACGTTCTGCGGCTTGCTCTCAGTGGCGTTGCACCAACACCAAGCCATTACAAATATAACAAAACATTCCATTCAGCAGCGGATTTTCCGTAGGAAAATCCGGAAGTAGCCATTGAAGCAAACCGCTGTTGTACCTTCGTGCTTTCATTTTTTTATTTCATAGTGACCTCCATTTGGATGTTTGCTTGAAGATTCACAAGTCCAGAATTTATTTGATTCAACCCAAACTAAATTTATTTTATTTTTTTCGTACCATTCTTTGATTGCTTTTTTAAACTTCTTCCGATTTTTCCTTTTATCCAAATTTATATGATAATAACAATATCCACAGTCATAATCTTCAGGATTTACATTTAGTAATTCTGCTGTTGGAATACCATGAATTATTTCTTCAAGTGCAATAAAAGCCATTTTTCCTAATGTACATTGTCCACCTTGATAAGGAAAACTCGCTGGAGTTTCTTTTGTATTGTCTATTAACTCTATTAAGTATGGGATTGCTTTTTCTTTCAGTTTTATAACATTCCATAAATATCTGTCTCCACATCCTCTTGTTTGTAAAATACTATCAGATGATTCATTAGGCATTAACAATTCAGTATAAGGAACTTCAGTTGAAAAAATCAAACTGTCTATTTGTTTTTTCATGTCTATTTGTGCAAATGTTAAAAAGGGAAATATTATTAAAATGTATTTAAATTTTTTCATTGCATTCTGTTTTAGCATGAGGTACAACGTTTCGTGGCTTAAAAATGTGGCGAAAAAGCAACACCAAGCCTTTACAAATATAACCAAAACTTTAAATTAAACAACTGCGCCATTTCTAAAATTCCCGAAATCAGCCATATTTTTAAACCGCTGTTGTGTGCTGCATAATATTTTCAGAACTTAAAAACTCAACACAAAGTTTATCTACAAAGTTCGGGTTTTCACGCAAAGTTTGGTTTCAGGTTTAGATTTCACAACGGATTTTTCCGAAAACGTAATTTCAACACAAAGTTTATCGACAAAGTTCGGTTTGGTTTTCGTTTTCACGCAAGATTTTCGGTAAAAATTTATTCAGAAAAAATAGGAGAGAAGCTTTCAGCGTAAGTTCGGAAAATATGTTGCACACAACGTTCCGGCGCTTGGCGAGGTTGCGAAGTTCGGAACCGATTATTTTCTATCAAAGATAAAATTTCTTGCGAAATGTAAACGTGAATTTACTACAAAATTCGCAATCTTGCCAAACGCCTGTTAGCAGCTGGCCATTACAATAACTTTTTTAGTTTTTTATAATTTACACCAAAGAAATACTTTGATGAGTCAAAGTTTATTCCTAGAACTTGATTTTCGCTACAATCAAAACAGATTTTTATTATACTTGTTATTTTATTCTCTTTTCGGAATATTAAGATGTCGCGGTAAATTGGTTCACATGAAGTTATAGGTTGTTCCTCATTTTGATTGATTTCATGGAGAGAAACTGATTTTACAATTTCAGAATTGAATTTACTATCGATTGTTTTTTTTTCGCTTTGTGATTCAATAATGTTAATTGCTGTTAAATCATTAATACTCGAAGGAGAAGCACTATACAAAATTTCATTTAGTATTTCTTTTTCTTTGTGAGCTAATCCATTATATATTTTGGAAGTTTCAGTATTGAGATGGTAATGGTCAATCTTATCATAATTGATATTGAAAGATTGTGATTCCTTTTTATTTTCTATACACGAAAATATGATTATGCTAAAAATAATTATCTGAAAGTATTTCATTGATTTAATGTTTTTAGATTACCGTTCCGATTGGCTTGCTGCTAACGTTTCGCGGCTTGCTCTCAGTGGCGTTGAGCCAACACCAAGCCATTACAAATATAACAAAACATTCCATTGAGCAGCGGATTTTCCGCAGGAAAATCTGGAAGTAGCCATTGAAGCAAACCGCTGTTGTAAGCTGGCTTTTTTCAAGCTTTTGGCAAATAACCCATTTCAAATTTTCTGATTAATTCTAAAGTTTTTTCAAAAGATTTTTTTGTTACATCAAGAATTACGACTTGATTAATTTCTGTTTCTTCATTGTGTGTTACATATATTCCATACCAAATTCCATTTTCAAAATCTTCGATACCTGTTGTCATTATTATATGCTTTGGCAAATGAAGCTTTTCAATATCAACATCACGAAATACAATTTCTTCATCAGCCATATTATGTATCAAGTCATGCTGTTTTCCAACACCATGAATGTAGCCAACATTTCTGTCTATTGCTTTTCGGATAATTTCATCAAAGTAATTTTTGTTTTCATCTTCAGTAACTATTACTAAAGCCCAATTTTCAGTTGGAAAATCTGCAATCCAATTCTTTGAAGTGTCATAAACTTCAAATGTTATTTGTCGGTTAATAATTTTTGCTAATTTTTCCATTTAGTTTTCGAGCGAAAGCTTGCTTACAACGTTTTGCGGCTTGCTTTCAGTGGCGTTAATTAATCACTGACTATTACAAATATAAAAATAAGATTTAATTAGACAGCGTATATTCTAAATAATTCCCGAGCCAAGCCATTGAAGCAAACCGCTGTTGTAGGCAGTTATTTTATAACACTTCAGCTTCTCCAATCAAATTCGGTCCTTCATGAATCCACCAAACTTGACCTTTGTTTAGATATTTTTCGATTGGTTGATTAATTAAAAAACGAACCGTAACTTCTTTTTCTTCTCCTGGTTCAATAGTAGATTGTCCCTCGAAAATTATATCTCCAATGAATGTGTTATTTAGCTCTCCTTTTTTTCCATATTCAAAAACATGATTTGGTCTATAACCGCTTATAAATCCTGTCTTTCTTCCACCATCTTCTGTTCGTATTATTTTGATTTTGGCTTTGATTGGTATTAGTTCATTTGGATTTTCATATTCTAAGTCACGAATACTTGTTAAAGTATATTTATCATAAGCCATTTTATCAAAAACTTTTGATGCTCCAGTATTAAACCAACGTTTGTATATTAGATTTCCATTCATATACAAATACAATTCGTTATCTTTTATTTCCTTAAGGATTGCCATATGTTTGTCAGTTTCTATAATTGCCTACAACGTTCTGCGGCTTGCTCTCAGTGGCGTTGAACCAACACCAAGCCATTACAAATATAAAAAAACATTCCATTCAGCAGTGGATTTTCCGTAGGAAAATCCGGAAGTAGCCATTGAAGCAAACCGCTGTTAGCAACTGTTATTGTCTTTTTTCTATAGGATTATAATTAATAAATCTATCAAAACCTTCTGGTGTATCTTTTATGTTCTGAATTTCTTTCCATTTTCCATTTTCGTCAAGTATTTTAGCTGTTATTCTTCCGTCTCTTTGGTAAACATTCGCAAACTCTTTTAAACTATCGTTTATAATTTTTAAGAAACATGTTCTTTGTCCACCAGTTAATATAAAAGCTTCAACACAGTCTATTTTTTCATTATACATTAAGTTTGGAAAGTATTCAGAGTTTTTAATCCATTTTAATGTTTTGTTTTTAGGAGAAAAAAGAATTAGAGTTTGTACAACGTTTCCGCCTCTTGCAGCCATTCCAGTTGTAAATATTATATCTTTAAATCCATCATTGTTAAAATCTTTGATTTCAGTATCTAAATTATTAATTCTCTCAGCTTCTAAAATTAAACTATCTTTTAATTTCCAATGTAATTGGTCTTTATCATAAAGATAAACTTTAGCAATAGTATTTTCTTGCGTACCAATTTTATAAACTTCAATTTTACTATTGTTTATTTGACCAAAACTAATTGAATCAGAAAAAACTTCAAGTGTGTCAATAACAATTTGTTCTTCATTATTATTTTCTGCAACAGTTTTCGGCTCTTCTTTTTTAGAACAACTAATAATTGAAAGGATAGTTATTATGTAGATTAGGTTTTTCATAATTGTTGCTAACGTTCTGCGGCTTGCTCTCAGTGGCGTTGAGCCAACACCAAGCCATTACAAATATAACAAAACATTCCATTGAGCAGCGGATTTTCCGTAGGAAAATCCGGAAGTAGCCATTGAAGCAAACCGCTGTTATGTGTAGCCTTTATTTTCATTATTATGTATGCAGTTGTCGAATTTAGAAGTGTCAAACTTCATTTCTTTTATTTCTTGTCGGTTGTTATTTATTATGCTGTTAAGTTGTTTCCAATAATTTTTATTATCGTCCCAAAACTTAGTGTTCACTTCTAATACGTTTTTCAACAAGTCTCCTTCGTAATAATCACCTTCTGCGAATATATTGTCTGTCAATGTCTCAATTACTAACGGCATTAAAAAGTAAAGTCCAATTTCTTGTCCAATCATTATTCGTAAGTCTTCGGTCGTAAAGTCTTGAAGTTGCTTTTTACGTAATGAGTTGCAAGTTTTAATTAGATAAGAACCTTCTTCTGAACCTAATTCAGGCCAAGTTTTCTTTTCAAGGTTTTCAAGTGATTTTTGTCGCCAATTATTTTCCAATTTTATTAATTGTATTTTGATTAGTAGTTAAGTATGAAATTAGCATTTTTATTTTTTAAACGTCTTATTTTCAAGGTTACACATAACGTTTCGCGGCTTGCTCTCAGTGGCGTTGAGCCAACACCAAGCCATTACAAATATAACAAAACATTCCATTCAGCAGTTGATTTTCCGTAAGAAAATCCGGAAGTAGCCATTGAAGCAAACCGCTGTTGTGCATAGTTTTTAATCAGCTTTAATATATGTCCACTTTCCATTTGATTTAGTCAGTATTAAAGACATATTATAACCTTGGTTAAAACCGTATCTATCTCCAATTTTATAATCAATTACAACAATTCCTTTATCCATTTTGTCATTAAAGCAAACTCTTGAATAGTTAAACATTAAATATTCTTTTCCAGACAAAGTTTTGTCATTTTTAATCAACATTTGGTTATATGGTTTTTCCAATTTGATTTTAGTTTTATCAAATTCTCGATAGGTTAAAGAATTGAATTTTTCTGAATTTATCAATTTGTTAAAAAGTATTGAGTTTTTTTTAGAAAAATTATTAGAAAACATCCATTCATTATCTTCCTTTATTTGTTTTATAGGAATTAATGCGTCAGATATGTAAACGTCAAAATCTAATTCCGAATTATCAATTTGTAAAGTGTCAAGTTTTAAATACTCTTTTTGTAAATTCAAGTGACTTCTTTTTAGATAATCATTTGTAATATCAGTTAAAGCTTTAATTTCTTCATTTTCGTAATCGTTTTTACAACTAGCACAAATTATTAAAATGATAAAAAAGGAGAATTTTTTCATGTAGTTTTTTTTAAATTATGCACAACGTTTTGCGGCTTGCTCTCAGTGGCGTTGAGCCAACACCAAGCCACTACAAATATAACAAAACATTCCATTCAGCAGCGGATTTTCCGTAGGAAAATCCGGAAGTAGCCATTGAAGCAAACCGCTGTTAGCAAACGGTTTTTACATTCCTACATAATCAGTTTTGGTTATTTCTATATTTTCAAGTTTATTGTTTTTTATTTTTATAGAATACCAAACTCTCCACTGATTATCTGTGTCAGGAATATTTAAGTCAGAGGTTAGGAAGATTATATTTCCAACAATATTTTCAATTTTGGTCGAGAAAAGATTACAATCAGCGTAAAATTCTGGATCAAGAATTTTTTTGAATTTAGTTTTGTCAATTCTTTTAGTGTCAAAATTTGATTCTGTAAAAAGTTTAATATCAGTCACCATTGTATGTGAATAATCTATATAAATTTGATTTTCTACTTTTCCTAAATTTCTGACTATTAAGCTGTCATTAAGACTAAAAGTTTTTAATTCTAATTTATTAATACCAATATTTTTAAATTCTTTTTGTTCAGTAATTGTATCAAGTATTATTTCCCAATAATTTAAAATTGAATCTTGTTTTTTTTCTTCTTTTTGGGCTTCGTTTTTTTTAATTATAACATTTTCAGATTCTATTTTATCCGATTTTATTTTGTTACAACTTGATAAAATTGAAAATGTAAAAATACAAAGTAGAATTCGTTTCATAGTTCGGTTTTAAACTGTTTGCTAACGGTTTTCGGCTTGGCGATGTGGCGGATTTTTAGCACAGAAGTTCAATAGAAATACTGCTGCTGAACCTTGCACAAATGTTTCATAGAAGCACTTCAGCCGCCATATTGCCAAACCGATGTTAGTGGCAGGTTTTTTTGATTTATAATTGTTCTGCGTCAATTTTTTCGATTTGTAGTAACAGTAATTTTATTTTCGCTTTTGATTGATTTACTTCGTCAAGTGTCCTAAATTTTAAATGTCTTCTGTATTTGCCATCGCCTTCTAATGCTAACTCGGTGTCAAGTTTGTAACCATATGTAAATTCAAAAGAAACGTGTTGTTTGCTTACATAAAGCCCTCCAAAGTTGTCATTGATTGAAAACAAAATACCGCCATATTTGAATGTTTCGGACAGATTAGAAATTGAAGTAAATACAACACTTCGTAAATTGGTCAATACTTCATATTTGTCAGAGTCTTTTACTTTTAGTTCAGCTAAAAACTTTTCAATTTGTTCATCTTTAGATTTCATATGTCGCTATGATATGGGTGTACAAATTTCTATTAAAAATCCGTCAAGGTCTCTGATATAAGCAACGACTTGTCCCCAAGGTTTTGTTTTTGGGATTTCAGTAATTGTCGCACCTGCATTAACTGCTGATTGAACTGTTTCTTCAACTTTGTCTGTTGTAAATGCAATTTCAATTCCAAAAGGTTTGGTCGTTAAATTACTTTCGGTAAAGCCGTCCTTCAAGTTTGAATTTGCCAAAGTCACAGAACAAAATGAAAGTGTCGTTTCGCCTACTAAAAGTTCTCCATAGTCGTTTTCAGGTGTTACAAATTTTCTTGTAAATCCAAAAGCCTGTTCATAGAACTCTATTGATTTTGTTACGTCTTTAACGTATAGAATTGTGTATGCAAATTTTATCATTATTTGTCTATTTATTTAATCAAAGTTAAAATTTTAGTTGTTCGTTCTTGTCTGTGGTGTCGTTCTGTAAACTTGCCACTAACTAGTAAATATCATCAAATGTATACAACTTTTTTAAAATTTAAAAATTAATCTTCAAGTTTTTTCTTACCTTTTATCTCAACCATCCGATCTAAAGGGCTCTGTATCTTGTCAACAGCTGTTTTTGTTAAATGCGTATAAATAGTAGTTGTTTTTATACTCGAATGTCCTAAAAATTGTTGTATATAGCGTATATCGGTACCGTTTTCTAGTAAATGTGTCGCAAAACTATGACGCAAAGTATGAACCGTAGCTTTTTTCTCTAAACCCGATAATTTTAGCGCATTACGCATCACTTGTTGTACGCTTCCAGTGCTGTAAGGTTCACCTGCAAATTGTCCTTCAAAAACATAATGTTTACCATTATAAAGCTCTCTATAAAGTTGTAATGAGGTAACAATTGAGTAGGGTAGCATCACCATACGATCTTTCTTGCCTTTAGCATTCTTAACATGAATTTTGTGCTCGTCAAACAATATATCACTCCATTTTAAACTCACAATCTCACTCACGCGTAAACCCGCGCCATAGCCTATCAATAGTAAAAGCTTATGTTTTGGATTATCTACAACTTTAAAAATTTGCAAACATTCCTCCATTGTCAATACAGCAGGTAGTTTTTTTTCTTTCTTTGGTCGCGGTAATACAAAACTATAATCAGTTTTTCCTAGTACTTGCTGGTAGTAAAATTGAACGCCATTTACCATACTATGTCCGCTCGTAGCAGATAAACCGCGCTCCATTAAAGATCCTAAAAAACGAATAATTTCCTCTCTATTTATATCCTCAGGATTTCGATATTCAAAATATCGTAAAAATTGAACAAAAGCACCACAATACGTTCGCAATGTCGAACTACTGTAATTTAGAGCTAACAAAGTGTCAATCATCTTGCCTAGATAAATTTGAACTTGCTCTGGAACCAAATCCAGTAAGCTTCTTTTCGTTTTAGATAAATCCAATTGTTTTTTATTAGGCAAATTTCGTTTGTCCAAATAATTTTTCGGAAGCAATGAGGTAATAGTTATACCAGAAGATTCAAACTGCAAATGCAACGAATCCATAACAGCAGGTGCTGCCGGAAGCAAATAACAACCCTTAATCTTACTGTAGCGAGCCATCGA
>NZ_JAKLJH010000038.1:17673-24447 GCF_023151265.1 Flavobacterium sp.
TTCATGAACCGCAACCATTTTAGGAATATGAACTTCCATCCAAGTCACATCTTCTAAATGAGGTAAAACCCTAATTTCTCCCTTACCAACAAACGAATCTTTAACAAAATAATCGGTACCAAAAAAGTCGGAAAAACCTAAAACCTTTTCCACTTCATGCTTTACAACTTCATTTCTAAAAACCATATAGCTTTTATAATTTCCGTTCCAATAAACACCTTTTATCTTTAAAAGTTGTTTGCTAATTTCATGATGAAAACGCATTTTAAAAACCCAATATTTACCAATGCTTGGCAACAATTGTAACTTCAATTTATCCGAAGTCATTTGTGTTTGTTTATGTTCAGGATTACTCAAAGAAGAGTCTAACTGAAGAGCGCTTGAAGAAGCTATGGGTGAAAGGTCACGGTTATCAATACCGGTCACCAAAGAAGCATTAGAAGATTCAGTAACAACAACCAAATCAGGAAAATGTGAACGTAATGCATGATAAGATGCTTTGGAATAATCTAAATACCAACACTTACGAGAACCGCTGTAAGTAGCGCCCAATCGTTTTAAAATGGCAATAATTTCAAAATTCTTCTCAAAAAACACCCCAATGCGATAAGCATCATGGTGAAAAATCTTCTCAATACGTATACTTTTCATGGCAAATACTAAATTTAAATGGCTTATAATCAACAAATATAAATAAAAATAAAAACATTTATTTAATTAATTGATAAAAAAAGATACTTAGTAGATACTAGGTATATAATGGGTACATAGTGGGTACTTTAAGTATGCGTAGTGAATGTCAGAAGTATGTTTTAGTCTTATAAAAATGAAAGAAACAAAAAAAGCACCTCGTTAAAGGTGCTTTTGTGGGGAGAGCAGGATTCGAACCTGCGAAGATGTAATCAGCGGATTTACAGTCCGCCCTCGTTGGCCGCTTGAGTATCTCCCCAAGCCATCTTGCTTATTTGTCTAAGCGGTTGCAAATATAGAATTGTTTTTTATTCCTGCAAAGGAATTTTATACTATTTTACCGACTATTTTATAACGTTCTGTAAATGAAAAACATAAAAAAATCTCCCTAAGGAGATTTTTTTAAATATATTTTAAAGTAGGATTATTTTATAGTTAAAAGTTCTTTTACTTTAGCACGTAAAGCATCGCCTCTAAGGTCTTTTGCTACAATATTTCCTTTTGCATCTAAAATAAAAGTAGCAGGAATTGATTGAACATTATATTGTTTAGCAATAGGATCTTCCCAAAATTTAAGGTTAGAAACATGTGGCCATACTAAACCATCTTTTGCAATAGCGTCTTTCCATTTTGTAGCATCTTTATCTAAAGAAACTCCAATAATGTTTAATCCTTGAGGATGGAATTCATTGTATAAAGCTACTACATTAGGATTTTCAGCTCTACATGGTCCACACCAAGATGCCCAAAAATCAATGATAGTTACTTTTCCTAAAGATTCTTTTAAAGAAATCGTTTTTCCATCAGGTGATGGTGCAGAGAAGTTAGGAGCTGGTTTTCCAACTACAACCGCATTAAGAGCGTCTAAAGCAGTTTTGATTTTTTTTCCGCTTTTTGTGTCTTGAATTTCTTTGCTTAGTCCGTTGTAATATGTTTTTACCTCTTCAGGGGTTAAATATTGTCTCATTAAAAAGTTTTCTAACAATAATACAGATAAATAAGCGTCTGGATTTTCTTTAATGAACTTTTTAGAATAGTCATTCATTTCGTTTTGAAATTTCTTGTATTCTTTTAATAGTTTATTAATGGTAACAGTGTCTTTGCTCATTTGTGCTTTTTGCATAGCAGGACCATTGTCTTTCTCAAATTTTACTACTTTTTCAGAGATAGCTCTAGTTTCTAAATTAAAGGTATGGAACTTTTCGTTATTAGGAGTTCCACCTAAAGTAGATTTGTGTAATGAATCTTTAACAATGTTGATTTCAATTTTACCTTCTTCTAAAATAATAGGTAAATTAATTTCTTCGTTTTCAATTCTAATAAATCCTATATCAATACCGTCAGTAATTCCTTTTAATTCAAATTTACCGTCTTTAACAACAGCAGTATCTTTAGCTAAAGATCCAGTTTCAGTTTGGATTTCTACAAAAACTTTTTTTCCATTCTCTACACCATTTGCAGTTCCAGAGATAAGAAATTCATTGTCTTTTAAGTTGTTGCATGCTACTATTAAAAGAGTAGATGCGATAATAAATACGATTTTTTTCATTATTGTTAGTTAAATTTTGGCAAATGTATTTAAAATAAATCAGTTACAAAACATAAAATAATGTTAGAACAAGAATAAAAAACTTAGTTTCAAAGTTTTGTTAATCAAAAATATAGTTGTAATTTTGCGCACCTTTTGGCGGATAGCGTTTCCATTAGGTATCAATCATTTAAGTAAAACACTGCTGTTGTTTTCTAATTCGCATTAAGAAACGCTAGAAGCACGGCATACAAATTTTTAATCAGCATGTCTGAAATTAACAAAACACAAGAAGAGTTTTTAGCGAATTTTAACTGGCACAACTATGCAGAAGGTATTGATGCAGTTGACGAGAAAAACTTACAAGAATTTGAAGATCTAGTAACTAAAACTTTCATTTCTACAGGAGATGAGGAAGTAGTAGAAGGAGTTGTTGTAAGAATTACCGATAGAGATGCTATCGTTGATATCAACGCTAAATCTGAAGGTGTTATCTCTTTAAACGAATTCCGTTACAATCCTAACTTAAAAGTTGGTGATAAAGTAGAAGTATTAATCGACGTTCGTGAAGACAAAACAGGTCAGTTAGTATTATCTCACAGAAAAGCTAGAACTATCAAAGCTTGGGACAGAGTTATCGCTGCTAACGAAACAGGTGAAATCGTTAATGGTTTCGTAAAATGTAGAACTAAAGGGGGTATGATCGTTGACGTATTCGGAATCGAAGCATTCTTACCAGGTTCTCAAATTGATGTAAAACCAATTCGTGATTACGATCAATATGTGAATAAAACTATGGAATTCAAAGTAGTTAAAATTAACCACGAATTCAAAAACGTAGTAGTATCTCACAAAGCACTTATCGAAGCTGATATCGAAGTTCAGAAAAAAGAAATTATCGGTCAGTTAGAAAAAGGTCAAGTATTAGAAGGTGTTGTTAAAAACATTACTTCTTACGGTGTATTCATCGACTTAGGAGGTGTAGACGGATTAATCCACATCACTGACTTATCTTGGTCAAGAATCAACCACCCATCTGAAGTATTAGAATTAGACCAAAAATTAAACGTTGTAATCCTTGATTTCGATGATGAGAAAACAAGAATTCAATTAGGTTTAAAACAATTACACGCTCATCCATGGGATGCTTTAGGAGCTGAATTAAAAGTAGGTGATAAAGTAAAAGGTAAAGTAGTTGTTTTAGCTGATTACGGTGCTTTCATCGAAGTTGCTGAAGGTGTTGAAGGTTTAATTCACGTTTCTGAAATGTCTTGGTCTACTCACTTAAGATCAGCTCAAGATTTCATGAAAATTGGTGATGAGGTAGAGGCAGTTATCTTAACTCTTGATAGAGATGAAAGAAAAATGTCTTTAGGTATCAAACAAATGACTCAAGATCCATGGACTGATATCACTGCTAAATACCCAGTAGGTTCTAAACACACTGGAATCGTTAGAAACTTTACTAACTTCGGAATTTTCGTTGAGTTAGAAGAAGGTATCGACGGTTTAGTATATATCTCTGATTTATCTTGGACTAAGAAAATCAAACATCCATCTGAATTTGTAAATGTAGGTGATAAATTAGACGTTGAAGGTCGTAAATTATCTTTAGGTCACAAACAAACAACTCCAAATCCTTGGGATAAGTATGAAGATGCTTTCGCTGTTGGAACTATCCACAACGGAACAATTTCAGAAATCGTTGACAAAGGAGCTACTGTAGAATTTGGTGACGATATCGTTGCTTTCATTCCTACACGTCACTTAGAAAAAGAAGACGGTAAAAAATTGAAAAAAGGAGATACTGCTGACTTTAAAGTTATTGAGTTCAATAAAGAATTCAAAAGAGTAGTAGCTTCTCATACAGCTATCTTCAGAGAAGAAGAAGAGAAAAACGTTAAAGCAGCAGTTGAAACTACTTCAACTAGTTCAGCTCAAACATCTACTTTAGGTGATAACAACGATATTCTTGCTGAATTAAAAGCTAAAATGGAAAAAGGAGGTAAATAATCTCACTTTTTTGTCATGCTGTTCGCTTAGGTGAATCAGTATCTAAAAAACTAATCCCGAAAGAAATTTCGGGATTTTTTATTGCGTATTATATTTGTTTATCGTAATATTGCAATATAATAATTATAAAAATTATGGGAGCATCAAAATCAGATTCTTTTTCAATAGAACAAAACGAAATGGCAACTTTGTTCAAAGCCTTGTCACATCCTGCGCGTATTGCAATTGTTGATTATTTATTAACGGTTGATACTTGTATTTGTGGCGATATTGTAAACGAATTACCATTAGCACAGCCTACGATTTCCCAACACTTAAAGGAACTTAAAAACGCTAACATCATCAAAGGTACAATTGAAGGAACGGCTATTTGCTATTGCATCAATCCAGATACCATTGATAAAATAGAAAATCACTTTGGTATGATTCGTCATAAGTTAAAAAACAAATGTTGTTAACTAATTACTTTTTACCAATCACTAATTACTAAAAAATGAAATTATCAGAAATCAAAACCCAATTAAAAAAGCTTTCTCAAATAGCTTTTCAATTGCCAAATGGCGATTTAGTACCAAGTCATTTTCATGTTACGGAAGTAGGGAAAGTGTCTAAACATTTCATCGATTGTGGCGGAACCGTTCGTACAGAAGAAGTAATCAATTTTCAACTTTGGGAAGCCAATGATTACGATCACAGATTACACCCGGAAAAACTTGTTCACATTATAGAAATTTCAGAAAAAACATTAGGTTTACCCGATTTAGAAATTGAAGTCGAGCACCAAATGAAGGAAACTATCGGGAAATTTAGTTTGGATTTTGACGGAACTAATTTCCAATTAAAATCAAAATTAACCGATTGTTTAGCTAAAGACAATTGCGGAATTCCACCAGAAAAAATGAAAGTCAAAATAGGTGAGTGGAAACCAAAGCAAACCTCTTGTTGTACGCCAGATTCAGGTTGTTGTTAATATGGAAAATAATATAAAACAACATTGGGAAACTGTTTTTACCACAAAAGCAGAAAATGAAGTAAGTTGGTTTCAAAAGCAACCTCAGACTTCAATTCAATTAATTCAAGCTTGTAAAGTAGCTAAAGATGCTAAAATCATTGATATTGGAGGTGGCGACAGCTATTTAATTGATAGTTTATTGGATTTAGGTTACACGAATTTATTCTTGTTAGATATTTCGTCAGCCGCTATAGAACGTGCAAAATTACGATTAGGAGATAAAGCTAAGGATGTAAGTTTTATAGTTTCCGATAGTTTATATTTTCAATCGGATGAGAAATTTGATGTTTGGCACGATAGAGCTTCTTTTCATTTTTTTACTGAGGCTAACGATATCGAGCAATATAAAAACAATGTTATTGCAAACACTAATCAAAATGCGCATTTAATCATTGGAACTTTCTCGGAAGAAGGACCTTTAAAATGTAGCGGTTTACCAATAACACAATATTCCCTAGAAAAAATGGAAGCAGTTTTTGGAGAAGATTTCGAATTGGAAAATTGTTTTACCGAAGACCACGAAACGCCGTTTGATACGATTCAGAATTTTATATTTTGTCATTATAAAAAGAAATAATATGCTAGTGAATTTATCAAAAACTATCAAGTCAATTGAAGAAATTGCAGTTTCAAACGAAAGAAAACAAGTGTTGAATCCTTTAGTAGATTACATTCAAAATAAAGTCAATGCTAACGAAGAAATTCGATTGAACTTCATTTGCACACATAATTCCAGAAGAAGTCATTTGTCACAAATTTGGGCACAAACGATGGCATTTCAATTTGGAATCAAAAATGTATTTTGCTATTCTGGTGGAACGGAAGCTACAGCGATGTTTCCAAAAGTAGGTGAAACGTTAGTGAATCAAGGATTTCAAATTCAAAAGTTAAGCGAAGAACAAAATCCAGTTTATGCGGTAAAATTTGATGATAATCAACATCCTATTATTTGTTTTTCAAAAGCGTATTTTGATGATTTTAATCCGAAAACTAACTTTGGAGCTATCATGACCTGTAATAATGCTGACGAAGGTTGTCCAATGGTTTTTGGAGCAGAAGCCCGATTTCCAATCAAATACGACGATCCAAAAGCATTTGACGGAACGGATGTGATGAACGAAAAATATGCAGAAAGAAGTTTACAAATTGCAAGTGAAATGTATTTTGTATTTTCTCAAATAAAATAAGCACATGAAAAAAAGACTTGGTTTTTTAGACCGCTATTTAACGCTTTGGATTTTCTTAGCGATGTTAATTGGAGTAGGAATTGGCTATTTTATTCCCAACTCAGCTGATTTTATCAATTCCTTTTCATCAGGAACAACGAATGTTCCGTTGGCAATTGGCTTGATTTTGATGATGTATCCACCATTAACAAAAATCGATTTTTCAAAAGTGCCTCAAATGTTTGAAAAGCCTAAGTTATTATCAGCTTCATTTTTCATCACTTGGATTGTTGGTCCGTTTCTGATGTTTTTATTAGCGACTTTTTTCCTGAAAGATTATCCAGAATATATGATGGGATTAATTA
>NZ_JAKLJH010000232.1 GCF_023151265.1 Flavobacterium sp.
TTTTGAAAGCCTGCATGATTTGGATGTAGCAAATCTGGCAACATCAACTGCGGGTCTGCACTATTCGGATTAATCGGGTCACGCATAACGGCAGTAGTATCTAAATAATGAATTTGATTTTGTTCTGCAATCTCTTTATACTTTTCATTCATATATCCAACACCAGCGTTGATGATGGTTCCAACATTTAATATTGTTTCAAGCGGGAGAAGGTCTTTTGAACTTCCAGCTTTATATTGATATGAACCGGAAACAACAGGATAATTACCCAGAATTAAAACTTCGAATTTCCCTTGGTTTCGGCTGGCATTCATTTTCAATTTTCCTATAATTCCTCTGAGGTTATTTTCAATAACTGCTGCTGCAACAACTGCAATCCACGGATTTCCCAAAATTCCGGGCGACCACCATATCCAATCGTTACCACCGATATTTACAACGAAACGATTTGAGATTTTGTAATTTTTATTTCGTAAGCATGTAAATAAATGACTATTCAGTTGGTCTGCTATCCAAGTGCTTTGTCCGAAATTTTGAATTCCAAAATTTGGTAGGTTAGACGAATCACTTCCATCAATTCCATTGTTTATATACCAGAGCAGATTTTTTCCACCTGTCACAGGCTCGTCAGCATAATCTAAACGGCTATCCCCGTAAAATGTGATTTGGGTATCTTCTTTAAAATAATCTGTTAAATGACAATTGTTTTCCTGAATCCCATATGCTGGTTTCTCAAAACTGTAGTCTGTTCCTTCGGCTATCAAAACTGAAAAGGAAAAGAGAAAAGTGGAAAGTGTTAGTAATAATTTCATAATCACCTCTTTATTCGTATTGAATTAAAATTGAAACTTTGCATTTGTATCCTACTGATGCTGAATCTATTCTAAGAGTTCCCCACAGACTCGTTAAAGTTTGATTTAATATATTTAATTTACAAATTACAGGACCACTTGACAAACCAAAATTGGAGAAATCAGAACAATTGATATAAGATGGGGATCCATTAAGTAAACCATTGCATGCTTTAAAACTAAAACCATTATTTGGATTATAAAGACAACCTGCGTCGAGTGGAGTGAAGGTCATCTTCAAGTTTTTATTTTTTGAGATTTTAAATAAAATATCAATTAAACTGCTGCTGGTAGTGGTTTCCATTGTTGTTTCTTTTTCAGCCTCTATTATATACTTTGCTTTTCTTTGAGCTTCACCCTCGCATCCTCCCGTGAAAATGCCTGCTTCAGCGAACATCAAATAATACCAACCTGGATTATTTTTGATGTTGTACCCTTCTAATGCTTGCTCATTTTTCCTTCTTTCCCCTTCACATGATACTGTAAGTATTGAGGAAAATATAATAAGAGTAAGAACCTTTTTTATTTTAGATTTCGCCTGACGTATTATTGTCTTAGTTATACTCTGCATTTTCATCAATGAGTCCTCTTTTGATTTGCTCTTTAATCACTTCGATCCGTATTCTATTAAGCCAATATAGATTTAATCCAAGAACTTCTTCCGGGAAATTTGAATCACCCTTACAATATTCTTTTATCTTATCATGCATGAAAATTGCATTTACCATATTTATTCTGAGAGTATGCAATTGCTCATCTGGAGTAGTTGCTATTTTTAATTCTAAATTATTGTAGTAGGAATATATCTGATTTAAACTTTCCTGTTTTTTTGATTGCAATTCTGTAATAGAGTATTCCCTTTTTTTATGTTCAATACCTAAAGATT
>NZ_JAKLJH010000233.1 GCF_023151265.1 Flavobacterium sp.
ATACTCTTAAAGACTGATAATTCAATGATATATTCAGATAGACCTTTTTGAAATTCTGGTGTAATTATTTCAAGATTTTCGAAAGGATCTTGTGTTATTCCCCACACGCCCAATTTATTTTTTAAATTTTTCCTAAAGCTTTCCTTTTTCATTGATTTTTGTTCAATAACGATATTTTCAAGGAAATTCAAGAACTTCTCAGCTGTTTTTAAATTTAATGATTTGCATATAGCCATTTCAATATTATCACCAACTTCCCATTTGATAATTTTAATCCCTTTCAATTTTAAGTCATCTAAAGTTCGAAGGTCCCTGTCTGCATCACAAAACAAGGCAACATCAAAACCACACTCCTTTATTTTACATACATCTTTTAACATATTACTACCTTCACCATATACCATTACTATGCCTTTATGAGCCAGGTTCATTTTCAAAGTATTTATCATATAGTCGTTAAAAGCGCGTAGAAAACCCAATTCGGTTTTTCCTTCACAGACAATAATTTTCTTTGCAAAAACGAATTCAGGAACTTTTCTTAGGATGTTTTGAAGTTGTGGTGAAAATTCGAAAAGACTTTGTAAGTTTTTCCTAAGCATGAAAATTTCCGAGAAATCAAGTTCAGTCACAACACTTCTTGAATGGGTAGTTATAAAAATCTGAAAGGAGTTATTTTTCTTCAGCTCACTAACCAAGAACTGTACGCGGTCTGGTTCAAGACCTTGTTCAATCTCATCAATAAGAATGATGCCCTTCCCGTTAACAGTAGAAAGTTGTATTGCAACAGATAATAATCGTTTTGTACTTTTACCTGATAAACTCAGCGGAATATTTTCGTTATGAAGTGAAACTTTACCGTCTTTTATTATTATATCCCTGAAATCGATTTTTGTCGATAGTTCTCCAATTTCTGAGCCCAAGCCATTTGCTTTTTCCTGGATGTTTTTAGATAACTCAGCGAATTGAGCAAAAGGCAATTTATCAATCTCTGATTTAGTTTGCCTAATTACTTCTGTAAAAGAGTTATTAGATTCCTTACCATTTTCCTGAGTTCTATAAATTGAGTATAAAGGGTTACCTTTATTCCATGAAAAATGTCTGTCAATTGAATCTGAGATTAAATTAACCGAAAATTTTTCCCGGTCAGCTGCGGATAGAATTTTTTCATCATTATTTCTGGGGTTTGCAACATACCATCTGGGTTCTAAATCTTTAGCAACTTCCAGATTAATCCACAAAGCTTTTTCATCCTCGTCGGTTATTTCATCATGTATTTCTTTGCCGTCTTTACTACAGCCACAAATGAAAAGTCCAAACTTATCTTCTAATAAAAGGTTCTCCGGAATATCAGTAACACAAGCACTGACTTTTATATTTGCTTCAATATTTAAGTTATAAAAATCCGTGTCATAGAAAGTCAGATTCCACCGCGAAGAGAAGAGACATGCAATCGCATCAAGAATAGTGGTTTTTCCAGAGTCTCCTCTACCCACTAAACATACAAAATTTGTATTCCCAAAATGGTGTTCTAATTTTTTTATCCCGCGGAAATTTTCAATTTTCAACTTAATAATTTTTGACATAAAGCTGATCTTCCTTCATTAAAATTATTTTTTGAATAATTTTTCAATTTGCCAATGATATATGTTTTACCTGGGCAAATTGGAAAACCAACCAACCGAGGCATTTTTATTTGAACTAAGCTACCTCTCCACACACCTCACCCA
>NZ_JAKLJH010000234.1 GCF_023151265.1 Flavobacterium sp.
AAAAAATGGTACTGCGGAAACATGCTCTTTAGAAGAGTTAGATGCGTTTCTCGATAAGACTATTTCAGAGTATGAAAATTGAGTTTACTAAAGTATTTAGACTTGATTTAGATGATCAAATCAGATTTATTTCTAAGGATAAGCCAAAAGCAGCTAAAAAATTCAAATCAGATTTACTTAACAACATTCGTAAAGATTTGAAAAATCCATTTCATTTTAAAAAATCTATTTATTTTGAAGATGAAAATATTAGAGATTATGTTTTTAAAGGATATGTTTGTGTTTATTTAATTGATACAGAAAATGAAATAATTACACTATTCGGATTTATTAAATACAAACAATCATTATAACAAAATGTCAAGAATTTTAGCCATAGATTACGGAATCAAAAGAACAGGAATTGCCGTTACCGATGAAATGCAGATGATAGCTTTTGGGCTAACCACAATTCCATCAGAAACAGCAATTTCTTTTTTAAAAGACTATTTTTCGAAAGAGAAAGTAGAATGTGTAATCGTTGGAGAGCCTAAGCAAATGGACGGAACACCTTCGCAAAGTGCTGAAATCATCAATGCTTTTGTTGCTAAATTTCAAGCAGCTTTTCCGGAAATGCCTGTGAATAGAGTGGATGAACGTTTTACTTCCAAAATGGCGTTTCAAACGATGATTGATAGCGGTTTAAATAAAAAACAACGCCAAAATAAAGCATTGGTTGACGAAATTGCCGCAACAATTATACTTCAAGATTATTTACGTTATAAAAAATAATAGTACATTTATATTCAATTTTATTTCTGAATGAAACATCAATTAGACGCAAAAGACCAAGCTATTTTAGAAATTCTTCAACAAGATTCAACTATTTCTGTGAAAGAAATTGGGGAACGTGTCGGGCTTTCATTTACACCAACGTATGAAAGAATAAAAAACCTTGAAAAAAGTCATGTGATAACAAAGTATGTAGCATTAGTTGATCGTTTTAAAATAGGTGTTCAAATTGTTGTGTATTGCAATGTAACCTTGAAAGAACAATCGAAATTGGCTCTTGATACTTTTGAGAAAACCATAATTGCTATTCCTCAAGTTCAAGAAATAATTAGTTTATCAGGGAATTACGATTATATGCTAAAAATCATTGCAGAGGATATTAAATCGTACAATGATTTTGTGGTAAATGTGATTTCTAATATTCCTAATATTGGACAATATCACAGTAGTATTGTTCTAAATGAAACTAAAAAAGAAACCGCTTATATGATTCCAAAAGGTAATTAATTAAATTTTGAAATTACTTTTTTAAAAGCATCTTCAACTAAATCATTTCTTAGATTTCCAATGCTTCCTTCATGCGTGTGGTTTATTTCATAACTTGGAATAAATTCTTGATTTTCGATTGCTAATCCAATGTTTTTATAAGCATCTCTGAACGGAACTCCATCTAAAACTTGTTGGTTTACACTTTCCACACTAAACATATAATTGTATTTAGAATCTTTAACGATATCTTTTTTTATTTCAATGTGTTGTAACATGAAATGTAGCATTTCAAGACATTCTTTCAAAGATTGAATCGCTGGAAATAAAGACTCTTTTGTTAATTGAACATCTCTGTGATAACCAGAAGGTAGATTGTTAGTTAGTAAGATTAATTCGTTTGGTAAGGCTTGAATTCTGTTGCATCTTGCTCTCATGATTTCAAAAACATCCGGATTT
>NZ_JAKLJH010000039.1 GCF_023151265.1 Flavobacterium sp.
GTAATGGTAATGTAGTAATCATCTGCTTTTGTAGCTCTTACATCAAAGAAATACGTTCTTCTTCCTGCACGCAATACTTTAGAAAAAATATCTTCTTTTTCTAACATGTCATTTTCTCTCATAATCCTACTGTCAATTAATTAGTGTTATAGCGTCTCAAAAATCTAAAAAAAAATCGGATTAAACAAAAGTTTAGTCAATTTCTTTTTCCGAAAGTTGTTTTAAGTATAGCTCTTTGTAATAGCCATCAAGGTCTAATAGTTGAGAATGAGTGCCTTGCTCTTTGATTTTTCCTTCGTCTAAAATGATAATCCAATCCGCATTTTTGGCAGAAGAAACTCGGTGACTCACAATTATAGTCGTTTTGTCTTTGCAATAGTCTAATAAATTGTTCAAAATAGTTTCTTCGGTTTCAGTGTCAACAGCGCTTAAACAATCATCTAAAAGAAGTACGGGAGCATTTTTAATTAGTGCTCGAGCTATAGAAACACGCTGCTTTTGTCCGCCTGATAATGTAATGCCACGTTCCCCTAAAATGGTTTCATATTGCTGATTGAAATTCATAATGTTATCATGAACTACGGCTTTTTTAGCAGCTTCCATCACTTCTTCATCAGTAGCATTTTCGTTTCCGAATTTGATGTTATTTTTAATACTATCCGAAAATAAGAAAGCATCTTGCGGCACCACACTAATTTGATTACGTAAATCGAATAAATTCAAATCTTTGATGTCTTTATTGTCAATTAAAACTGTTCCAGAAGTCGTATCATACAATCGACTAATTAAGGTTAGAAGAGTAGATTTTCCAGAACCTGTTTTTCCTAGAATTGCCAATGTTTTTCCTTTCTGAACTTCAAACGAAATTTCGTCTAAAGCTTTAATTTTAGTGTCTTCGTATTCAAAAGAAACCTTATCAAATTTAATTGCGCCTTCAATTGGAGTATGATTGCTAACTGTATTTTTAATTTCAGGTTCTTCTTTTAAGAATTCATTGATACGTTTTTGTGAAGCTTCTGCTTCTTGAACTAATGAAGAAACCCAACCTAATGAAGCCACTGGCCAAGTCAACATGTTGATGTATAAAATGAATTGGGCAATAACACCAATACTTGAAATCTCAGAATCGCCATTTATGTACATGGAACCTCCAACATACACCACAACCAAGTTACTCAATCCAATAAGCAAAATCATCAATGGACCAAAAAGGGAATTTACTTTTGCTAAATCCATCGCTTTTACCTTACTTTCATTACTTAAATCGGTAAATTCTTGTTGTTTTTTACCTTCGATGGCATAGGCTTTAATTACTCGAATTCCCGAGAAAATTTCTTGTGTAAAAGAAGAAAGCGTTGATAAATTTTGTTGGAAATCACCACTTTTCTTATGAATCATCGAACTAATTTTAAAAATACTATACGATAAAAGCGGTAAGGGTAATAACGAATACAAAGTTAGTTTTGGTGAAATATTGTACATATAAATCACCACAATCGTAAAACGCATTAAGGTATTTAATGAGTACATTACAGCTGGACCAACGTACATTCTTACTTTTCCAACGTCTTCGCTAATACGATTCATTAAGTCTCCAGTACGATTACGTTTGTAGAAACTTTGCGTTAACGTTTGATAGTGATTGAAAATTTCGTTCTTCAAATCAAATTCTACGTGGCGCGACATAACAATTAAAGTTTGACGCATTAAGAAGGTGAAGAATCCTGCAACAATTGTAGTTCCTAAAATCAGTAAAATGTTGTGAAACAATGTTTTTTGGAAGCTAAGTAGGTCACCATCAGGACTTTTTACGTAGTCTTCAATTACTTTAATGGAGTTTCCAATCAACTCTGGAGTGAACAAAGAGAAGATTTGCGCTACAATTGTAATAAATATTCCAAGCAGGAAACGATATTTGTATTTGACAAAGTATTTGTTTAAATATTGTAATTCTTTCATAGTATTCTTTAGTGCGATAACATTTCTGTATCAAATTCATTAAAATGATAATCAATTGATAATGAACGATTATCGAGTTTTTTAGCTTTTTATTGCTAAATTATTAAAATAAATATAATTCTTTGAATCATTTTAAAATTATTCGTAATATTGTAATTAAATATTGAATAATTTTCAACCCAACTCAAATCACATGACAGCAGAATTATTAAAAGCAAATGAGCTTCATAAAGTAGATCCAGTTTTTGGTCAGGTATCTTTTGATGGTCATGAACAAGTTGTATTTTGTCACGACAAAGATACAGGATTAAAAGCAATTATTGGAATTCATAACACAGTTTTAGGACCAGCTTTAGGAGGAACTAGAATGTGGAATTATACAAACGAATGGGAAGCGTTAAATGACGTTTTACGTTTGTCTCGTGGAATGACTTTCAAAAACTCAATTTCGGGATTAAATTTAGGTGGAGGTAAAGCGGTTATCATTGGTGACGCTAAGACTCAAAAAACTCCTGAATTAATGCGTCGTTTTGGACAATTTGTAGATTCATTATCAGGAAAATATATCACTGCAGAAGATGTAGGAATGGAAACCAAAGACATGGACACTGTTAACGAAGTAACGAAACACGTTGCGGGTATTTCAGTAGAAAGAGGTGGTTCTGGAAATCCTTCTCCTGTTACAGCTTATGGTGTTTTCATGGGAATGAAAGCAGCTGCTAAATACAAATTCGGTTCTGATAATTTAGAAGGTAAAAGTGTTTTAGTACAAGGAATTGGCCACGTTGGTGAGGTTTTAGTACAACACTTAACAGAAAGTGGCGCTATCGTTACAATTACGGATATCAACGAAGATAGAGTACACCAAGTAGGAGCAAAGTACGGAGCTAAAATTTTTACAGGTGCTGATTTATACAGTGCAGATGTAGATATTTACGCACCATGTGCTTTAGGAGCTACAATTAATGATGCTACTATTAATAATATCAAAGCTTCTATCATTGCTGGAGCTGCTAATAACCAATTAGCAAACGAAGCGGTTCACGGAAAAATCTTAAAAGAAAAAGGTATTTTATATGCACCTGATTTCTTAATCAACGCTGGTGGTGTAATCAACGTGTATTCTGAATTAGTAAAATGGACGAATGCTCAGGTTATGGAAAAAACAGAAAACATCTACAACACAGCATTAGAGATTTTCAAATTTGCAGATGATAACAACATTACTACGCACCAAGCTGCCTTTTCAATGGCGCAAAAACGTATTGATGATGCAAAAAATGAATTAAAGAAGTAATTCGTTTTAAATAAAATTGTATTTTTGCAGAGCGAAAGAGGCAACTTTTTCGCTCTCTTAATTTTATAAAGTTCTTAATTAGTATGTTAAACAGAAGACATATCCGAGTAAAAGTGATGCAAAGTATTTATGCAATGCACCAACACCAATCTGATCATTTGGATAAAGAAGAAAAGTTTCTATTTCAAAGTATCGAAAACACCCAAAACTTGTATCTTTTATTGCTTTCAGCACTTATAGAAATCAAAAAGAAAGAAGAAGAATACATCGATTTGGCTTCTAAAAAACATTTAGCTACTAAAGAAGAGCGCAATCCTAATTTAAAATTTATCAACAACAAAGTTTTGGTTTTATTATCAGAATCGGAAGCATTAGAAACCGCTTTAGATGATAATCACATCAACAACTGGAAGCTAAATGATGATATTATTTTAGGCTTAATTGATACGATTAAAGAAAGTGAATTGTATCAAAACTACATGGAAAAAACAGCCAGTAGCTTTGAAGATGATAAAAACTTTATTGCCGATTTATATACCGAAGTTATTGCTCCAAGTGATCGTTTGTATGATTATTTAGAAGACCATAAATTAACTTGGGTGGATGATTTGCCAGGAATTAACACGTTAATTGTAAAGCAAATTAAACAATTAAAATCGGAACATGACGCTTTGGTAATTCCAAAAGTGTATAAAGATTCTGACGATAAAGAGTTTGTAAAGAATTTGTTTAGAAAAACAGTTTTAAACGAAGTTGAATTATCTAAAGAGTACATCGATAAAACGCCAAATTGGGATGTAGAACGTATTGCTGAAATAGATACTATTATTCTAAAAATGGCGATTTGTGAGTTGTTGAAATTTCCATCTATTCCTACAAAAGTAACAATTAACGAATATTTAGAAATTGCAAAGGAGTATTCTACACCAAAAAGTAGTATTTTTATCAACGGAATTTTGGACAACTTGGTAAAAGAGTTTGACCGAGATGGAAAATTAAATAAAGCAGGTAGAGGTTTATTATAAAATTTTAAAGATATGATAAGAAAATCAGTTGGGTTATTCGCCCTTTCATTAGTTGTGTTAGCAACCGCTTGTAAACAAGAAAGTGCTGCAGATAAAATTACAGATGCTGATATGAAAGCTATTCAAGAGCAAAATGCTATGGCTGGAAAATTAGCAAAAGTAGAATTTGATAAAGAAATTCACGATTTTGGAACTATTAAAGAGGGTGATAGAGTTGAAACAGAATTTATTGTAAAAAATGTAGGTGATTCTGATTTATTGATTCATGAAGCAAAAGGAAGTTGTGGTTGTACTGTTCCTGAACCTCCTAGAGAGCCAATTAAACCAGGTGATTCAGCTCCAATAAAAGTATCTTTTGATTCTAAAGGGAAACCTGGCTCACAAGAAAAAACAGTTACGTTAACAACTAATACTGCTAACGGACACGAAACCTTTAAAATTAAAGCAAATGTAACACCAGCTGCACCAGCAGCTAAATAATAAATAATTATGAATCCAAGTTTAGCGATACAAATCGTATTAATGATTGCTGTGTTTTATTTTTTATTGATAAGACCACAACAACAAAGAGCCAAAAAAGAAAAAGCATTTGAAACCGGATTAAAAGTAGGTGATAGAATCATCACTAAAGCAGGAATTCACGGTAAAGTGGCAGAAATGAACGAAGATACTGTAGTTGTTGAAACTATGGCAGGAAAAATTAAAATGGAAAAATCTGCTATTTCAATGGAAATGAGTGCTAAATTAGCAGCAAAATAATATTTTTTTAAATATAAAAGCCGAATTTCAACAGTGAAATTCGGCTTTTTTTATGCTCGATACTTATCATTTAAACCACGTTCTTCTAAAATCATCAGAATGACTTTTTCTAAACGAGTTATTTGTGTTTTTTCTTGTTTGGCAGAAATTATGTGTTCGATGAATTCTCTTTGTTTATAAGGAGAGAATGCATTGAATTTGGTTGAAAGTTCAGAATTTCTATCCAATTCTTTTTGTAAAATTTCAGGAATTATCGTTTCCTTTTTTTCTTTTGGAATTGCTAATCCCTTTTCTTCAATTTCAATAGCTTCTTTTATGTAAGCTAAAATTAATTTCTCATCAATTTCATTTGCCGAATTAAATCGCATTTGTCGTAACGATTTTGTGTTTTCCTCATTTGCATTAATTAGTAATTTCTTTTCATCTTTAAGAAAAACACCATTGTAAAACCAAATGCCAAAATAGGATTTAAAACCACCAATTCCCAATACATTTTTATTGTTATAAGTGTAAACTGGTCCGCCCCATTTCGTTGTTTCAACTAAAGGCGTTTTACGAATGATAGCATGTAATTGCTCCATTTCGTTTTCCCATTGATTGGTTTTATTCCATTTATTTTCTACCACAAAATTATTTTTTAGCAGCAGTAATTTCGGCAATTTTAACAATCACTTCTGTAGCTTTTACCATACTTTCAACAGGAACGTATTCGTATTTTCCGTGGAAATTATGACCTCCAGCGAAGATATTAGGGCATGGTAATCCTTTATAAGATAACTGACAACCATCTGTTCCTCCTCGAATAGGTTTAATTAAAGGTTTAATACCTAATTCTTTCATCGCTTTTTCTGCAATTTTTACAATATGAAAAACAGGTTCTACCTTTTCTTTCATGTTATAGTATTGGTCTTTTACTTCAGCAATTACAATTTCATCACCAAATTGATTTTTCCACTTTTTATTGAATTTATTCGCTAATTTGTGAATGAATTCCTTTCTTTTAGCGAATTTTTTAGCCGAATGATCTCTGATAATTAGCTCAACCACAGTTTCTTCAATACTCCCAGAAATTCCAACTACATGGAAGAATCCTTCATAACCTTTTGTTTTTTCAGGAATTTCGTTCTTAGGAAGTTTTGAAATGAATTTAGAAGCCAAAAGCATTGAATTAATCATTTTTCCTTTAGCGTATCCTGGGTGAACGCTTTTTCCTTTGAACGTAATTTTAGCTCCAGCTGCGTTGAAGTTTTCATATTCTAATTCGCCAATTTGACTTCCATCCATAGTGTAAGCCCATTCGCATCCGAACTTTTCTACATCAAATTTATGAGCGCCACGACCAATTTCTTCATCAGGTGTAAAACCTACACGAATTTTACCATGTTTAATTTCTGGATGTTGGATTAAGAATTCCATAGCCGACATGATTTCTGTAATTCCGGCTTTATCATCGGCACCAAGTAAAGTAGTTCCGTCTGTAGTAATTAAAGTTTGTCCTTTGTATAAAAGTAAATCTTTAAAATAACTAGGAGAAAGTATAATGTTTTGTTCTTTGTTTAGAATAATATCACCACCATCATAATTTTTTACAATTTGTGGCTTAACGTTTGCGCCCGTAAAATCAGGTGTTGTGTCGTAATGAGAAACAAATCCAATCGTAGGAACCTTATGTTCTACATTACTTTCTAAAGTAGCCATTACGTAACCATTTTTATCGATAGTTACTTCGGTCATTCCCATTTCTTTCAACTCTTTTACTAAAAGTTTAGCAAGGTCAAGTTGTTTTTTTGTACTTGGTGTAGTGTCTGAATTTGGATCAGATTCAGTGTCTATAGTAACGTAACTTATAAAGCGATCGATAATGTGTTGCATGATTTTTAAATTTTACACAAATATAAGAAATGAAGAATTGAAATTGAAATTCGAACGGTCTATTATTTTTTTATTTTATTTAGAATTTATTTGTTTAAAAAAGAATTTAATAACCTCTAAATTCATTTCTGATGTTGTCCAATGTCCTACATTATCATAAGTTATAAATGTTGCGTTTACATTATTATTCTTATATATTTCTTGACATTTTAAATATCGATTTTGTACATCTATTCCTAAATTTGAATTAATTAAGTTGCGTTCTATATCGTTATAAGCATCGTCGAATTGAACGGCATCATTATCATCTAATTTTCCCATGTAGATAAATTGAGGAATCGATTTAAATTGATTTATGTCAAAATTTTTATTGAATAATTTAGAGAAATCATTAATTCCGAGTGGATAATTAAACTTTAATTGATTGATTTTTTTTTCTGGAAGCATTAATTCTCCATTAAATCCACCTATAGCTAAAGCTTTTATCTTTTCGGGATGAATAAAAGCAAAACGATTTGTAAAAGTAGCTGAAGCAGAAAAACCATTCATAAATATTTTGTCATCTACTTTTATATTTAGTGAGCTTAAAATGTTTTTGGCATCTTTAATCATTTCCAACAATTGTAAATCGAGACGTTTTAGTTCTTGCGAATTATCTAAAATAACATCTCGGTCTAAAGCATGAGTGTAAATTAGCTCTTGAGATGAAGGTCTTGGAAAAATAGGAACTAGTAATGGAATTTTTAACATTGTTGCAACATTATTTCCAACCGAACTCACCGTTGCTAAATTAATTGCATATTCTTTATGTACTTCAATGCTGTCGCTCGTTTTGCCAGTATTATTAGGTTCGACTAGAAGAACTATTTTTTTATTTATTGGAGTTCCTTTAGGAATAAATAAAATATAGTCGTTTTGAAATCCTTTATTAATGTCTTTTTTGATAATTAGTAAACTATCTTTTTTAAAGATATCTAATTTTGAATTTTGAGCAAGTGAAAAAAATGATGAAAATAATAAAAGAAAAATTAGGTAAAAACGCATAACAAAATCATTTAGATAAAGTAGACGCTTTGATTGAATGTTTGTTACATTCTAGTATAATTCACTTGAGAATAAAGAAAAGTATATAAAATAAAAAATCCTACACTTCTGTAGGATTTAAATTTTGGTGGGCGATTGCTTGTTCCGAATTTCGGAAAGGGGTTTGAGCCCTCGACCCTCCCGATGAAATCGGGATGCTCAGAATCAGCTGAACTAATTGTTATTTTTTTGGATTAATTCTTGAATTTTGATTTTACTTTTCCAATTTTTTATTTGTTTTTCTCTTTTAATAGCTTCACTTTGAGAATTGAATTCTTCATGATGTACTAAAATCCAATCGTTGGTTGATCCAGTAAAACCTTTGCTTTTTTGATTGTGACGGGTAATTCGTTCTGTTAAATTGGCAGTGTAACCAATGTAAAATTTGTCTTTAGTAAGACTGTGAAGGATGTAAACAGTATATGGCATGTAAAATAAATTTTGGCGTATAAAAAAATCCCACATTTCTGTAGGATTTAAATTTTGGTGGGCGATGAGGGGTTCGAACTTTCCTCATAATGCGCTCATATATAATAAATTATATAAGTCTAAAAATCAAAGGTCTCGATTTTGCTCCTTCATATAGAAACAAACATCACTAAATCTTAATACTGTAAATTTAATAATTTTTATAATCTTCTGCAAATTAATTCATTACTAAATGATACTAAAAAATGAACTGGTTATTTAAGTGTTTATAGGTGCTTTTCTTGATTAAAATTTGTTTTAGCATTTCTTCTATTTTAACCAAAAATCAAGTGAGTTACTTGTTCATATTTTATGCCACTATATGTACAGAACTCTTCAATCGTTAGAAACTCATTTTCGAGCTTATTGAGGTCTTTTTTTATCTTTTGCATTAATCTAGTACTTTGACGATAACTCTTGCCTGTTATTCGTTGTATGTCCTTTGGATAGATGCATACCCTCTGATTATTCAATTTCATACTTTATCCATACCTTTGATATAGCTATGCTATACTTCTGACGTGCAGAAAATCTTTTGCAATTTAGTTATAATTTTTCATACTTATTTATTGTGTTTTTATGTTCATTTAAGACACTTGTGTCGATTTTGGACATATGGTACACTTGTTACTTTTTCTTTAGTGAAATGCTTTGTAAACTTTGCTGTAATCATTCAAAATGTGGTTGCAACTGATTGAGAGAATGAAGGAGATTTTAGATGAATGTTTAACAAAATTTTGAGGTTATGGCTAGACAGAAAGGCATAATTAAACTAAAAGGTACTATCGGAGATATTACTTTTTACAAAACGCAAGATGGTCACTTAGCAAGAGAAAAAGGCGGAATTGACGCTAGTAGAATTGCAAGCGATCCTGCGTTTCAAAGAACACGTGAGAATGGTTCCGAGTTTGGTAGAGCTGGAAAAGCAGGAAAAATGCTTAGAACAGCTTTAAGACCATTACTTTTAAATTCTGCTGATGGTAGAATGGTTAGTCGTTTGACACAAGCGATGGTTAAAGTTATCCAAGCGGATACAGTTAGTGAACGTGGTTTGCGTAACGTGATTGATGGTGAAGCTGAATTATTATTTGGTTTTGAATTCAATATTCGTGGTAAGCTTGGGACTACTTTGTTCGCTCCGTTTGTGGCAACTATTGACCGTGTAGCGGGTGAAATTAAAGTAGATTTAGCATCATTTATTCCTGCGAATATGATTGCTGCTCCAAGTGGAACTACGCACTACAAAATCATTTCTGGAGGAGCTGAGATTGATTTTGAAGCTGAGACCTATGTGGTTGCTACTTCTGAAACGGCAATTTTGCCTTGGGATGGAACTGCTACAGCTCCAATTAACCAAGTGAATGCAGTTACTGCTAACTCAACTAAGCCATTATTTTTGGCTTTAGGTGTTGAGTTCTATCAAGAGATTAATGGGCAAATGTATCCGTTGAAAAATGGTGCTTTTAACCCATTATCGATTGCAAAAGTTGACAGCGGTGTGTAATGGTTATTTGGTTAACTAGAACTTATTTCCCTGAAGGAGCAAATGGTAAACTCGAATGCGAAGGCAAATTGATTTGTAATACAATTGAATTGCCATGGAAGATGAACGAAACGAAGGTTTCTTGTGTTCCGGAAGGGAAATATTTTATTAGAAAGCGGTACAGTGCAAAATACAAATGGCATTTAGAATTGGTGGATGTACCGAATAGAAAGTTCATTCTTTTTCATCCTGCTAATAATGCTCAAAAAGAATTACAAGGCTGTATTGCTCCTGTTACTAAACTTTCTGGACCCGGTTTAGGTTTGATGTCGAGAAAAGCTTTTACGAAGCTAAAAGACTTTGTTTACAGAGCTTTGGACAAAAAAGAAAGTGTTGAATTAATTATCCAATAGATCCTTTACAGGATGACAAAAAACGTAATTATGAAAAAAATCATTAATAGAGCAAAAGCTCCCACACCAAAATTTTTCAAAGTGCTTCGAACTGTTGGGTTGGCATTAGCTGCCGTTGGAGGAACTATTTTAGCAGCTCCAATTGCTTTACCCGCGATTGTAACTACCATTGGTGGTTATATTGCTGTAGCTGGAGGAGTTTTGTCTGCTGCAAGTCAGCTAACTACAACTGATGACAGCCAATAACCCCACATTGATGGGTACTGCTGGAGGCACATTTTTAAGTATTTTACCAAATCTTTCCTCTGATGATATTGCCAAAACGGTTATCTTAGCTACCGTTGGAGCCGTTGTCAGTTTTACGATTTCGTTATTACTTAAAAGCCTAAATAAGAAGCACAAAAAATAAGTTTAGCCCTAGTTGTGGTGACCTTTGGGTTAAACATGATTAAGCCAAGTCGTAAGACCTGGCTTTTTTTATTTGTTGCGATACCTCATCAAAATAGCATTGCGAAGCTCATTTATTAAGTGGATGTTTTTTGTGTGATGTGCTTCTTGTTCTTGAAGCAGCTTGAGTGCTTGGATGTTTTTATGATGCAACTCGTGTTCACGCATCAATCGGGTTGCTTTTGGATTGAACTCTTTCTTGAATTCATAGAGGGATAAGAACGGAATAACCGAACCGCGAAGAAAAGGCATCCAGAATTTGGATTTCCATAGGCTCATGGCTATCCAAAAAATGTCCTCTTTTTGAGCTTCGGTTTGAAATACTAAAACAAAGCTGTTTGTAAAAGCTTCATTGCTAGGCTTTCCGCTATTCAGTCCTTTTGATAATACGAAAAAGTGCGGTTTGGCATAGTGCGCCCCAGGTTGGTGGGTTTTAATAAAAATAGTGTCCATAGTACAAGGATTTAACAGGTTAACTTCCTTCGTCTTTCCTTCGTGGTTGCCCGAAATGTGATTGGAAACCGAGATACCCCACACACATTTTTGCAAAAGAAAAAAGGAAAAAAAAGAAAGCCGTCTTGCCTTGTGGAGGGTTTCAAAAAAGCAAGTTTTACGGGTAAAATACTACCCATATGCGTCTGTGGAAACGCTAAGTGGATGTGGTGGTTTTGAAAATGTATGGGTGGAGATTTTATCCGGAACCGAAGGCTTGAACTTGCTTTTTTGAATACCCGGAACAAACCTTTGGCTTCTTTTTTATCCTTTTTTTTGTAAAAATGTTTACCCCAAATGTTCTTGTGAACTGGGGTTTTAGGGGTGTTCAATCAGGATTCGTGAACAAGGGTGTGGTTTTCTTTTTTTTCCTAGACGACCTCGACTGCGCTCGGTTTGACAATGTTTCTTTGTGAAGATGAGAAAAAAGAAAAACACACTCTTGTAGTGGTTTGATTTTTGAGGATGCTTGATGGTTCAGTTAGCAGTCGCGGTTTTCAGTTAGCAGTTAACGTCTGATAGAAATGGGAAGCATCTTCAAAAAACAATGAAAATTACGTTAGCGGTAGCGTTCCTATTATTCTTCGGGTGGGTGCGGCTGGGAGCGGATATTTTACATAATAACCCTTATAACTTTCAGAGGGACTGCGTGGGGTGTTGGGAATGAATTATAAGGTTTATTATGTAATAATAGCTTGGGAGTGGTTTTTGTGTGCTTTTAGCGTTTGTTTTTTGAAATGGGTGTAAGTGGATAAAAAATGGCGGACTGTGCGCGAGGGGTTGGGAAAACAGGGAGCCATTTTTTATTGACTTACTTGGGGGAAAACAAGTGCTAAAAGTGCACGAAAAACCACTAGTGCGGTGGGGAGCGTTGGACTGGGTGGGTGAAACTACTTCAGCGAAGCGTTCCGATTTCTTTTTATTTGAAATTAGCGAAATGGAGCAAACAAAGAATTGATGCCAGGAAACTTGGACTAGAAGCGATTTTTGTGCAGCTGAATGAGATAATAAATCTTAGTAAATAGTTTATCTACCCACCTTATCTACCCACTTATGGTAATTTAAAATGAATAATCCAATATCCACCTTTAGCTCCATTCATTCTTTCCAACAAACCTAATTCTTTTAAAAAAAGTAAATTTTTATCAATAGCAGAAAGACTTAAGCCTAAAACATCTGATAATTCACGAATGGAAATTCTACTGTTTTTATGAATATTTTTTAAAATATCTATTCTATTTTCAGTTAGTTTTTCTACCCACTTTTCTACCCACTTTTCAAAATCAAATGGTCTTCTAAGTGTAACAGTAAACATTCCATCAATATTAAATTCTGGAGGAGTTAATCCTTCATCATTCATAACATCACGAATACGAGTTATTCCTGAACCTATCTGTTCTACTAATCTCATTCTTTCAAATAAACCAAAAATTAATGGATTTCTACTTGCACTTCTTTTCCCAAATTCACTTTTTGGAACTGCACTTACTAAACCACCTGGATTAGATATTTCTACTCGATCATCAAATACTTCGATAGTTATTCTTGCTCCTTTATCGTAGTAATCGCGATGAGCTAATGAATTTATAATTGTTTCTTTGAATGCTGTTTCTGGTATTTCCCATAATTCTTTTCTTGCTTTACCGCCTTCTCCTTCAATATCATATCTTACATCTAGTTTTGACTTTAACCAAATCATACTTTTTTGATATTGTTGGTATAATGTTCCTGTCATTACTTTATCATCAACGATATAGCGTTTGTCTGTGCCATCAAATGCTACACAACGAATTACTGCTTTTTCAAAAAACTTTTCAGGATTACTTCCAAAAAATAAAACGGTACCGTTTTTTAATTGGCCATCATTTGTTACTAACTTTAGATTGGTAAATAATTGTTCGTTTGAAGTTACATTGACTAAGCCAGCTTCAAAACGAAATGTATTGATATTTTCTTTTGCAATGTCGTCTTCTATATTTGCTTCTTTACAAATGGCATCATCAAAGTAAATTTTATCAGCTTGCTGGAAAAAGTCTCTCATTTCTTCAACCGTTGTGAGTTTCTGCGAATTTGGACCTTGACGCACATAAATTGCACCTGATAACACATAAGGTTTATTTTGACCTGATGGGACTTCGATTACTGCTATATTTTTACCATCTACCTCAATAATATTAAAATCACATTTCAGCACTGGAGATATCTCGTTTATTGAATTTTGTATTGCTGAACGTTTAGCATTATCAATTGTTATTCCTTTAATAGTGTTAGCATCATCAACGCCAATTAAAACAACACCTCCTGAAGCATTTGCAAAAGCACATACTTCCTCTGTGATTTCTTTTATCTTACTTGGAATACTTATTTTGAATTCAGCATTATATCCTTCTCCAGAAGCTATTATTGATTTTATTTCGGTTGGGTTAAGCATTTTATCTTTAAATTAAAAATGGATATCATATCTCTCTTCAAAAAAAGCATCTAAAACATCTTTGTTATTTTCGTTAAGAACAAAATCAATTTCATTATTTGTAAAATTGCAAATTCCAAAATTGTTGATGTAGTTACCATTTAAAGAATAATAACTTGATGAGTACGGCTTACTTGTTGTTTTTATATAATACCAAAACAATCGTGATTCCATTATTTTTTTAATCAATAACATTTCTTCTTCAGAATGACCAATAACAGCTTGTCCATTGTAAAACAGTAAGTCATTGTCATTGCTTAAAAGATAATTTGGAGTTTGATCCGAAAATTTAGGAAAAAACAATTTGTTGCCAACTTTTTCTAAAGATTGTGTTCTACCAAAAGCAAACCATTTTTCATATTTGCCTTTTCCTTTATCTCTTTTAGATAGTTCTTCCTTTTTTCTCATCAGATATTTGTATGCTTCTGGAAATACATCTTGTAAAAATTCTTCTTCTAAAGCTTTTGGTTTATTCTCATCGTTATAAGGAAAAAGAACTTTTTCTCTTACACTTTCAAAATCTATATTTCTACTTAGTTTGTTTGAGTTTAAAATATCTTTACATATGCCTTTTTCAATAGCATATAAATCTCCATTTTGTAAGTAAAAGAAATCTTCATCTTCAGCAGCAGGTTTAAAAATAAATAAATCATTTCTTAATGTTGCAATACCATGTCTAGTTTTATATAGCTTACCAAAAGGATTCCCAACAGATTCTATGCGAGAGATAATTTCATTGTTATTTAAATTCCAACCTTTTTTTGCATTTAAATTGTTAAAATTGACTCTGCTGAATAGATTTCTATCTCCTGGTAATTCTTTTAATTCTGATTTGTAGTATTCAACAAAGTTTTGTTCTACTTTTTCTAAAAAACAGATGCATGTATAAGTACTTTTTGATTTGAAGATTTGATGTGTTCCAAAATCAATAATTCTAATTGAAGTTTGATTATCTTCAAAATACTTTCTTAAAGCCCTACCATTTAAACTCTTAAAAAATGTATTCATGGTTATATATCCAAGAAAACCATTTGGAGCTAAATTTTCATAGCCAATTTGAAAAAAAGGTATATATAAGTCTGGATTACCGGTTGAGCATACTTCCCAAAGTTTTACATTTTCTTTGGCTACATCATCAAGGTTACGGGCTGAAACATACGGAGGATTTCCAACAATAATGTCAAAACCTTCAAAATTATTAATTACTTGTTGCCAATTATAAATTAATGCATCACCTTGATGAATGTTGAAATGAAATTGTTCATTGTCTTCTCCTTCGTATAAAGCTAAGAGGCTTAATAATAATTTACTTCGAGTAACGGAGTATTCTTGTATATCTAATCCGAAAATTTGATTTTGAAAAATATATGTATAGGTATTGCCTGTTCTTTGTCTTAACTCTTTAGCAGTAGTATATAGAAAACCTGAACAACCGCAAGCTATATCAGCTATTTTTATAGTTTGCAAATCAATATTTCTGTTATTCAAAGATTGATTTACGATATATTCTCTAATATGAGATGGTGTGTATATTGCACCGTTTACTATTCTATCCGAAGGAGAAATAACGAATTCAAAAAGTTCTATTAAATCTTCTGCAGTAAAGTTAACTCTAACATTATTAATTTCTTCTATAAATCCGATTAAGTTTTCATAGTCTTCATCATCCTGACGAATATAATAAGACAATAATAAACTATTATTGTTTATTTGTATTTCATTTATATAGAGAAAAGCAGAAACAATAAGTCTATCTACAAACCATGGATTTGAAGAACATTTTAGACTTAAAAATTTTGTTGCGTTTTTCATTTTAAAGACTTCCTAATTTTTTTGTATACTTATGATATTCTCTATATAGATTTAGTAATTTATCTTTTAGTATTTGGTTATCCATTTTAGCTAAAATTCCTTCACATTCTTCAATCAATTTATCTAATTCAACTATTTGCCAAATTATTTCGTGTTGTGGTTTGTGAAGTTTTAATTTATAGTACATCCATTTACCCAATTGAGTTTGATGAATTATTCGCCCATTAGTATATCTCAAAAATTGTTTCTCATATTCATCATCACAAGGATCAATAAATCCTTCGTCATTCTGATGATGAATTAATTCATTTCCAGTTGGCCAATGTGCCCGTTTTGAATTATTACAGGCTCTACAAGCATACACTAGATTTGAATAATCAGTTTCCTTAATTGTGTTTAAATATTTTTGTGGAACAAAGTGGTCTATTTCAAACCAAACTGTTCTCCATAAATCTATATCATCACAATATCCACAACGGGATTTATAATCTTTCTTTAAATCTTCTCTGTGATCAGAATATTTGCTAACAGGATTTTTAATATCTCTTCTTTTCGGAGTTTCATCTCTAAATGGAATCATATTACTTATTCAAATTTAGTTTTTTTAATTCCTCTAAAATTTCCCTTGTTTCACTTACAAACTCATTAAGTTTTGATATGGAATCTCTGTGAATTAGATTAGCAGGTAAATCTTTTCCTTCCGGATTAAGTTCATCAAACAAAATATATAACTTTGTAAGTTCCTCCTCTTCGAAAATTTCTAAACCAACATCATTTCTTTTCTCTACAAGTTCTTCAATCCTTAAATTTGTATCGTCAATTTTTTTATAATAATTAGAAATGTTCGACTGAATTTTAGACTTAAAAATATCAAGTTCTTCTTTTTCTCTATCATTCTCTACAGACAAGATGTTTTTATTGTAAATAATGTGTACATCATCTGTATGTCCAATTGCTTGTGTTGGAAATGATGTCAGCATTACAATGGGAAAATGAGGTTTAATTTTCTTCATTTCCTCTACAATTTTATTGCCATTAAAAGGGACTTCTGCATTTTCTTCTAATAAATAATCTGTAACAATAGCATTAAGATCACTTTCCAATAACTGATTGAGTATTGATTCAACAGAAGATTCAGGATTAACTTCAATTCTTAATATATCAAAATCATTTTTAAAAGTTTGATAAAAAGTATTTATCCAACCTTTATCCTCATCTATGTATGCAATTCTATATTTCATTTTCTAGTTTTAAAAGTTATTTTAAATGTAAGTCCTTTATCAATTTTAATAATTGAGATTGATGAGTTATTATATTCTTCAATTATAGACTTTACGATATAAAGACCTAATCCAGTACCAACTTTATTTCCTTTATTATCTGTTTTTGATGATTCGTTGAGATTGA
>NZ_JAKLJH010000040.1 GCF_023151265.1 Flavobacterium sp.
CAGATGTTTATACGTTTAACCATGCTGCAAGTGCTGGTAACACTGTTGGTTCTCCTTACACTTATGCTATTCCAAATGGAAATACACAAGTAAAAATTAGAATTCGATTTGATGAATTAAATGGAGGAAGTAATACTTCTGATTATTATTTCATAGACAATGTTAGTTTGTATGGAAGTCTAACTGGAAATCATTTAGAAATTCTTGGATTAAACAATACAACCATTGCTCATAACGCATCGGTTTCATCAAGTTATGGAACAGATTTCGGAGAAACTCAAATTGTTTCAGATCCTGTAATTAGAACGTTCACTGTAAAAAATATCGGAACTAATACCATTAACTTAACTGGAACTCCTTTGGTACAAATCATAGGAAGTTCAGATTTTACGGTTATTCAAAATCCGAGTAGTTCCATCAATACGAATAACTCAAGTACTTTCCAGATACAATTTAATCCAAGTTCTATTGGAACAAAAACAGCACAAGTATCCATTGCAAGCAATAGTGATGATGTGAGTCCGTTTTTATTTGACATAACAGGAAAAGGAATTCAAACCTTTTACGATAGTGACAACGATGGAATTTTCGACAATGTTGACATAGACGATGACAATGACGGAATTAGAGATGATATTGAAGAATCAAATTGTAATTCTTTAAATGGAAATAAAGTAAATTATAAATTCCTTAACGAAACTTTTGGAGCTGGAAGTCGTACAACTATCAATACAACTTATAATGCTTTAACTACGTATTGTTTTGAAGACGGAACCGTTGGAGTAAACACTCCAGAATGTCCAAATCTTAACTTAACCGACTTAAATGACGGAAAATATACTGTTGGTCCATCTGCTCAAATTGCTTCTTGGGCTGCTTCGTATTGGCACATGGGTGGTGATCATACAGGAAATCCAAATGGAAGAATGGCTATTTTTAATGCGTCTTACACACCAGGAATTTTCTATACAGCAACCATTACAGGAGCACTTCCAAACATTCCAATTACCTACAGTTTTTGGGTTTTAAATTTAGATAGAACAGATGCTCCTGGAATTGCAACTCGATTAAGACCTGATGTAAGAGTTGAATTCCGCGATATGAGTAATAACCTAATTACTTTTATTGAAACTGGAGATATTCCACCTACTACAGCTGGAAATTTAGCTGGAGACTGGCAACATTTTACTGCAGATATCAATCTTAATGTGAGCGCTTTTCAAGTAATTTTCATCAATAACGAAACAGGCGGTACTGGAAATGACTTAGCTTTAGACGATATCTTAATTTCTCAAACGTTATGTGATTTAGACGGAGATAACATTGCCGATGTATTCGATTTAGATTCAGATAACGACGGAATTCCAGATGTAGTTGAAGTGGGTTTAGGTAATTTATCAGATGGAAAAGCTTATTTGTACCAATGGGTAGATGTAAACCAAAATGGAATGCATGATGTAGCGGAATCTCACATTGTTCCTGATAATGATGGCGATGGCGCTCCTAATTACTTAGATTTAGACAGCGATAACGATAGTGTTTTTGACGTAGATGAATCTTGGGCAGGAAATATAAATGCTTATGCAGGTTTTGAAAATGGTGATGGCGACATTAATGGTGATGGCGCAGGAGATGGTCCAGAATCAGAAGATTTTAGAAATAAAGATACAAACGGTGATGGTAATTTAGAAGGCTTTGGCGACGGAATCTTAGACATTTATGATTATGCCTTCAATAGTTATGGAAATGACAATCAAGGCACGAATGTAGCGCCTTTTACTTATTATGTTAAAGATACCGATGGCGATGGAATTCCAGACTATTTAGATGTGATGTCAAACGGAGTAACTCTTGACATTTCGCACACCCTTTACGCTAGTTTAGACACCAACAACGATGGAATTATCGACGGAAATACCGATACCGATGGAGATGGAATTTTAGACGCTTTCGACACTAATAACGCTGTTTTTGGTTCGCCAAGAGATTTAGAACGAAAACTATTCATTGATTTTGATGGTAGAAACGATTATGCAACCGACAACAACATTATAAGCAATTGGCCAAACGTTTCTTTAATGGCTTGGATTAATATTAACCCTACATTTTCTTCTGAAGGAATTGTGGTGAGCCAAGACAAATTTTACATAAAAATTACCAATACAAAAGAAGTAGAAGTAGTTGCCAATGGAACAACTTTAAGTAACAATTTGGCACTAAATTCGGCACAATGGATTCATGTTGGAGCAGTTTATGATGGTTCAAACGAACTATTGAAATTATTTGTAAATGGTGAAATGGTTGCAAGCACTTCTGTTTCTGGAACTATTTCAGATACTTCGCTTTTTACCATTGGAAAAAATTCAATTACAAATACCCAGTTTTTTAAAGGAAAAATCGATGAAGTTCGCTTGTTTAATGTTGCGTTAACGGATTCGCAATTCCAAAAAATGGTGTATCAGGAAATTCAAGATAATAGTAGCCAAACACGCGGTGCCATTATTCCAAAAGACATTCCAAGTTTACCATGGGCTAATCTTGTACGCTACTACAGAATGGACAATTATAAAGATGATGTAATTGATAATCATACTACCTTAACAATAGATACAACTCCAGGAGCTAGAATTTTCAATGTAAAAACCATTGCCGTTCAAGAAGCGCCAATGCCATTTGTAACAGAACAAACAGGTGATTTTCCAACAGCCGCAAACTCAGTTCAAAAAGAAATTCGTGGATTAGATATTGCCGATTATGATTGGTCAATTGTTCATGTGAAACACAACATTAATTCAAACATAAATCATATTGATTTAGGAATGATTGTAGATTCAAATGTATTAATTGATGTTGTAAATGATACCAAACTACAAAACGATTGGTATTTAAAATTGGATGGAAAAATCGATTTGCATGATTATTCACAGTTGCTTCAAACTACTGATAGTGATTTAGACCCTACGAGTATTGGTACCATTGAAAAAGATCAAAAAGGAACTGGAAATTTATACAATTACAATTATTGGTCATCTCCAGTAAGTACAATTGCAAGCACCACAAATAATAACACCGGATTTACAGTTAAAAATGTTATGAGAGATGGAACAAATCCATTATCACCACAACCAATAACATGGATATCTGGATTAAACGGCACTGCAAATCCTCTAAGATTAGCAAGATATTGGTTGTACAAGTTTACCAATTTAACATCAGAATATGCTAATTGGCAACAATTCAATGAAAACACAATACTGCAATCTGGACAAGCTTACACCATGAAAGGAAGCGGAATTGTAACTCCTCCAAACATTCAACTTCAAAATTATGTTTTTACAGGAAAACCAAATAATGGATTAATCAATAATAGCGGAATTCTAGTTGGAATTAATAACATTAACTTAGTTGGAAATCCTTATCCATCTGCACTTGATGCTAATGAATTTATCAATGATAATTTAGTAGCTACAACGGGTACGATTCATTTTTGGGAACATTATCCTTCCAATAGTACACATGTATTGGCAGGTTATCAAGGAGGCTACGCAACCAGAAATTTAGTTGGAGGAACACCACCTGTTTCCCCTGCCTTAATTAGTGGTTTAGGCTCAAGCACAAGAATTCCTGGAAGATATATTCCAGTTGCACAAGGTTACTTTGTTGTTGGAAATTCTAATGGTGGACAAATAATATTTCAAAACAGTCAAAGAAGATTTGTAAAAGAAACCAATGCAAACTCTAACGAAATGTTTAGACAAAATAATGTTACTACAAGCACACAAAATGGTGATGATGAAGAAATTCCTGATAATTTTACAAGAATGCGAATAGGATATACTGGTGCAACAAATTTTCATCGTCAGCTTTTGATTGGTTTTATGAATGAAAACGCTAATGATGATTACAACTTAGGCTATGATGGAGAAATAATTGATATTCAACCAGATGATGCTTATTTTCAATTAGATAATTATAAATTGGTTATTCAAGGTGTTGGCTACTTTAATACAAATGCTATTTATCCAATAACAATAAAATCAAGTCAAACTGGAACCGTAAATTTCATGCTTGATGGAACAGAAAATTTCGATTTAAATCAACCTATTTACATTCATGATAACACAAATGATAGTTATAATGACATTAGAACATCAAATTTTAGTGTGGTACTTTCATCAGGTGAAATTAATGGCAGATTTTCGTTGCGATTTTCAAATCAAACACTTTCAAACAATGATTTTGAAAACAATCAAAAATTAGTGTTCTTTAATTCTGAAAGACATCAATTAGAAATTATAAATTCAAAAAATACTGAAATTGAAGAAGTTACTTTATTTTCAATTTTAGGGCAAAAAATTAATCTTTGGGAAGTAAATAGTTCAGAAAACACTATCAAATTACCAGTTAAAAATGTTGCCACTGGAATTTACATTGCCAAAATAAAAACCAATGATGGCAATTCCTTTAGCGAAAAAATAGTTATCAAATAATAGAATTTAAAATCGGATACTTATCCATTTGAAAGTATCCGATTTATTTTTTCTAAATCTGTTAATGTGTTTTCTTTAATTTCAACAAAATATAAAAACTGCCAAGCCTTAGTTTGTATTGCTTGCTTATTTATGGGTTTATCCCAAGGTGCGTAAACTCTAATACCACGCTTCCCTCCTTTTTTATTTTGTGAAATAATTCCTTTGGAAACTAAAACTGATTTAGGAAAAATAAACTGACCGAAATTTTCAGAATCTCGTACCGAAATAATCATAAAATCTAATGAATCTAAAACATCAAATGGAGCTGTGATACCTTCGCTATTTCGTTTCCAAATAGCAACAAATTGTCCGATTTTTGTGGGCGTGATATTCGCAACTCGGTATTGAATTCGTTTATTATTTAATTCAAAAGAACAAGCACCATAATTTGCACTCTCAGAATTCCAAATAAGATTTTGAAGTTGAAAACCGCATTCGTTATAAAGTAATTTTTCAGCTAATTGCAAATCGCTTTCAAAACTTTCTGAATTCATTTATTGAAAATTTAAATCTTAAAACGATCTCCTAACTTTTTCCCAATCAAATAAGCGATTCCAATTCCTAAAATTAAAATCCAAAGATTCATAAAAATATAAAACGTGTAAGCAATTGGATTTTCAGTTGAATTGAAGCAATAACTATCATTCAAGAAACAAAACTGAGTCTTTTCCTTAGAAAATAACGACAACGCAAAACTCATCAAAAAAGTAATTCCAATCGCCGACAAAACATAAACTACGTTTTTATTCATCGGTTTTTTACCGGTTGGAGCAAATACATTTCGTTCTGCTTCAGTACGTTTGTTGTTCTGAAGTGACCAAATTACTTTTTTAGCTTCGTCGTCTACATTCATATCAAAAATCAATTACAAGTTCAAGGACAAATTCAAATTCAAAAATCAAGAGCAATTACAATAAGTGAAACGCTCTGTGAATCTCTCTTCAACACAATTAAATTCAAAAAAACTCAGTGAATCTCTGTGCAAAAAAGGGACGCTTTCAGCGTGACAAGTTTGCGTGTAACAAAGTTCGGATTTTAATTATTGTAATAAAGTAACTAATGTTGCAAAGTCTACTTTTTGTTGTTCGCCAGTAGCTAAGTTTTTCAATCCAAATTCTTCACGCTCAATTTCCGATTCTCCTAAAATTACTGCAAATGGAATTCCTCTTCTATCGGCATGTTTGAATTGTTTGTCAATTTTTGATTTATCAGGATATAATTCAACTTTGATTCCTTTTTGACGTAATTTTCCGATAGCTTTCATCGCATACAAGGCTTCTTTATCACCAAAGTTCAAGAATAACGCTTTTGATGTGGCTAAAACAGCTTCTGGAAATAAACCAACTTCTTCCATTACCAAAGCAATTCGGTCTAAACCAAATGAAATTCCTACACCCGACATATTTTTCAATCCGAAAATCCCTGTCAAATCATCATAACGTCCACCGCCACCAATTGAACCCATTGCTACTCCTTTTGGTGCAGCGACTTCAAAAATAGCGCCCGTGTAATAATTTAAACCACGCGCTAACGTAACATCTAAATCCAAGAAAGCGGTTTGTAAACCTAAAGTCGTAACGTTATCGCAAATGAATTGCAACTCGTTTACGCCTTTCATTCCTTCTTCTGAATTCACTAATAAATTTGCTAATTTTTCTATTTTTTCGTTTATAGTTCCTGTAAAATTGAACAACGGTTGTACTTTTTCAATCGCTGTTTCCGAAATGCCTTTTTCTAACATTTCTTTTTTCACGCCGTCCTCACCTATTTTGTCTAATTTATCTAAAGCTACCGTAAAATCAATCAATTTATCCGAAGCGCCAATTACCTCAGCAATTCCTGATAAAATTTTACGATTGTTAATTTTAATCGTAACACCACCTAAACCTAACTGACTAAAAACAGAGTCATACAATTGCACCAACTCCACTTCTTGCCAAAGCGAGTTTGAACCCACCACATCAGCATCACATTGATAAAACTCTCTAAAACGTCCTTTTTGAGGTCTATCGGCACGCCAAACTGGTTGTATTTGGTAACGTTTGAACGGAAACTCAATTTCGTTTTGATGTTGCACCACATAACGCGCAAAAGGGACGGTTAAGTCGTAACGAAGAGCTTTTTCAGAAATTTGCTTTGTTAAATCTCTAGAATCAAGTTCTGCAAACCACTTCCCCAAAGTCCTATCTACAGAAATTTCTACAAATCTTTTAACTTTACTATTAGAATTAGGATCACATTCTTTACATTCTTTCAAAGCGTTTAATAAAATCTCATCTTTTAAAATACTACTTCTTCTCAAGTATTTAGTTTCTTCTTCGACTATTTTAAAAAGTCTTTTAGAATAAAAACTTGATAACTTATTATCTTTTAAAAATTCTTTATTAATATCATCTACTAAACCTTTAATAAATTTTTCATCAAACAAAACTTCCAATTTAACCTCAGTATTTTCGTTATTTAATTTATTACTAAGCTCTAACATTATATGCATATAAATGCTTTTAACATAAGCTTTAATAACAACCGAATAATTCTGATAGTATTCCCCAGAATTCAAAATCTTAAAAATCAGTCTATCGCCTTCTTCGCCATATTTTCCCATTAAGGTTTCTGAGTTTTCAAACGAAGGCGTTTCAATAGGTTGAAAGCCAAATTTCTCAAAATTGGTTTTTATCGTACTGAAAATATAATTGCGTTTCGCCACTTCTGCTGGTGAAAAATCTCGGGTTCCTTTTGGTATGCTTGGTTTTTGTGCCATTTTAAATTTAGAATTTAGAATTTAGAATTCTGAAAGTATAGAAATCTTAAAAATTTCGTAGTGCAAATATCGAACATATTCGGCAGTATAAAAAATCTATTTTTTTTAGCATTAGATTTATTTCTGTCATTTCGACGCAGGAGAAATCACATTATCTAAAATTCTTTATGAGATTTCTCCTGCGTCGAAATGACAAAGCGATTAAAACAAGTATATGTTTAAAAAAATCAACACAATATTGTAACATTCAAACAACTTTTTAGTCTTATAGTCATGGTAGGATTATTTAAAGAAAATACAAAAATTGCGCTTGATTCCATTAAAGGTCAGGCTTTGCGTACTTCGTTAACAGTTATGATTATTGCTATTGGAATCACGGCTTTGGTTGGAATTCTAACAGTAGTTTCGGCTTTAGAAAATACGATTTTGAAAGATTTTGCTTCTATGGGAGCGAATACATTTTCAATTAGTCAATACGATTTTTCTTCTGAAATTAATCAAAACGATACCGAACAACGTGTCAATCCTATCATAAGTTACCCAGAAGCCAAGGCTTTTCAAGACAAATTTAATTTCCCTTTTACCACCACTTCGCTATCGTTTACTGCAGGTTCTGCTATCGAAGTAAAATATGGCGAAAAGAAAACCGATCCAGAAATTTCGGTTGTAGGTGTAGATGAAAATTATTGCCCAAATAAAGGTTTAGAAGTTACAAAAGGTAGAAATTTCAATTCATTTGACATAGCAAACAACAATTACGTTTGTGTTTTAGGTTCGGATTTTGAAAAAGGATTGTTTGAAAATATCAATCCATTAGATAAAACGATTTCTATTCGTGGTGCTAAATTTAAAGTAATTGGTGTGTTAAAAGAGAAAGGTTCTACGTTTGGAAACAGTCAAGATTTACGTGTTTTGATTCCAACACAAGTGGCGCGTTCCTTATTTTCGGCTCCTAATATTAACTACGATTTAGACGTGATGGTTACCAATGAAGCACTTTTAGATGAAGCGGTTGATGATGCGATTATCACCATGCGAAGAGTTCGAAAATTAAGTCCGGTTGAAAAAGATAACTTCGGAATTGAGCGTAGTGATGATTTGATTCAAACTTTACTTTCTAATACGGCAGTTCTAGGAATTTCGGCTTGGGTAATTGGAATTATTACGGTTTTTGGTTCGTCGATTGCGTTGATGAATATTATGTTGGTTTCCGTTTCTGAAAGAACGCGTGAAATTGGAGTAAGAAAATCGCTTGGTGCGAAACGAAGTACGATTGCTTGGCAGTTTTTTACTGAAACTTTAGTAATTGGTCAGCTAGGTGGTTTAGTTGGAATCTTATTAGGAATTTTGATTGGTTTTGCCATTGCATCTGCCATTGGTTTTGACTTTGTAATTCCATGGATGGCGATTATTGCAGCTTTCATTACAACGTTTATTGTAACGATTGTTTCTGGATTGTATCCTGCGATTAAAGCTTCGAAATTAGACCCTGTGGAAGCGTTGCGTTACGAGTAAATTTGAGGTACGAAGTACAAAGTACGAGTTACGATAAATATCAGGTACATTAAAAATATGAAATAAATTTGAGGTACGAGATACAAAGTACAAGGTACGATATATAAAATACTAATTTTTAGAATTTTGATTATTTCTTGAGGTTTTTATTGAAGCTACTATAATTGCTAAAATTTCATTCCCCTCTTTCAATAGCGCCTCAATTTCTGAATGTAATTCTTGATTTTTGTTTATTTCAAGAATGATTTCAAGAAAGAAATTACTTTCATCAGCTTCTTCCTCAACGATTTTTAATTTATTAATAAAGTCAGCAGTTGATTTTGCACGTTGTGAAGCTCTGTAATTTGCTCCCACCGAACTAGAAGATCTAATGAGTTGATTAACATAAGCATTAAATTCTCTTGAATGTGGCAATTTAGAACATAAATTAGAACAATCAATAGTAAACTTTTTTGTTCTAGCTTTCATATCAATTCTCATATTTTTACTCTTAAAATAATTTGTAAATATAAAATTCCTACTTAACAACTCAAATACACTTCGTACATTGTATTTCGTCTTTTGTACTTTTCACCTCGTACCTCTTATTTCTTACCTCGTACTTTTCACCATTCTATCATTACCATAAATATCCTTTTTCAATTCGATATTTTTGAAACCCATATTTTCAAGTAATTCAACGGTTTCTTTTCCTAAATATTGATTGATTTCAAAGAATAATAATCCGTTTGGAGTTAAATTTTTCAAAGCCAATTGTGCTATTTTTCTATAAAAAAGTAATGCATCAGTATCTTCTACAAATAGCGCTAAATGCGGTTCGTAGTCTAATACGTTTTTCTTGATTTCTTCTTTTTCCAAATTACGAACATAAGGAGGATTGGATACAATGATATCAAAATATTGATTCAAATCTTCCACTTCTAAAATATTAGTTTGAATGAAATTGATTTCAACCTTATTTGAAACCGCATTTCTTTTAGCTACTTCTAATGCTTTTTCGGAAACATCAATCGCTGAAACATTGACTTCAGGTAAATTCGCTTTTAATGAAATCGGAATACAACCTGTTCCTGTTCCAATATCTAAAATGTTGATGGGTGATGGATGTTTGGTGATGGGTGAATTCAAAATCCACTCAACTAATTCCTCTGTTTCTGGTCTTGGAATTAAAGTGTTTTCATTGACTTCAAATTGCAAACCGTAAAACCAAGCTTCACCTGTGATGTATTGAATGGGTTTTTCTTGTTGTAATTCAGATAAAATAGCATTCCACTTTTTAACATCATCTTCTGAAAGCTCAAAATTTGGATTCAAAGCTACATCTACTCGCTTTAAATTATGCAAATATTCGGTTAGGATGAAAAAGAAACTTTCGATTTCTTGTTCGTCATGGATGTTTTTTAACGAATTGAAAAAGTGAGTCTTAAGTGCTTTAATTACCATTTTGATTCTTATATTTTTCGTATATTTTTTGCCAATATTCATAAACAAAATCTTGATAAGCTCTTGACGGTAAGCCAACAGCAATTCTTCGTTTATCTAAATTTTCGTAATCATTAATCTTTTCTTTACCAACATTTTGATAAATCCCATAATCAAAAACACCGTTACTTCTTAATATGCTATCCGATAAATCACCATAAAGTCTTGCAGGTGCTCTTCCTCTTCTAATTAAGTCAAGTAAAATTGGCTTCCAAAAATCAGCTTTATTACTTCTAATATGCATTACTAAAACTGAGATTTCAGGATCATAATTATCTACATTATAATTTCCAACTTGATTGAATGAATACTCGGGAAAAAAATCATAATCTACAACAATTCTGTACAATTTTAGTTGATTAATACTATCTATTACCTTTGCTTTTTGCTCATCATATCCATTTGTTCTAACACTCTGGTCATCAATTTTCATTTGATTCAACTCTTTTCTTAAATTAAAATCAACTTTCGAAAGGTATTCCTCTCTGAATTTAGGCTCTTTTTTTTCTAATTTACCCCAACCTTTAACATTTTTGATTTGATTTAGAATCGTGTCATTTTCGAAAAAACTCAACTTGAATCCGTAATCTTTAACTAATATAGTTGCATACTTTAATGCTTCTTTTTTTTTACCCAACCTAAAAGCACATTCGGCTAAGATTTTAGGCTCATAAATCCCTGTTTGATTCAATAATGGACAATTCTTTTCGGCTGTTTTTAATAAATCATAGGCTTTTTGATAATTCCCATTCAAATATTGATAATTCGCCTGATAAACATACTGATAGTAATTGTTGATATAATCGTATTCTTCGTTGATTTTTTTCTTCTGAGAAAAACCAACAATTGATATCAATAAAAAAACTAAAATCTTAATCTTCATTATACTAGTCTTAATTCTACAACTTCTTCGTCATCCAAACTTCACAACTGTTATGACCAGTATTTCCCATTGGACCATCGATATTTTCAAAACCTATTCTTTTGTAAAGCTTTTGAGCGGTTGTCATGAAAGATAAGGTTTCTAAATAACAGATTTCAAAACCTTGTGTTTTCGCAAATTCCAAACATTTTTCAATGATTTTTTCCGCATAACCCGTTCCTCTGATTTCAGGAGCAAAATACATTTTTTGTAATTCACATACTTTAATGGTGTCATGCTGAACTGGTTTCAGCATCTCTAAAGGCGCAACACCGCAACCTCCAACCACTTTTCCTTCTTTTTCCACAACATAATAAATAGAACGCGGTGCTTGATATACTTCGTATAACGTATCTAAAATTGGGTCAGCATAAGCTGTTCCCACTTTTGGGGCATCGAGTTCATGAAAAATATCGCGAATTACTTTAGCAATCGACTCATTATCTTTTTGTTGGATTTCTCTAATTAGCATAGCATTTTTATTGTTGGGTAAAATTACATAAATTAACTTGAGATTTTTTTAAACATATAAGTCATTTAAGATTTTTTTACATTTTGGAAAGATTTAAAAAGCTCACAAAAGAAAATTAAAAGCTTATACGAACTTGTTAATTAACTTCTTAAACATTTTCAAACTTATATGACTTATATGTTTATTTTTTTACCCTTAAAAATACTACTTTTGTATTATGACGACGCACGAATTTTACATGAAACGCTGTATTGAACTCGCCAAAAATGGTTTAGGAACTACGTATCCAAATCCGTTGGTGGGAAGTGTTATTGTACATGATGGTAAAATCATTGGCGAAGGTTGGCATAAAAAAGCTGGCGAACCTCATGCGGAAGTCAATGCTGTGAATTCAGTAAAAGATAAATCGTTGTTGAAAGAAGCTACTATTTACGTGAGTTTAGAACCGTGTAGTCACTTCGGAAAAACGCCTCCGTGTTGCGATTTAATCATTGCAAATGAAATTCCGAATGTAGTTGTTGGAACGGTTGACCCTTTTGCGAAAGTGGCTGGAAATGGGATTAAAAAACTAATCGAAAGCGGTAAAAATGTAACCGTTGGCATTTTAGAAGACGAATGCAACGAACTCAACAAACGATTTTTTACCTTTCATCAAAAGCAAAGACCTTTTATTATTTTGAAATGGGCGGAAACAGCAGATGGTTTTATTGCTCCGATTTCAAGAGAAGAAAAAAGTCCAGTTTGGATTACGAATCCATATTCTAGACAATTGGTTCATAAATGGCGCACGGAAGAACAAGCTATTTTAGTGGGAACGAATACTGTTTTGGATGATAATCCAAAATTAGATGCACGTGATTTCTCAGGAAATAATCCAGTTCGAATTGTGTTGGATAAATCAGGGAAAATTTCTGAAAATTATCACGTTAAAAATAATTTGCAAAAAACAATTTTCATAACTGAGAGCGAAAATTTCATTTCAACTGAAAATTGTATCTATGAAAATGCTATCTTTGATATTCACCTGATTTCTTCAATTTGCGATATTTTGTATAAAAACAACATACAATCCGTCATAATTGAAGGAGGTAGTAAAACGCTGCAATCCTTTATAGATACGGATTTATGGGATGAAGCACGAGTTTTCAAAGGAGACACAACATTTCAAAACGGCATATTAGCCCCAAATATTTCCGGAAATCCGGTTGCTGGTTTTGACATAATGAATGATGAACTTAAAATTTTCAAGAATTATGATTGAAGCAATTATTTTTGATTTTGGCGATGTTTTTATCGATTTAAACAAACAAGCTATTGATACCGAATTTAGAAAATTAGGACTAACCGCTTGGCATGACGATTTAGATGCTTTGAATAAAAAGTACGAAATTGGAAAAATTGATGAACTCGAATTCATGCAAGGTTTTCAAAAACATTTACCAAATGCAGATTTAGCTGAAATTAGAGCGGCTTGGAATTCTATTTTAGGTGATTTTCCTCTATATCGTTTGGAATTTTTACAAATGATTTCATCAAGATATAAATTGTTTCTTTTAAGCAATACCGATCATACGCACATAGAAAAATTTGAACACAAAGAAGGGCAAACTTTTGCTCGCGATTTTTATAGTTGTTTTGAAAAAGTCTATTTTTCATACGAAATTGGAATGCGTAAACCAGACGAAAATGCGTTCAAATATGTAATTAACAATCATAATTTGAATCCTAAAAAAACATTATTTGTAGACGACAAAAAAGAAAATACAGATATGGCAGAAAAATTAGGTTTTCAAGTTTGGAATTTACAACCAGGAGTTGATGATGTTGTTGAACTTTTTGATAAAAAAATAATTTAATTACCCCGTGATTTACTTACTTCTGAGCATTCTTTTTAATGCCGTTCTTTTTGTTATTGTAAAACTTTTTGCAAAATTCAATATTGATGCATTACAAGCTTTAGTAGTAAATTATTTTGTAGCGTTTTTAGTTGGACTTTTCTTTTTAGACACAAGTATTGTTCCAAATGAAATTATGAATGAAAATTGGTTTAAAGGAAGTATTCTTTTAGGCTTTGTTTTTATATCTACGTTTTATGCTACCACGCTAACTTCGCAACGCAACGGACTTTCTGTGGCATCTGTAGCTTCAAAAATGTCGGTGATAATTCCTATTTCATTGGGTGTTATCTTATATAATGAACATCTTGGTATTATTAAGATTATTGGAATCGCATTAGCATTAATTGCCGTTTATTTTACTTCCAAAAAAGAAACTGGTGAAGTACAACAAGCTTCTAACCTTCTCTATCCTATTTTGGTTTTCTTTGGCGCTGGTACTATTGATGCGAGTTTAAAGTACTTGCAAACATTTCATGTTCCTTCAAATCAAATCGGTTTATTTTCCTCCGTAACTTTTTTCTGTGCTTTTAGTGTTGGGATACTAACGATATTATTTTTGACACTTCGCGGAAAAATTCAATTTTCAGGAAGAAATATTTTAGGCGGAATTGCTTTGGGTTTACCCAATTATTTTTCGTTGTATTTCTTAGTCAAAATGTTAGAAGCAAAAGCGTTTGAAAGTGCTACTTTATTTACGATTCATAACATTTCTATCGTTTTAGTTTCTACTTTTGTAGGCATTCTTTTTTTTAAAGAGAAAATTTCGATTCGCAATGCTTTCGGAATTGGATTAGCTTTATTTGCCCTTTATTTAGTTACCTATTAAAATGGATTTTTCAGAAAACGATTTATACAAAACCATAGATTTTCCATCGGAAGAAGTTTTACTCAAAGAAAAAAACAGTAAATTCTTTGGCTACGCTTTTCCTGTAACTACTGAAGAAGAAATCAAAGAAATTTTAGAGCGTTTACGAAAAGAACATTTTTCGGCGCGTCATTGGTGTTATGCGTATCAAATTGGTACAGAAAAAATTCAATACCGCGCTAATGATGATGGAGAACCTAACAATAGTGCCGGAATGCCTATTTACGGACAAATTCAGTCATTTGAAGTTACAAATGTATTAGTTGTAGTGGTTCGTTATTTTGGAGGCGTAAAACTCGGCGTTGGAGGTTTAATTTCTGCATACAAAACGGCAGCGCAAATGGCTTTAGAAAATGCAACAATTGTTGAAAAAACAATTAATAAACATTTTATCATTTCATTTGGGTATGCACACATGAATAAAGTGATGCGTATTATAAAAGAGAAAAATCTGCAAATCGTTTCTCAAAAAATGGAAATGGATTGCGAAATCGAAATTTCAATCCGAAAAAAAAATGTCCAAAATTTATTGGACACTTTTGAAAATTTATACGAAATAAAACTAACCGAAATTTAAACTTCGAGAAACGAATTTATCTTCTCCGAAACATAACTTGGAGGCAAAATTGGACGTCCCGATTTCATATCAACAAACACTAACATTGAGTAACCCGTTGTTAATAACTCATTTGCTTCATTATAAATTTCATAGTCAAATTCTATCTTCACAGAGGTCTGACTTTTTAATATTGTCTTAACAGTCAACAAGTCGTCATATCGAGCTGGTTTTTTGTAATTCATTGTTAATGAAACTACAGGAAGCATAACACCATTTTCTTCCATCCATTTATACGAAACCCCTAAGTTTCTTAACCATTCCACGCGTCCCATTTCAAAATACTGCGCATAATTTCCGTGATAAACGACTCCCATTTGGTCGGTTTCTGCGTAACGCACACGAACTTGAAATTGATATTCTCTCATATTAAATCTATATTAAATTAACATTAAAAAAAATCCTCTTAGGCTTACAATATTTTTTTTTAAAAATCAAGTCTAAAAAAATTTTTTTTACAAAAAATTGTTCACATATTTGCTAACCCAAATCATCCGAACTGAATATCCGTTCTGTTCACTTTTGTAACCTATTACAAAACTAAAATAAACAAGTAATAATTAATTGAATTTATGACAAAAACTGCGCAATCGGTATGGAACAACTGTCTGTCTTTCATAAAAGACAATATTCAAGATCAAGCTTACAAGACTTGGTTTGAACCTATACAGTCAGTTGAACTAAACGACAATGCGTTGTCTATTCAGGTACCTAGTAAATTTTTCTACGAATGGTTAGAAGAACACTATGTAAAATTATTAAAAGTTGCCTTGACTAAAGAGTTAGGACCAGGCGCAAAGTTATTGTATAAAATTAAAATGGAAAACACTTATGGCAATAAACTTCCATTTACTGAGCAAATTCCGAGTTATAACAGAACAGCGGTAAAACCTCAGGAAGTAGATGTGCCAATTGTGAATAAAAATCCAGAATTAAAAAACCCTTTTGTTATTCCTGGAATTCGTAATTTAAAAATCGAATCGCAATTAAATGCTAATTATAGTTTTGACAATTTCCTTGAAGGAGATTCAAACCGTTTAGCAAGAAGTGCTGGTATGGCTGTTGCAAATAAACCAGGTGGAACTTCATTCAATCCATTATTAATTTTTGGTGGAGTTGGATTAGGGAAAACGCACTTAGCGCACGCTATTGGGGTTGAAATTAAAGATAAATATCCAGAAAAAACCGTGTTGTATATTTCGGCTGAAATATTCACACAACAATATATTGATTCGGTTAAGAAAAATACTCGTAACGACTTTATTCACTTCTATCAATTAATTGATGTTTTGATTATCGATGACGTTCAATTCTTATCGGGTAAATCAGGAACGCAAGATGTATTTTTCCACATCTTCAACCACTTACACCAAAACGGAAAACAAGTAATTCTTACTTCTGACAAAGCACCAGTTGACATGCAAGATATTGAGCAACGCTTACTATCTCGTTTCAAATGGGGATTATCAGCAGAATTACACCAACCTGACTACGAAACACGTATTTCAATTTTGAAAAACATTTTATTCCGTGATGGAGTTGAAATGCCAGAAGAAATTATCGAATACGTTGCTAAGAATATTAAATCTAATGTTCGTGAATTAGAAGGCGCTATTATTTCATTAATTGCTCAATCTTCTTTCAACAAACGTGAAGTTACTATTGATTTAGCTAAGCAAGTAGTTGAAAAATTCGTTAAAAACATAAAACGTGAAATTTCAATTGATTATATCCAGAAAATTGTTTCGGATTATTTCCAATTGGATGTTGAAACGTTACAGTCAAAAACTAGAAAACGTCACGTTGTACAAGCCAGACAATTAGCGATGTTCTTTGCTAAGAAATTTACGAAAGCTTCTTTGGCAAACATTGGTTCGCAAATTGGAGA
>NZ_JAKLJH010000041.1 GCF_023151265.1 Flavobacterium sp.
GAAAGGTAAGTTATTTCCAATTACAAAGTATAACAAACAATCTAATGGTCGCTTTGCAACTTCGGCACTGTCTTGTAATTTTAAACTTCCCGAAGCGGTGTTTCTTGGGTTTGAATAGGGAGTTTCACCAATTTCAATTAATTCTTGATTCATTTTTTCAAATCCAGCAAACGGAAGAATGATTTCTCCACGAATGTCAAATTTCTCAGGAAAATCTCCTTTTAAATGAATGGGAACCGCTTTAATAGTTTTGATATTGTTGGTCACATCATCGCCCTGAAAACCATCGCCACGCGTAACTGCACGCACTAAACGACCATTTTCATACGAAATACTTATTGATGCACCATCGTATTTTAATTCGCAAGTATATTCTAATGGAACATCGCCTAAAACCTTTTGAATTCGGGTTTCCCAATCTTGTAAATCTTCTATGGAATAAGAATTATCCAACGAATACATGCGATATTCATGCTTCACCGTTTCGAAATTCTTAGTAACCATTCCTCCTACTCTTTGAGTGGGCGAATTTTCATCGAAAAACTCTGGATGTTGAGCTTCTAAATCTTGTAATTGTTTTAGCTTTTGATCAAATTCAAAATCAGAAATGGTAGGTTTATCTAAAACATAATAATTGTAATTATGCTGATTTAATTCGTCTCTTAAATTCTTAATAGTATCTAAAACGTTCATATTTACTGATTGATTAAGCTGTCTAATTTGGTAAACAATTCTCCTTTGCTGATGATTCCGCCTTGCTTGATAATTTCAAACAACGATTCATTTCTGTTTTCTGATAAATCTTTCTTGCCTCTTGTAATTTCTACATCATCAGAAAATAAGTTTTCAGATAACCAATGAATTCCATCGGCAGAAACAAAGTCAATTTGTGGATTATTGGTTTTTATTACGAAAGAAAAAACTGCATTTTGCATACATTTAAAAAGAAAAATGTAGTTTTTAGAAAAATGATCAATGTGCGTAACATTCGTCAACGCTTTTTCCCAAATCATATCAGAGAAAACGTCAATTTCCTGTTCGGCAATGTGTGGTTTGTTTTGCTTAATTTCATCCCATTCCTTTTTATCAATTGATTGTGTAGCTAAAAAAGTAATGAATTCTGGATGTAATTCTTCTAATTGTTCTTTAGTTAATCTTGCGTATTTCATAAAGTAAAGATAAAAAAAAAGCCCCGATAAAATCGGAGCTAATTTATATTTTAAGAAAAATTATGCTTTTTCACCTACGATTTCGTATGGTAACTCAACGATAACATCTCTGTGTAATCTAACTGATGCAGTATATTTACCTACACGTTTTACAACACCGCTAGTGATGAATTTTTTCTCAATTGAATGACCGTTAGCTTCTAATGCTTCCACGATGTTAGCGCTAGTAACTGAACCAAACAATTTATCACCACCTGCTTTAGCAGTAATTTTAATTTCTAAAGCTTTTAAAGCTTCAGCTAAAGATTTTGCATCTGCAACGATTTTAGCTTCTTTGTGCGCTTTTTGCTTTAAGTTTTCAGCTAAAACTTTTTTAGCAGAAGGTGTAGCTAAAATAGCAAAACCTTGAGGAATTAAGAAGTTACGTCCGTATCCGTTTTTCACAGTTACTACATCATCTTTAAATCCTAAATTTTGAACGTCTTGTTTTAAGATAAGTTCCATGTTGTTGTCCTTTTAATTAGAAGTTAGCTCACCAATGGCGAAGCAACAACTATTTGTTAAATTATTATTTTAATAAATCGGCCACGTATGGCATTAAAGCTAAGTGACGAGCTCTTTTAACAGCTACAGAAACTTTTCTTTGGTATTTTAATGAAGTACCTGTTAAACGTCTTGGTAAAATTTTACCTTGCTCGTTAACAAATTTCAATAAAAAGTCTGCGTCTTTATAATCGATATATTTGATACCTGATTTTTTGAAACGACAGTATTTTTTAGTTTTGTTTGTATCTATGTTTAAAGGCGTAAGATATCTGATATCTCCGTCTTTTTTCCCTTTTGCAGATTGCTCTAATGTAGACATGATTAGTTTGTTTTAGATTTTAATTTTGCTCTTCTTCTTTCTGCCCAAGAAATTGCATGTTTGTCTAAAGACACAGTTAAGAAACGCATAACACGCTCGTCACGACGGAATTCAGTTTCAAATGCAATAATGATTTCAGCTGGCGCTTTGAATTCGAATAGGTGGTAAAATCCACTTTTCTTGTGTTGAATTTCGTAAGCTAATTTTTTTAAGCCCCAATCTTCTTTCGATACCATCTCAGACCCTTTAGAAGTAAGAAAATCTTCAAACTTGCTTACTGTTTCCTTTACCTGTTGTTCAGATAAAACGGGATTCAAGATGAAAACAGTTTCATAATGATTCATAATCTTTATATTTATTGTTATAAAATTGGGTGCAAAAATAATACTTTTATTTGAAATAACAAGTATAACACATTATTAATTTTTATTAAAAAAACTTGTGTATTTGTAATAATTGTTCTACTTTTAACAAACTATAAAAATATATGCCCATGAAGTTGAATTGTATCGTTGTAGATGATAGTGCTATTCAAAGAATTACCATCACAAAACTTGTTAACGAATCAACATTATTAAACTTAGTAGGAGATTTTGCCAATGCTCTTGAGGCAAAGAATTGTATCAACAATAATACAATCGACCTTATATTCCTTGATATTGAAATGCCGTTAATTAACGGATTCGACTTATTAGACGGACTAAAAACAAAACCACAAATTATATTCATTACTTCAAAAGCAGACTATGCTGTTAAAGCTTTTGATTATGAAGCAACTGATTTTCTTCAAAAACCTATTTCTAAAGAACGTTTCAATAAAGCAGTTAAAAAAGCTACTGAACTTCACGCTTTGCGTTACGAAAATCATGAGGAACATGGCGAAAGTATCGTTATCAAAAGTAATTTAAAGAAACTTAAAGTGTATGTTTCTAAAATTAAATGGATTGAAGCCTACGGCGATTACATCAAAGTGGTTACCGATGATGAAAGTCATTTGGTACTATCAACTATGAAAGGTTTTGAAAAAGAACTTCCAGAAGGTAAATTCATACGTGTACACAAATCGTATATTATCAATTTAGACCGAGTAGAAAAATTCAATAGTAAGTTTGCTGAAATTGGAAATACAAAAATACCATTAAGCCGTAACAAGAAAGAAGAAATTGTAAAAGCTATCGAAAACGCTTAATATACATCGACATCTACTTTTACCTTAATAGCACGATATTGCGGAACTGCTTCAAAACTCATAAGCACTTTCGCAATATTTTTTTTGGTATTGCCCAAATGTTTCTGAATTGGAATCTTAACCATAATCGTTCGAATATATTCATTTCGAATTCTATTAATCGCTGGTTCTTCTGGACCTAAAACTGGCATATCTAAATTTTGGAACAATACATTATATAACCACATCGAACCATCTTTCAATTTATCAAAATCGCGATGTTTCATTGTAAGTTTAACTAATCTAAAGAAAGGCGGATATTTAAAGTTCTGGCGTTCGTAAATTTGCTCTTTATACATTCCTGCATAATCATTACCCAAAACTTGCTGAATGGTATTGTGATACGGATTATAAGTTTGAATAACTACTTTTCCTTTTTTCTCTGAACGTCCTGCCCTACCCGAAACTTGCATCATCATTTGATACGCTCTTTCGTAGGCTCTGAAATTAGGTTGATTCAATAAATTATCAGCGTTTAAAATTCCAACTAAAGTTACATTATCAAAATCCAAACCTTTGGCTAGCATTTGTGTTCCTACCAAAACATCAATTTCTCTATTTTTGAAGGAATCTATAATTTTCTCGAAACCAAATTTTCCTCGAGTCGTGTCTTGATCCATTCTTCCGATATTTTTCTCTGGAAAAAGGTTTTTCAATTCCATTTCAATTTGTTCGGTACCGAAACCTTTCGAAGTAACATCAACCGACTGACAACTATGACAATGAGTAGGATTCGCAATCGAATGACCGCAATAATGACAGCGCAATTGATTTTTGAATTTGTAATACGTCAAACTCACATCGCAACTTGGACAATGCGGCACATGACCACACGTCATGCATTCTACATAAGGCGAAAATCCTCTACGGTTTTGAAATAAAATAACTTGCTCACCTTTTGATAAGGTTTCTGTAATTTCCTCTAATAATTCATCAGAAAAATGCCCCGACATTTTCTTTCTGAAATATTTGTCTTTCAAATCGACTAGCTTAATTTCAGGCAATACTACATTTCCGTAGCGCACTTTCAATTCGGTTAAACCGTATTTATTGGATTGCACATTATAATAGGTTTCCAAAGACGGAGTCGCGCTTCCCAAAACTACTTTTGCTCCATGTTGTTTAGCTAAAACTATAGCCGCATCGCGAGCATGATATCTTGGCGCTGGATCGTGTTGTTTGAACGTTTGTTCGTGTTCTTCATCTACAATAATACACCCTAGATTTGAAAACGGGAGGAACAAAGCACTTCGAACACCAATAACCACTTTAGCTTTTGGTGAATTTTCTAAGACTTGATTCCAAACTTCAATGCGTTCGTTATTTGTATATTTTGAATGAAAAACGGCAACTTCATTTCCGAAATAAGCAGTTAATCGTTGCACTAATTGAGTGGTTAAAGCAATTTCTGGCAATAAAAATAAAACTTGCTTTCCTTCTTTAATATATTGTTCTAAAAGTTTGATGTAAATTTCGGTTTTGCCAGAAGCTGTAACACCGTGTAATAAATTCACATCGAACGTTTTGAAACTTTCTTGAATGCTATCGAAAGCTAGTTGTTGGGCTTCACTTAAAGTGAATTGACTGTCATCTTCTTTATCGAAAGCAACTCTATCTTGAGCAATGTAATATTCTTCGAAAATCGTTTTATCTATCAAAGATTTTACAATTGCAGCAGAACTTCCAGAAGTTTCAATTAGTTTTTTTACTGAAATTGGTGCTTTTTCGCGAGCTTGTAGTTGGAAATAATGCAAAACCAATTCGCGTTGTTTTTTTGCTTTGGACAACACTTCTAACAACTCTGCCAATCTTTCTTGTTGTAGAAATTCTTCTTGCAATTTGATATAACGAACTAATTTTGGTTTGTATTGCTCCGAAATTTCTTCCTGCAACACTAAAGCGCCTTTCGCCAATAATCGATTAATAATAGGAAAAACGGTTTTCTTTCCTAAAATTTTAATTACATCTTGAACCGTAATTGAAGATTGACTTTTTAAAGCTTCTAAAATTAGATACTCATCATCTTTAAGTTCATTCGAATCGATTTCGGAATTTTCTTTAGCTGAAATAATGGTTTCACTTTCCAAAATATATCCAGAAGGCAAGGCACTTCGAAATACTTCACCTAGCGAACACATATAATAAGAAGCAATCCATTTCCAATGTTCGATTTGGTGTGAATTCACAACTGGCTTTTCATCTAAAATTTGATGAATTTCTTTAGCTTCATATAAATGTGGCGGTGTATTCGTTTTATCTAACACCAAAGCCGTATAAATCTTAGTTTTTCCAAAAGGAACCGCCACTCGCATTCCAATTTGAATGTAGTGAAATTCCGCTTCTGAAACCTGATAGGTAAAGGTTTTAGAAACGGCTAATGGTAAAACGACTTCGATAAAATACAGCATAGAACAAATATAGTTTTAAAAAAGAGAAAAGAAAAAAGAGAAAAGAAAAAAGATGAACAACTACAATAAAAAAAGCGTCCTCGATTGAGAACGCTTACTTTTCTATATCTAGTTGGAATTATTTTCCTAACATTTCATCTTTTAAGTCTTTATCCGCTGGTTTGTCGCATAACCAAATACCAAACATAGCTCTTTTGAAATCGTGACCTTCTATACTTCCTTTTTTAGTTCCGTTTTTGTAAACCACAATTCCTTCAGCAGGTACATTCATAATAATGAAAACATCTCCTTTTTTAATTTCTTCTTTAAAGAAACTTTTAAACTTATCAATTTTTGCTTTTAATGGAGCTGTTTTCTTTCCAGTAGAATTCTCAAAACCTTCATTAATAGCTGAAATCATTTTATCAGAAGTAATCAAACCTGAAACGATGTTTAATTTAATGGCAGCTCCTTCTTTACTGTTCATAATTTCAGAAGCATTAGTACTCTTTTTCTCTAAATACAAAGCACCAACGTACATATCCATAAACATCTTAACACGAGTTCCAGCGCCATTTAAAACTAAAGATTGACCCTCTAAATTTAACTTTGCATCAACTTTAACTCCTGATACTGTTTTTTGTGCATTTACTGTAAACACAGTTGCAATCAACATTAAAAAAGTAATAACTTGTTTTTTCATAATTCGATTTTTTAGTTTTGTTAAATATATAAATTTTTTCTTTTCAATTTTGAAATAGTTGCATTTAGTTCAAAACCTAATAATAAAACCATGCAGTTTATCCAAATATAGAACATTAGTACAAGAAGTGTACCAATTGAACCATATAGCTCGTTGTACTTAGCAAATTTAGTTACGTAAATTCCGAAAACATACGAAGAAATCACGATTAAAATGGTTGTAAAAACAGCACCATAACTAATAAATGCCATACTTGAAGTTTCTTTTGTAGCAAACTTATACAATACAGAAGTTGTTATTAAAATCATTAAAAGAATGAATCCATATCGACTCCATTCAATAACCGAAACATCTGCTACATAACCTCTAATATTAATCTTTTGAATCATTACCTCAGCAATTACAATAGCAGCAACTGTTATCAATAAAATCATCGATAACACTAAAGAAATTGCCAATGAAATAAAGTATTGTCTAAAAAAACCTCTTGTAATGGTAATATGTGCCGACATTTCAAATCCGCCTAAAATGGCATTGATTCCGTTAGTCATCAACAAAATAGAAAGAATAAAACCTGATGAAAGCAACCCTTGATGACTTGTTCCCATAATATCTTTCAAAATGGCTTCAATAGCTTCGTAAGTATTAGGCGGAACACCATTTTCTACAAACTCTAAAAAATCGGCTTGGAAATTTTCTAAAGGGATAAACGGAATTAAATTCAGAATAAATAAAGCAAACGGAAATAATGCCATGAAGAAACTAAACGCAATAGCACTCGCTCTGTATGAAAAAGCGCCTTTGAAAATTCCCAACACATAAAGCTCCAAAATATCATAAAGCGACAATCCTTCTAAAGATTTTAACTTTATGGCTTTGGTAATTGCAACCAATTGCTTTACAACAGGAATTTTATTGAGTTTATTTTCTATTTCTTCCGACATAATCTATATCGCTTTTAAACTTAAGTCCAAATTATAAACCGAATGTGTTAAAGCTCCAGAAGAAATATAATTCACACCACACTCAGCGTAATGACGAATGGTTTTTTCATTGATATTTCCTGAAGATTCTGTCAAACATTGATTTCCAATCATACCTACTGCTTTCTTAGTCGTTTCATAATCGAAATTATCTAATAGAATTCGATAAACGCCGCCAGCTTCTAAAATTTGTTGCACTTCGTCTAAATTTCTAGCTTCGACAATGATTTTTAAATCTTTGTTATTATCAATCAAATATTGCTTTGTTTTTGCAATCGCTTGTGGAATTCCACCGGCAAAATCGTTGTGATTGTCTTTCAACATAATCATATCATACAAAGCAAAACGATGATTTTCACCACCACCAATTTTCACCGCCCATTTTTCTATGGCACGAATTCCTGGTGTGGTTTTTCTTGTATCTAAAACTTTAGTATTTGTTCCTTCTAATAAATTAACAAACATTTTGGTTTTCGTTGCGATGGCGCTCATACGTTGCATTGAATTCAATACCAAACGCTCCGCTTTTAAAATAGATTGCGAACTTCCTAAAACATGAAAAACAACATCACCATATTTCACTCTTTCTCCATCATTGATAAAGGTTTCCACTTTCATGTCTTTATCTACATAATGAAAAATCATTTTAGCAAATTCAACACCTGCAATAACTCCCTCATCTTTAACTAACAACTTCGCTTTTCCTTGCGCTGAAGCTGGAATACAAGCCAACGAACTGTGGTCGCCATCTCCGACATCTTCACGAATGGCATTGCTAATAATTAAATCTATTTCTTTTTGAAATTGCGCTTCTGAAATCATGTTTTGTAAATTGAATTGCTAATGTAAGAAATCCTTTGAAGTTTAAAAAATATTGAGCTCGTAAAAAACAAAAAACTCCCAGATAAATCTGAGAGTTTCTTTATGATTGAATTTAAAATTCGATTAAGATAAAGCTGCTTTTACTTGGTCAGCAGCTTCTTGGAATTGTACTGCAGATAAAATTGGCATACCTGAATTATCGATTAATTCTTTAGCAATTTCTGCATTTGTTCCTTGTAAACGAACGATGATTGGCACTTTAATAGCGTCACCCATATTTTTGTAAGCGTCAACAACACCTTGAGCAACACGGTCACAACGAACGATTCCACCAAAAATGTTAATTAAAATAGCTTTTACGTTTGGATCTTTTAAGATGATACGGAAAGCAGTTTCCACACGTTTCGCATCAGCAGTTCCACCTACGTCTAAGAAGTTAGCTGGCTCAAAACCTGCATACTTAATTAAGTCCATAGTAGCCATTGCTAAACCAGCTCCGTTTACCATACAACCTACAGTTCCATCTAAGTCAACGTAGTTTAATCCTACTTCTTTAGCTTCTACTTCGATTGGGTTTTCTTCTCTAACGTCTCTCATTTCAGCATATTTTGCTTGTCTGAATAAAGCGTTATCGTCGATATTTACTTTAGCATCAACTGCTAAGATTTTATTGTCAGATGTTTTTAATACTGGGTTGATCTCAAACATTGAAGAATCAGAACCGATATACGCTTTGTATAAAGCATCGATAAATTTCACCATTTCTTTAAAAGCCTCACCAGATAAACCTAAATTGAAAGCAATTTTTCTAGCTTGGAAACCTTGTAATCCGTAAGCAGGATCGATTTCTTCTGTAAAAATTAAATGTGGTGTGTGCTCAGCAACTTCTTCGATATCCATTCCACCTTCTGTAGAATACATAATCATATTACGTCCTGTAGCTCTGTTTAATAATACAGAAACATAGAATTCAGAAGTTTCGCTTTCACCTGGATAATAAACGTCCTCAGCAATTAATACTTTGTGAACTGTTTTTCCTTCTGGTGGAGTTTGTGGTGTAATTAACTGCATTCCGATGATTTGTTCAGAAATTTCAGTTACTTGGTCTAAGTTTTTAGCTAACTTAACTCCCCCACCTTTTCCTCTACCTCCAGCATGGATTTGTGCTTTTACTACGTACCAACTTGTACCTGTTTCAGCAGTTAATTGTTTTGCTGCAGCTACCGCCTCAACTGGATTGTTTGCAACAATACCACGTTGAACACGTACTCCATAACTAGCTAGGATTTCTTTACCCTGATATTCGTGTATGTTCATAATTGTTATGCGTTTATCTTGTTTAAAAAAGTGCCACAAAAATAGCAAAGTAATTTTTAATGGACTAACTTTTTTTCGTTTAATTTGGGAATTTGATATACATAATCTTATTAAAACTGCAACTCCAAAAAAATACAAATGTTACAAATAAAACATTTTGTTATATTTTGTTAATAATTGTTTTAAAAATTGTATCTTTTAAATATTGATTTACTTTTGCATCAAATTAATTCAAAATGAAACCAGAAGTATTACAACAATTAGCAACAGAATTTGGAAGTCCGTTATATGTTTATGATGCGGAAAAAATTGCCTTTCAATACAACCGATTACAAAATGCATTTAGCAAAGTAGAACGTTTTAAGGTGCATTATGCCGTTAAAGCTTTATCGAATGTATCTGTTTTGAAATACTTAAAAAGTTTAGGTTCTGGATTAGATACGGTTTCTTTACAAGAAGTGCAATTGGGATTACATGCTGATGTCGACCCAAAAGATATCATATACACACCAAATGGCGTTTCGATGGAAGAAATTGAAGAAGTAGCGCAACTTGGTGTTCAAATTAACATTGACAATTTATCAATATTGGAGCAATTTGGAACAAAACATCCGAATGTTCCGGTTTGTATTCGAATTAATCCACATGTGATGGCAGGTGGAAATGCGAATATTTCTGTAGGACATATTGATAGTAAATTTGGAATTTCGATTCATCAATTACCGCATATTTTGAGAATTATTGAAAACACAAAAATGCATATCAATGGAATCCACATGCATACGGGTTCGGATATTTTAGATGTAGAAGTATTTTTATATGCAGCCGAAATCTTATTCGAAACGGCTAAAAATTTTCCAGAATTAGATTTTATTGATTTTGGAAGTGGATTTAAAGTGCCTTACAAAAAAGGAGATATTGAAACCAATGTAGAAGAATTTGGAAGAAAATTAACGAAACGTTTTTTAGCTTTCGAAAAAGAATATGGTCGTCCATTAACCTTGGCTTTTGAACCCGGAAAATTCTTGGTGAGTGAAGCTGGCTATTTCTTAGCGAAAGTAAACGTAGTAAAACAAACCACTTCAACCGTTTTTGCAGGAATTGACTCAGGATTCAATCATTTGATTCGTCCGATGCTATATGGAGCGCAACATCATATAGAAAATATTTCCAATCCGAAAGGAAAAGAACGTTACTACTCGGTAGTAGGTTATATCTGCGAAACTGACACTTTTGCAAGCAACCGAAGAATTACTGAAATTCACGAAGGTGATATTTTGTGTTTCCGAAATGCAGGTGCATATTGCTTTTCAATGGCATCTAACTACAACTCACGACTAAAACCAGCCGAAGTGTTATGGAAAGACGGAAAAGGACACTTAATCAGAGAACGCGAAACGTTTGATGATATTTTGAGAAATCAAGTGATGATTGAGGTGTAAACACGAATTACACGAATTACACGAATGAACACAAATAAAAAAGCATCAAATTTTAGTTTGATGCTTTTTTATTATACTGACTTTCTGTAAATTTCTTTAATCTGTAGATGAACTTTTCTTCTTTTAATAAAATAGCTTTTGAATTGAGTGATTTCACCTTTTTATTATCAAAATAAACATCTGTTTTTTTCATTTTAGGATAAACAACAAAAATAGAATCATTAAATTTATGATAATCTCCATCTTTAAAACTATCCCAATCAGCTTGTACTTTTCTCAAAACTATTTTTTCAATCGAATCAGTCTTTAAATCAAAATAAACTCTTCTTTCTGAAAAACCTGCTTCTGGATTAAATCTAATTTTTAAAAATTTTAGTTTTGAATTTATAAAAAAGTTTTCTTGCGGAACTAAGCCATCGTCTAAATATTTAAATTCTTCAGCATTTGTATTAGCAATAGCTGTCCTAAACTCTTTCTCTAAATCAGAATCTAAAATGTTATTATTTGAATTTTCACATCCAATAAATAAAAATGACAAAAACGATGAAAATAGAAGTCTAATAAAATTATTCATAAATAAATTTACTTATCTAAAACCTCCAACAACACTTTACCATTAGAACTATTAGGCATAGTTATTTTTAGCATTTGGGTAACCGTTGGCGCTATTTGTGTGATTTCCTTTCTGTCGTGAGTTTGTCCTTTTTTGATGTTCCAACCAAAGAAAATTAGTGGAACATGTGTATCATAAGAATATGGCGAACCATGAGTTGTTCCTGTTGAAGAATATTCTACATAACCTGGTTTGAAAATCATGATTAGTTCTCCGTTTTGTGTTGGGTCGTATCCTTTTGTGATGAAATCTAAATAATAATCACTTGGATTTCCGTTGGTGATTTCTTCTTCGGTATAAACTCGTTTGATGTAGTCTTGTTTTTGTAAATAATCTTTGAAGGTTTGTTTTACATCTTGTAAGTTTAAGCCTTTAGCTTTTATTTTCGCTTTATCGAAAAACAGGTTATAATTCGAGTAATCTAATACTAAGTTTTCTCCAAAAGTAGTTTCCGAAAACTCTTTTAAGTCTTTCTGGATGTTTTTGTAATTGATGTTATCTACTTTGTATTTATTGTCTTTCAAATACGTTACATTCTCAGCTCCAGCGTGATCGGCAGTTAAGAAAACTAAGTAATTTCCTTTCCCAACCGTTTTGTCTAAGTAAGTTAAGAAATCAGCAATCGTTTCATCCAAACGCAAATAGGTGTCTTGTAATTCAATCGAACGTGGTCCTAAAACGTGTCCGATATAATCTGTTGAAGAAAAACTTACAGCTAAAAAATCGGTAATGTTGTCTTTTCCTAAGTTTTCGCTTTCAATGGCTTTTTTAGCAAAATCAGCTAATAAATTATTTCCGAATGGTGTTGAACGGAGAATTCCTGCATCGTTGGCATCATACATATCTTGCAAATTGTATGGCATAAACGGTGCTTTTTTATACAATTTTCCTTCGTATGGATTGTTATCGGTTAAGCTTTCGTTATACGTTTCTTTCGGTTTTAGTAAATCCCAACCTTTATTTACGTATTTCAAATAATTTTTCTCAGCATTGAATTGCGTTGCCCAATCTGGAAGTTTTTCTCCGTAATAGGTACTCGAAATAAACGCTCCTGTTTTGCTGTACCAAAAAGCCCAATCCGCAAAATGTCCCGCAGGCAAAATCGCACCTCTATCTTTAATACTCATTCCGATAACTTTTCCTTTGAAATTGGTTGACAACTTCAATTCATCTGTAATAGTAGAACTTTGTAAGTTTCTTGGCGACATTTTTCCTTCTTTTTTTGAATCATCACCAATAGTTGAAACCGTTTCGTCATCGGTACAATACATTTCTTTTCCTGTAGCTTTATTGAACCATTCATTTCCGACAATTCCGTGAACTGCAGGTGTAGTTCCTGTATAGATAGAAGCGTGTCCAGGAGCGGTGTAAGTTGGCATGTAATTGTAATGCGTGTTATGAAACGTGTAACCTTCTTTCATTAATCGCTTGAAACCATTTTCGGAAAAGTCGTTTGAGAAACGATATAAGTATTCCATTTTCATTTGGTCTACTACAATTCCTACTACTAACTTAGGTTTTTCTTGTGCTGAAAGTAGGGAAGAAACAAGTAATGCTGATACAGCTAAAGCTTTTTTCATTTTAAAACTATTTTATACAAAAGTACGTTTTTGATGTAAATGGAATGTTAATAAATAAAAAAATGACTTTCTATTGTGTTCAATAAAAAGTCATTTTAAATATAGTTTATAATTATTTCTTCTTTGCAGGCTTATCTTCAAGAACTGTCATATTGTAAGCAATAATCATATCTTCATAAGTGATATACAATTGATTTCTACCTCCTTGTTTTTTTCTAGTGTAAATAGCCAAAACGCATTCTACTCCATTGTTATCCACACAATTAAATTTAACCACATCATCATCTCCAATTGTTTCTTGATTTCCATATTTCATAATAGAAAACAACTGAAGTATTTCTGAATAAACCACAATTCTGTGACTTTCCATGTCCAAAAGTACCGTCATTTCTGATTTTTGTAATTTTGACCATTCTCCCCAATTTCCTTTTTTGTCTTTCTGGCTTACCATATATCCAGAAGTTTTGAAATTAAATTTTTGAGCATAAGATGTAGCCGATGCAAAAAACAAAAACAATAGTATGTATTTTAAACTCTTCATTTCGTTGTTATATTAAAATTCAAAGGTAGTTACCTCTTTTTTAGCAATGTTAAATTCGGTAATGATATTATCAACAATAGTTTCAACAGGTAAAATATCATGAATCAATCCCGCAATCTGACCAATTTCTAATTCGCCTTCCACTAAATCTCCCTCAAACATACCTCTTTTTGCTCTTCGTTTTCCTAATAATGTTTCTAAATCTTCCTTTGATGGACATTTAGCATATAATTCCTGAACATCGTTATAAAATTTATTTTTGATTAAACGAACGGGAGCCAATTCTTTCAAAGTTAATTGTGTATCACCTTCACCCGTTTCTACAATCGTTCTTTTGAATTCATCATGCGCCGAACTTTCGGTTGAAGCAGCAAAACGACTTCCCATTTGCACACCATCGGCACCTAAAGTCATAGCGGCTAACATTCCTCTACCTGTTGCTATTCCCCCTGCAGCAATTAATGGAATTGAAATTTGTTCGCGCACCATTGGAATTAAGGTTAACGTTGTCGTTTCCTCTCTTCCGTTGTGTCCGCCGGCTTCAAAACCTTCTGCAACCACAGCATCTACTCCTGCTTCTTGTGCTTTTAGTGCGAATTTAGAACTACTTACAACATGCACAACTGTTATGCCATTTTCTTTTAGAAACGGAGTCCATGTTTTTGGATTTCCTGCCGAAGTAAAAACGATTTTCACGCCTTCTTCTTTCAGAATTTGCATAATTTCTTCAATGTTAGGATATAACATTGGAACATTTACTCCAAAAGGTTTATCAGTAGCTTTTTTGCATTTTTGGATGTGTTCTCTAAGCACTTCTGGATACATAGAACCAGCACCAATTAATCCTAAACCACCTGCGTTACTTACGGCACTTGCTAATTTGTAACCACTGTTCCAAATCATTCCGCCTTGGATAATTGGGTATTTTATATTAAAGAGTTGGGTAATTTTATTCATTTTAAAAATGCTTTATTTTAATGCAATTTACTTTTTTTGTTCGGATTTCCAAAGGTTATGCAATAACACCACTTCCTAAAATTTCATCATTCAAATGCCAAGCTACGAATTGTCCTTCTGTGATTGCGGATTGCGGATTTTCAAACACTACATACATGCCATTTTTGAATTGATGTAAAGTTGCCTTTTGTAAAGGTTGACGATAGCGAATTCTAGCCATTACTTCCATATTTTCACCCTCTTTCAAAGCCAAATCTTCTCTAATCCAGTGAATTTCATCATTTGCAATAAACAATGCTTTTTTGAACAATCCAGGATGTTGATTTCCTTGTCCAGTGTATACGATATTCTTTTCTACATCGGTTTCAATAATGAAAAGCGGTTCTTTTGTTCCTCCAACATTTAAACCTTTGCGTTGTCCTTTTGTAAAATAATGTGCTCCTTGATGTTTGCCCATTACTTTTCCTGGTACTTTTAAATAATCAATTCTTCTCGATTCAAAAGCAAAAGCTTCTTCTTCCGAATTGAATTGAGGTTTTTCTTGATGATATATTTCGGCTTCCGCTGGAATTTCAATAATTACACCTTCTTTAGGCTGTAATTTTTGTTGTAAAAATTCAGGCAAGCGCACTTTTCCGATGAAACAAAGCCCTTGCGAATCTTTCTTTTCGGCTGTAATTAAATCTAATTTAGATGCAATTTCACGAACTTCTGGTTTGGTTAATTCACCTATTGGAAATAACGCTTTCGAAAGTTGGTCTTGTGATAGTTGACATAAAAAATACGATTGATCTTTATTGCCATCTTTTCCTGCTAACAATTGAAAAACTTCTTTTCCATCTTTTTCAATTGTACCTTTTCTGCAATAATGTCCGGTTGCCACATAATCAGCACCCAGAGACATGGCGATTTTCATGAAGACATCGAATTTGATTTCACGGTTACATAATACGTCAGGATTTGGAGTTCTTCCTTTTTCGTATTCGTTAAACATATAATCAACGATTTTCTCTTTGTATTGTTCTGATAAATCAACCGTTTGAAAAGGAATTCCTAATTTTTCAGCAACTAAAAGTGCATCATTACTATCTTCTAACCACGGACATTCATTTGAAATCGTAACAGAATCATCATGCCAATTCTTCATGAATAGCCCAATAACTTCGTATCCTTGCTCTTTTAACAAATAAGCGGCAACACTCGAGTCTACTCCACCCGAAAGTCCTACTACAACTCTTTTCATTTATTCTTGTCCTCCTTTTTCTTCTTTTAATTGTTCCAATGTTTTGGATGCTTCTTTGGCATTTCTTTGCTCATATTTTATCAATTCTTGACCAAATTTAGCGGCTTTAACTTGTTTGATTACTTTATTTTTTTCGAAAAACTTCCAGGTTCCTACACGCTTTCCGTTTACATAATTTCCTTCATACATTTTGTTACCCAATCCATCATAGTAGGAAGCAACTCCATCATATTGATTATTTTTATAGATATGAGAATCTATCAATTGTCCTTTCTCTGAATAGGTTTTAGAAGCTCCTGCTTTAATACCTAATTTGTAATTGGTTTCTTCAGCAATAGTTCCATCTTTATAAAATACTTTTCGAATACCATCAAGTTTTCCATCTTTATAATATTCTTGCGACATCAATTGTTTCGATTCAAAATGATAATATTTCCATTCACCTTCAGGAAGTTTGTTTACCAATTTCCCTTCACTTACTTTATTTCCTTTTTGATCATAAAAAACCGCATAACACGAACCATCACCTTTAGAAAAATCTCTAGTAGCAATAACAGTTCCTGCTTTTGTATCATCAAAATACTTAAATATACCCGTTTCTTTTCCATGATCGAAAGTACCTTCATATCGAACACGATTAGACTCTTTGTGAGTTCCTCTCCATAAACCATGACGGTTCCCTTTATCGTCTAATTGATTAATTTTATCCTGAGCATTAGCAACAAAAGTTCCTAAAAATAAAATAACAAGAAATAATTGCTTCATTTTTTTAATTATTGTTTAATTTATTAATTTTTAATCACATAGTAACTATTGAAAAAATCAAATATTAGACCAAATACTGATTAAACAAAAAATAAATGTGAGTTAAATCTGCTATATAACGCAGCAAAATAGTTTTTTATTTGTTTAATCTTTTTTAATTTTGATTAAACAAAAAATAGTTCTACGTTAATGTTTTCATGTTCTGATGATGATAGCGCACCACAGAACAATTCGATAACTGATATAGCATCAGGAAATCCAAACTTTTCAATTCTTGTTGATGCTTTAAGTCGTGCTGATTTGGCTGAAACACTTGATCAAGCAGGATCGTATACCGTTTTTGCCCCAACAAATGATGCATTTTTAGATTTTTTAGATGCTAATGGATTTGAATCTTTAGATGATGTTCCTCTACCAACATTAACACAAGTATTATTAAACCATGTAGTGAGTGGAACAAATTTATCAACAGGTTTAACCACTGGTTATGTTAAAACTTTAGCAAAAGGTGGTGCTTCATCAACTAACACTTTAAGTATGTTCATCAACACAGAATCTGGCGTTAGATTAAATGGAGTTTCTAGTGTTACAACAGCTGATATTACAGCTAATAATGGAGTTATTCATGTTGTTGATGCTGTTATTGGTTTACCTACAATTGTAACACATGCCACTGCTAATCCAAATTTTAGCACCTTGGCTTCATTATTAACTCAGCAAGAATTAGTTGGAACTTTAGACGGAACTGCAAGTTCACCTTTTACCGTATTTGCTCCATTAAACAGTGCATTTGATACTGCTACATTAAATTTATATAGTGGATTAACATCAACACAAAAAACAGCGGTATTAACCTATCATGTTGTTGCTGGTGCCAATGTTTTATCTAATGCAATTCCATCAGGTCCAATTACCACTTTTGAAACAGGAACTTTTACAATTTCTGGAACAGTAATTACAGATGAACAAAACAGAACTACAAATATTGTTGCAACAGACGTACAAGCTTCAAATGGTGTAATACATGCTGTAAACAAAGTTTTATTACCAAATTTAGATTAATTCGTTTCGATAAATAAAATTGCTATGAACAAAAAACGCTTTCCAATGGAAAGCGTTTTTTTTATGACCCTAATTCTATGGCTCTTGTATTTGCGGCTTCTATACCTACTATTACAATTTTTTGAAGTTCTTTTTGATTAAAAACACATAAAGCAGCTTCTGTAGTACCTCCTTTTGAAGCTACTCGTTGAATCCAATCTTCGTTTGATAATTTACTCCTGTTTTGTAACTGTACCGAACCTGAAAAAGTTTGACTTACCAAAAACTCAGCTTCAGACGCTGAAAAACCTAATTTAACAGCTGATTCAATCATTGCTTGCATGAAATAAAACACATAAGCAGGTCCACTTCCCGATACGGCTGTGGCTGCATTTAGCATTTCTTCTCTTTCGATATAAATCGATTTTCCTGTTGTATTGATTAAATTCTGAACAATGAAAAGTTCTTTTCTATCTACTAAACTTGAAGCGCAAAAAACAGTCATTCCTTCTCCTATTTGCGTTGGAATATTTGGCATAGAACGTACAATTTTCATAACTCCTAATTCCTTTTGCATTGCCTCAATTGAAATTCCAGCCATTACCGACAATACAACGTGTTCCGGATTTAAAAACCCTTTTATTTCAGATGCTAATTGTTTAAAATCCTGAGGTTTCACCGCTAAAATTAAAATATCTGACTCAAAGATTTTGGGATTTGGTTCTGTGTAAAAATTTGTTGCATCAATTCCAAAACTGTCCTTTTCTTCAATTTTGGTTTTATTCAAAATTAAAATATCTGAAGCTCCGACAAATCCTGAACTCATAAAACTGTTGGCATAGGTTTGTCCCATATTACCAAATCCGATAATCGCTATTTTCATTACTCTTATAAAAAAGAAACCCTGTCATTTGCAGACAGGGTTTGTATTAAGATAAAATTATTTTTTCTTTTGTGCGGCTTTCTGAGCTTCTGCTTGCTCCATCATTTCACGCATTTTTTTCTGGAATTTACTTTCCTTTTTCTCTTTTGTCTTATTCTCTTGAATTTGAGCGTGAATTTTGTCTTCTTTCACGATGTAGTTTTTAATAACTAACATAATTCCGATAGTAATTAAGTTAGAAATGAAGTAATACAAACTCAATCCAGACGCATAATTATTAAAGAAGAATAACATCATTACAGGCGAAATGTAAATCATAATTTTCATGATTTTACCCATATCTGGCATACCTTCTTGTGGCGGAGTGCTCATCGCTTGATCACCTGTTGTCATTTTCATATAGAAGAAAATTGCAATTGAAGCTAAGATTGGGAATAAACTCACGTGACTTCCATAAAATGGAATATGGAAAGGCAATTGATAAATGCTATCATAAGAAGACAAATCGTCTGCCCATAAGAATGATTTTTGTCTTAAATCGAACATCGATGGAAAGAACTGAAACAACGCATAGAAAATCGGCATTTGCATCAACGCTGGTAAACATCCTGCCATAGGATTTACTCCGGCTTTAGAATACAACTTCATCGTTTCTTGTTGTTTCTTCATTGGATTGTCTTTGAATTTTTCATTCAATTCTGCAATTTCAGGACGTAAAACCTTCATTTTTGCTTGAGACAAGTAGGATTTATAAGTAACTGGCGACATTACAATACGAACTAAAATCGTAAACAAAACAATCGCAATTCCGTAACCAATTCCTAATGCTGAAATAAATCCGAAAACTGGAATGAAAATATAACGGTTGATCCATCCGAAAATTCCCCAACCTAATGGCATGATTTCGTCAAGATTTCTATCGTAATCATTTAAAATTTCATATTTCGCTGGACCATAATACCAATTCATATTATAGTTTAAAGCGCCATTTTTAAATTCTAAAGGAACTTGAGCTGTGAAATTTTTAGTAAAAACGGTGTCAACTTTTTCATCATCCACTAAATTATCTGATTTGAATTTAGCTGTTTTGAACTTCGTATCTGTTAATAAAATAGAAGTAAATAAATGCTGTTTGAAAGCGATGTAAGAAACGTCATTAGCTTCATCTTCAGAATCTTTAGCCGCGTTTAAATAATCGTCTTTTCCATCTTCATATTCAAAAACTAACTCAGTGTAACGGTTTTCATAAGAAACACTTTTCTCGTTTCTGTATGATTTTAATTGCCATTCTAAATCTAATGGTTTTGAAGTATTAACTACTTTTTCTAAACCTTGAGAACGGATAGCAAAATCTAACATATATTCGTTAGGCTTCAACACATAACGGTATTCTAAAAACTGGTCAGGACCTGCTTTTAATTGCAACGTTAAAACTTGATTTTTACCTTCAGTAGTTAACTTAGGCTCAAAATACATGTCTTTTGTATGTAACGTTCTGTTGTCTGTAGTATTTAAAGCGATATCTAAAGAAGCGTTTTTATCTTTAATGATTTGAACTGCTTTTTTCGAATTTTTCTCAAATTGATCAAATCCTAAAACAGTTGCATCAACGATATATCCACCTTTATTAGAAATTTTAAGCGATAAAACTTCATTTTTAATTTCGGTAACTGCATCAGTTGCTGATGGAAGTGTTGCAGAATATCCAAACGAACCTAATTGTGCTTGAGCTACAGCATTTTTAGTAGAATCTGCTACTGGAGTTGCGGCAACGGTAGAAGTTACCGTTTTAACTTCTTTGGCTTGTTTGTCTAATTGCTCTTTTTTCTCTTTTTCCTTTAATTCTTCTGGTGTTGGAGCATTTGAATATAGCATCCAAATCAAAATTCCAGAAATCAATACAAATCCGATAATCGAATTAAGGTCTAATTTTTTTTCTTCCATCTAATATTAGTGTTCGGTGTTCTTAATTGAACAGTTTATTTATTCTTGTGTTGTACAGCTGCGGCTACAAAACTCACAAAAAGTGGGTGTGGATTAGCGACTGTACTTTTATATTCAGGATGGTATTGAACGCCGATAAAGAAAGGATGTGTTGGAATTTCAACAATTTCTACCAACTTCGTATCTGGATTTACTCCCGAAGCTACTAATCCTGCTTTCTCTAATTCGTTTAAATACGCACCATTGAATTCGTAACGGTGACGGTGACGCTCCATAATCTCAGTTTTACCATAGATTTTTTGTGCCAACGTATTTTCTTTTATGCTACATTTCCATGCGCCCAAACGCATAGTTCCTCCTTTGTTTTCAATATTTTTTTGCTCTTCCATTAAGTTAATTACAGGATGAGCAGTACTTTCATTCATTTCGGTTGAATTCGCATCCGCATAACCTAAAATATTACGCGAATATTCAATTACTGCCATTTGCATTCCCAAACAAATTCCGAAAAACGGAATGTTATTTTCTCTTGCATAACGAACGGTGTCAATTTTACCTTCAATTCCGCGACCGCCAAAACCTGGTGCAACAAGTATACCATCTAAATCTTTCAACTGATTTTCTGCCGAATTGGCATCTAAATACTCAGAATGAATCGAAATGACATTTACTTTTGTCTCATTTGCCGCTCCAGCATGAATAAACGCTTCTAAAATCGATTTGTAAGAATCTTGTAATTCTACATATTTTCCAACCAAACCAATGTTTACTTCGTGCTTTGGATTTTTCAATCTAAATAAGAACTCGTTCCAGTTGTTTAAATCTGGCGTATTTTTTTCTGGCAAATCTAATTTCTTCAACGCTACTCTATCCAATCCTTCTTCCAACATTAAATTTGGAACTTCATAAATAGTTGAGGCATCAATCGATTGAATTACCGCTTCTTTTTTTACATTACAGAACAACGCTAACTTCTGACGCAAATCTTGCGACAATTCGTGTTCCGTACGACACACTAAAATATCCGCTTTTATTCCGCTTTCCATTAAGGTTTTAACCGAATGTTGCGTTGGTTTCGTTTTCAATTCTCCTGCAGCAGCCAAATACGGCACTAACGTTAAATGAACAACGATTCCATTATTTTCACCTAATTCCCAAATCAATTGACGAACTGACTCGATGTAAGGTAATGATTCAATATCTCCAACAGTTCCACCAATCTCAGTAATTACAATATCATAATCACCCGATTTTCCAAGCAACTGCATGCGTTCCTTGATTTCGTTTGTAATATGAGGCACCACCTGAACCGTTTTTCCTAAAAATTCTCCTCTACGCTCTTTTTCAATAACTGAAAGATAAACTCTTCCTGTTGTTACATTGTTCGCTTGAGAAGTAGGAACATTTAAAAAACGCTCATAGTGACCTAAATCCAAATCCGTTTCGGCTCCATCGTCTGTTACATAACATTCTCCGTGTTCGTAAGGATTTAATGTTCCTGGGTCGACGTTGATGTATGGATCAAACTTTTGAATGGTCGTTCGGTATCCTCTGGCTTGCAATAATTTGGCTAACGAAGCTGCGATAATTCCTTTTCCTAAAGAAGAAGTCACACCTCCGGTAACAAAAATGTACTTAGTTTGGTTCATTGTGTTGTTGTTGTGTTGTTGTTGCGATAAATATCTTTTATCTGTAATAAAATCGTGCAAAGATAGGTTATAAAATTAGAATTCAGAAATTAGAATTTAGAAATTTTATACCGATTTACACAAAGTTAATAAAGACCAATTTATGACTTCAAAAATCACTTTTTTGGAAAGTTTCTGCGGATGTTTCTAACGAGTTCTTCTAAGCCGTTTAGCTTGAGTTCGTGGACCAATTTTAATTGTTCGCCTAATTGTCCTTTTGGGAAACCTTTATTGGCATACCAAACCACATAATACTCCGGAAGGTCGATTAAGTAATAGCCTTCGTATTTGCCAAATGGCATTTTAGTGTGAGCAAGTTTTACGAGAAGTTCTTGGTTGGCCATTTTTTGAGAGGATAGAAGAAAGAGAAAAGAAGAAAGACTTTTTAAAATGGTCTACTTTCTTTTCTCTTTAATCTTTAATCTTTAATCTTTGTTCTATTATCTATTTACTTCCAATTAAAAACAATCTCCTTTTTAATATCTGGATGCAAACTATAAAAAACTGGGCAAGTCATTGCTGTTCTTTCCAAGATAGTTTTTGTTTTTTCGTCGGGATTAATGGAGAAATGAAAAGTTACGTGAATTTCGGTAATTCTTCTTGGTTCAGTTCCCATGATTTTGGTTACTTCTGCTGTGGAACCTGAAAAATCTACTTCTAAATCACGTGCTTTGATTCCCATAACGGTGAACATGCAACTAGCTAATCCGTTGGCTACGGTGTCGGTTGGAGAAAAAGCTTCTCCTTTTCCGTTGTTGTCTAGCGGTGCATCTGAAATAATTTCAGAACCCGATTGTAAATGTATCGAAGAGGTGCGTAAATCACCTAAATATGTCACTTTTGAAGTCGCCATTATTGTGCTTGTTTAATCGTTAAATCGCTGTCGTAATACAATAAATACGTTGCGTTGTTGGTAATCATTCCGTTGTTTGAACTATAATCAAACGCGTTTTCAATATATTCTGTTTTGGTTGTTGCTGCTGATTTCACAAAACCTTCTGGTTGGCAAATACGCAACATCGCATCAAAAGTTACATCAAAACCTTTTTTAGCTGCAGCATTCGGATAAATATTGTTGATTTTCTTGAATTGTTTCTCAAAAATCTTTTCTTCTGGAGTTTCCGCCACTTTTGTTGTAGATGGGAATAACAATTTCAAATCCGTTAAATTTTTCATTGGAATTTCCTCAAAATTCAACGCATCATACAATTCGAAAACCGCTAATTGAATATCGTATTCTTTTTGCAATCCTTTTAAAATATTGGTAATATTCAAAATGGTACTGGCTTTTTCAATTTCCATCAAAACAAAATTCTTTTGTCCTTTTACCAATTGTGTTTTCAAAAGTGCCACATCTAAAGCGCCTTTATCATTAAAAGCAGCATGTTTTACTTCTGGATGATTAGCTGAAATATATTCTTTTGAAGTCGTTTTCTTTGAACTGATAATTGCTACAACATTTCCATTTTTTGCTTTGAAATAATTAAACATCGAAGCTTTCAACAAATCTTCTGACGGAATGGAATAATATAAATTATCCATTGGCAAACCACGCTCTTTCGACAGTGGAGAAATCACGGGAACATTGTATTTTGCTAACAATTGCGCCGTGGTTTCCACTACAGTGTTTTGAAATGGTCCAACTACAACATCAACATTTTCAAAATTATTTTTAGAAATAATTGAAGCTACATTCGATGAATATTTCGTGCTTTCTACATCGTAAACTTTAACATTTACTGGCAATCCTAACACTTTTGCCGAATCAATCGCCATTTGAGCTCCTGCGTAAAAATCTAAAGTAAGGTTTAAGAATTTATTCGTTTTTAATTGCTCTGTTTTGGTTTTAACCGAATCTGTCTCGATTTTAGTTAAATTGAAAGGCAATAACAACACCATGTTTTTTTGTTGCGATTTATCTACCGAAGTAATTAAATTCACTTTGTTTTTAGCCACTAAAACCGAATCTTTAGCTTTTGAAACAAAAGTTCCTGTTCCATTTGAAGGCACTTTTAAAATCATTCCGATTTTCAAACCATCTTGTAAATCAGGATTTAGCGTAATTAAATCTGCTTGAGCGATATCGAATTTCTTGGATAAACTATAAAGTGTTTCTTTTGGTTGCACTTCATAATCAACCAAAGTTACATTTGTAGTTTTTTTAACCTGAACTCCTGGCTTTAAAACAACGGTTTGTCCAACATTTAAACCACCAACGATTTGTGGATTTAATTGTTCTAATTCGGTAACTGTTAAGCCGTATTTAGTTGCAATTCCGTATTTAGTTTCTTTAGCTTCCACTAAGTGAGTCGTTGCATTTGAAACCGCTTTAGGTTTTGAAACAAAAGGCGTTGGAACCGATTTTAAATCGGCAGCAGATGGTTTTGAAACAAAAATTTCTTGTCCTTTCTTCAAGCCGTTTTGAAGAGTAGCTTTGTTCCAAGCTTCTAAATCAGCAACTGAAATATTGTATTTTTTGGAAATTCCGAAAAGTGTTTCTTTTTCTCCAACAACGTGAATAACACCTTTACCTGAAGTTGCTTTTGGAATTAATAAAGTAGTGTTTTCCTGAACGCCATTTTTCGCATCTGGATTTAATCGGTAAATATCAAAAGGCGTTACCTCGTATTTTTTTGCGATTTGAAAAACGGTTTCTCCTTTAGCTACCACATGCTTAATCTGAGATTGAGCCGGTAAACCGAAAAGAAAAATCAAACTGAAAAGAAAAACAACTCTTTTTATCATAATCTTAATTTAAAAACAATACTAAACAAAAATTTCAATAGCAATTTATATCGTAAAAATAGAATAAAAATAATTGCTATTGAAATTTATATGTTGAATTTGAAAAATTTATTTTATTCCCATTCTATCGTTGCAGGCGGTTTCGAACTGATGTCATACACCACTCGGTTTACACCTCTAACGTTATTTATAATTTCATTAGAAATCTTCATTAAAAACTCATACGGTAAATGTACCCAATCAGCCGTCATTCCATCTGTCGATTCTACTGCACGTAACGCTACTACTTTTTCGTAAGTACGTTCATCGCCCATTACACCTACACTATTTACTGGTAACAAAATCGCTCCTGCTTGCCATACTTTATCATATAATCCGTGTTCTTTTAATCCGTTGATAAAAACCGCATCTACTTCTTGTAAAATAGCTACTTTTTCTGGTGTAATATCGCCTAAAATACGAATCGCTAATCCTGGTCCCGGGAATGGATGACGACCTAATAATTCTTCGTCGATTCCTAAACTTCTTCCTACTCTACGAACTTCATCTTTGAATAACATTCGTAAAGGTTCAACCACTTGTAATTTCATAAAATCAGGCAATCCACCTACATTATGATGCGATTTAATTGTTGCCGAAGGTCCACCTGTTGCTGAAACTGATTCAATAACATCTGGATAAATCGTACCTTGCCCTAACCATTTTACATCGGTTAATTGGTGTGCTTCATCATCAAAAACTTCAATGAACGCTTTTCCAATAGCTTTACGTTTTGCTTCTGGATCATCTAACCCAGCTAACGCATCCAAAAAGCGTGCCGAAGCATCAACTCCTTTTACATTTAAGCCCATTCCTTTGTACTGATTTAGTACATTTTGGAATTCGTTTTTACGTAATAATCCGTTATTTACGAAAATACAATATAAGTTTTCACCGATTGCTTTATTCAATAAAACTGCTGCTACAGTTGAATCTACACCACCCGAAAGTCCTAAAACTACTTTATCGTTTCCGATTTTAGCTTTCATTTCGGCAACTACTTCCTCTACGAAAGCGTTTGGTGTAAAATTTTGTGGCACTTGAGCAATTTTCACTAAGAAGTTTTCCAACATTTGTTTTCCATCTGTTGAATGGTATACTTCTGGGTGAAATTGAATCGCATAAGTGGTTTCTCCCTCGATTTTGTATGCTGCGTTTTCTACGTCTTTAGTACTAGCAATCATTACTCCATTAGTCGGAAGTTTTTTGATTGAATCAGAATGTGACATCCAAACTTGACTGTTTTCAGAAACACCTTCTAAAAACACTTCGTTTTCTTTGATGTACGAAAGATTCGCTCTACCATATTCTCTTGTGTTAGAAGCTGCAACTTCTCCACCTGAAAAATGCGCCAAATATTGTGCTCCGTAACAAACGGCTAACAATGGCATTTTACCTCTAATTTGAGATAAATCTGGGTGAAGTGCTTCTTCAGAACGAACCGAACATGGACTTCCGCCCAAGATTACGGCTTTGTATGATGATAAATCTGCTGGAATTTTATCGAATGGAAAAATCTCGCAGAAAATATTTAATTCTCTTACTCTTCGGGCAATTAATTGGGTGTATTGCGAACCGAAATCTAAAATTAATACGTTGTGTTGCATTTTATTGTTGTTGT
>NZ_JAKLJH010000235.1 GCF_023151265.1 Flavobacterium sp.
TGCAGCACACAACAGCGGTTTGCTTCAATGGCTACTTCCGGATTTTCCTGCGGAAAATCCGCTGCTGAATGGAATGTTTTGTTATATTTGTAATGGCTTGGTGCTGGTTCAACGCCACTGAGAGCAAGCCGCGAAACGTTATAGAGCATTTTAAAAGACTACACTAAAGACAAATAATGACAACTTTAGGAAACACAGAAAAACTTATTTTAGTGACAAAAATCAACGACAAAGTTGTTGAATGTTCAACTAATATGGACGAAAAAACTAAAGAAGCTTTCAGAAACTTGTCAAAATTTACAAGAGATATTTTAGAGAAAGAGCCAAAGATGAATTCTTACGGACTTAATTCATTAAAAAGTGGACTTTTGACTTATTGGAACGAGAGTATCAATCCAGATACTGAAAGTTTTTGGACAGAATTAAAAGTCAACGGAATAGATTATGAACGAAAAGAGCCTTTAAAATTTGTCCTAGAGAAAAACCAGTTCAGACGAGTTGAACAAGGAATGGACGCAAGAATGCATTGGGGTGAACTTAAAAAACGAAAAGAAATCACGGACAAATACTCAAAAGCAGAAATTGAAAAAATAGAAACAATAATTGCGGAAGACGAAAATCGAAGACTTGAAATTTTGAAAAAGTGCTTGAGAAAAAACGGAATACCGCAGTCACAATACTTGAAATTTGGAGAATGCATGGCTTATATGAATAAATGTGAACTTTGGGACAAGTATTTTAATAAAGACGATGTTCAACAACTTTATAATATTTGGACAAACTTTAAATTAAAATAAACTAAGAACAAAAAAAACGCTCTATAACAGCGGTTTGCTTCAATGGCTACTTCCGGATTTTCCTACGGAAAATCCGCTGCTGAATGGAATGTTTTGTTATATTTGTAATGGCTTGGTGTTGGTTCAACGCCACTGAGAGCAAGCCACAGAACGTTATGTGTCATTTTGCGACCAACTAAATCTTTAAAATGTCAGACAGAAAATATCAAATAGAAAGAAACGCAGGAAAAGGAAACTTAAACGAACTAAAAACAATATTTGATTCTGGATATTCACAAACGGAAATTGACTTAGCGCTTGGAAGTGCAATAGCGTACTCAAAGATTGAAATTGCTAAATATCTAATATCATTAGGAGCAGATATTTCATATCAAGATTATGATGGTGTATATTATTCAGTACATAATAATGAAATTGATGGCCTAAAATTCTCCATATCACTTGAAATTGATGTGAACCTAAAAAATGGTTTACTCTTGAATACAGGCATATTCACAGCAACCAACACAAAAGATATAGGAATCGTAAAAATACTTCTTGAAAATGGAGCTAACGTTAATCTAATTACTGAAAACGTACTTAAAGTTGTGGAAAGATTTGGAACAACAGAATTAAAAGAAATTTTAAAAAACGCCACATAACAGCGGTTTGCTTCAATGGCTACTTCCGGATTTTCCTGCGGAAAATCCGCTGCTGAATGGAATGTTTTATTATATTTGTAATGGCTTGGTGTTGGTGCAACGCCACTGAAAGCAAGCCACAGAACGTTGTAGGCTATATTTGCTCAACTAAACCTTTAAAAATTAGTAACCAAAAAACAACGTAAACTATGAAAACAAAATTGAAGATTTTTAAATTTATTGCTTTATTTACTTTATTCAACTCCTTTTATTCCTGCCAAGAATCCTTTGAATTAAAAACAAGTAGAGTATCTATTAATCAAGTAATAAATGAAATTAATACTCAAAGCTTCAAACAGAAATTACAAAATAAGAACTTTGATTCTTCAATAAGTCATACACTACATCGAACAAGTGATTCAGAAGTTTACTTTATTAAAAAAGAAAAAGATGATGAATTAACTACATACATCCTACATCTTAATTCTTATACGCAAACAAAACCTTATTTTCTCAAACTAATTATTACCAAAAATAATGGTGAAACAGAAAAAATGGGATATATTAAATATATTCCAACTAGTCCAATTTCAATTTTAGATATGAACACTTTTACTGGTG
>NZ_JAKLJH010000042.1 GCF_023151265.1 Flavobacterium sp.
ATTGGCGGGAACATCACACAACAGCGTGTAGCCGGTTCGGGCGGAGTACCGCCCTCTCCCAAATTGCCTTCGCTACGCTACGGCAACTTCGGCTACACGCGGAACGTTATAGCCAATGGTAGGACGACCGTTCCAAAGACGACAGACCGACCTAAAATTTAAACATTAAAGCAAAGACAAACCATTTTGACAGGTGACCAACATACAGACCAAATTCAAACGGGACAGCGAGTAAACCGACACTCAAGCCGACCCGAAGTTTTTTATTTTTTTTCCCACCGCACTTTTTTAAAAACAATTTTAGCCAGCCGCACAAGTGGCACATTTGGTTTTGCCCCGACACACAAAGCCAGCCCTTCGGCAAAACCAAAAGAGCCACTTTTTAGCCAACGCACCGACAGAAATCGTACTTTTGTGAACTTGACTTTTGAACTTAAAAACAAGAAATAGAGAATGGCAAAAACAGTTAATGAAGCTTTTAATAAATTTAATACTGACACGGTTAACCTCGACCCTGACAGAACAAAAGTTGCACGCAGTAGCCGTGACTGGTTAATTGGACAGCTTATTTCGTTGCCCGAAAAAGCGGAAGACTTCCCAAAGCTTTATGAAAATATGCACATAAAGTTTGGTTCTTTTGCGAGAAACACAAAAATACGTCCATTAGACGACATTGATTTGATACTTACTTTTTCCGGTGAAGGTGCTACCTATAATACAGTTACATACGGACAAAATTACATTTTAACTGTACCTGAATCGGCAAAACTTTTAAGAAAACTTTGTAACGATGATGGGACACTTAACTCAATAAAATTAGTAAACAAAATCGTGTCGTCCTTAAACAAAATTGAACAATACAAGAGTGCTGATAAACATAGAAAACAAGAAGCCGCGACTTTAAACTTGAATTCATATGAATGGGTTTTTGATATTGTTCCTGCGTTTTACACAGACACAAAATATTATATTATACCCGATGGTCAAGGAGGTTGGAAAGCAACAGACCCTAATATTGACCAAGACCGAGTCTCAACGATTAACAAAAAGTATGATGGTAAAGTACTTCAATTAATTAGGACTTTAAAGTTTTGGAATAATAGAGCTTCAATGACAACAATTCCGTCTTATTTATTTGAAAACCTTGTTTTAAATTTTACTGAATCTAAAGATACACTTAATGATTACATTGACATTAATCTGATAAATTTTTGGTATTACTTAAAAACAGCTATTTACAATGAGGTTAATGACCCAAAAGGATTTCAAGGGAATTTGAACACCTTGACTTATGCGGAAAAAGTTGGAATTTCAACAAAAGCAAATGACACATATACGAAAGGTTATGAAGCGTATAAAATTGAAACGGAAGAAAAGAACCAAAGTAAATCAATAAACAAATGGATTGAAATTTTTGGAGATAAATTCCCTAAGTATGAGTGAGGTTGGTAAACATATAATTCAAGAACAAGATTCTGAAGCAAGCATAAGATACTTAGCGGCACAGAAACAGCTATACATAAACGGAAAATCAACCTTTGCTTTCCAGGTAATTATTGCTGTTCCAATCCCAATTCTCATTTCAATTGTTACACCATTATTAAGTAAACCCGAACAAAGCATTATCTGGATTTTTGTCCTTTACAGCATTATAGCAACCTTTCTAGAGTTTTACTGCGAAGACAGAGCAATGAAATTGAAAAAATTGGCTGCTTCTATTCAGGAAAAATTCGATACTAATGTTTTATTGATTGGTTGGAACAAAACACTTTTACCAAGCAAGCCCGAAGATGGATTGATTTTACGCTATTACAACAAGCACATAAAAAAACACAAGGTTGACAAACTTTATGGCTGGTATTCAAACGAAGTTCTACCAGTTAATACAAATATTGCAACGCTTCTTTGTCAGCGAACTAATTGCAGTTATGATTTTACATTAAGGAAGCGATACGCCAAGACAATCTTACTTCTTGTCGCTTCAACCTTCATCATTTTATTAATTGCAGCAGGTCAAAACGAAATAACAGTTCAGACCTTCATTTCGAGTGTTTTATTCCCATCATTACCAGTTTTTGTTTTAGCATTCAAACAAATTTCCAGTAACAAAGAAGCAATTGAGAATTTAAAAGAGTTGAAAGACTTAATAGAAAATGAATTAGAGAATATTAAAATCAACGATACAATCAACACCCAATTGATAAGACAGATACAAGATAAAATTTACCTCAAAAGAATCAACAGCCCACTCTTGCCCGAATGGGCTTACAACTTTTTAAGGCAAAATTTAGAAGATGAAATGCACTTTTCAATGAAAGAAAAAGTAAAAGAACTAACGAAATAAAAGACAGCAATCAAATGGCAATCAAAAAATCAAGATTATCCAGTTTCATTTGCTCCAGCCGCAGAAGCCAACGCACCGACATAAATATTAACTTTGAAACGAAAGAAAATAAGTAAATGAAGTTATCAGACCCGTTTAAAATATTGACACCGAATGAAAGGTGGGCACCGACTCAAAGCCAAATGGACGCTTTTCAAAATGCCTATGAAAAGTTGTTACCTCCTTTAGTTTATAAAATCAGACTTGCAGTTGCCAAGTGGAGAGAAGAAGGCTATCAAGGTGCTTCGGAAACTTCAAAATCATTATTGAATTTTTGGTTTAATCAGGAACATCTAATCGGGCAGACAAAATTTAGTTTCTTCTTTTCGCAACGTGAAGCTATTGAATCAATTATTTACTTGTATGAAATAGCTAAGGCAAAGGACAAATACGAGTTAATGCGGTTTGACTCTTCTCAACGTGTCAGCACTGGTATGTTTGACGAAAACTGGACACGTTATGTTATTAAAATGGCGACTGGTGCAGGAAAGACAAAAGTAATGGGCTTGACTTTGGTTTGGTCTTACTTTCATAAACTCTACGAAGCAGACAGCACACTTTCAAAGGACTTTTTAGTAATTGCTCCGAACATTATTGTATTAAACCGTTTACGCAAGGACTTTGACGGACTTAAAATGTTTTTTGATGAACCGTTTTTTCCCGACAATGGCTATGACGACAAAGACTGGAAAAACGACTTTCAATTAACGCTTCATATTCAAGACGACTTAAAACCAATAACGGAATCAGGAAATATTTTCCTTTCAAATATTCACCGTGTTTTCTTTAACGAAGAACCTGAACAAAATTTTGAAACAACTTTTTTAGGCGTTAAACCAAAACCAGATGCAGACACTTCAAAAGGTTTAGACCTTGGTAAAGTAATGCGAAGCGACAAGATTAAAGATTTGGTTGTGTTGAATGATGAAGCTCATCACATACACGACAGTTCTCTAGCTTGGTTTAAAAGCATTGAGGACATTAGTAACAAATTGAAATTGAAAAACGGTAATGGAATAAGTCTGCAAGCAGACTATTCCGCTACTCCTAAACATAATAACGGTGCTATTTTCGTTCAGACAATTTGCGATTACCCTTTGGTTGAAGCTATCAAGCAAAATGTTGTAAAGTCGCCTGTATTACCTGACGAAGCTTCAAGACAAAAAATTCAGGAAAAAGATTCTTCTGACTTTGTAGAACGCTACCGAGATTATATTCACTTGGGTTATTTAGAATGGGAACAGCAATATGAAGAACTCAAAAATCATAAAACGCCTATTCTTTTCATTATGACAATGAGCACCAAAGAAGCAGACCAAGCGGCTGCGTTTTTGGAAAGCAATTATCCTTCAATGAAAAATTCAGTGCTGACCATTCACACCAACAATTCGGGTGAAATAAAAGAAACAGCAGCAAGCAAAAAAGACAAAGAAGAATTAGAAGTATTAAGAAAAGCAGCAGACGAAATAGACAAAGACCATTCGCCATACAAAGCCGTTGTTTCGGTTTTAATGCTTCGTGAAGGTTGGGATGTTAGAAATGTAACCACCATAGTTGGGCTTCGCCCATTTGGTGCTGATTCTAAAATCCTTCCCGAGCAAACAATTGGTAGAGGTTTGCGAAAAATGTTTTCGTTGGATATGCCTGAAAAATTAGTTGTGGTTGGAACACCAGCGTTTTTAGAATTTGTTGAGAGCCTGAAAACAGAAGGTGTAGAATTTCAATACAGCCCAATGGGCAAAGGTTCTAAAGGCAAATCCCCTGTAATTGTGGAAGTGGACAAAGAAAATCCAAACAAAGATTTAGATGCGTTGGATATTCCGATTCCGCAAATGAGTCCAAGAATTTATAGAGAGTTTAAAAACCTTGAATTTATTGATGTTAGCAAATTCAAAAACGAAAAAGTAATACAGAAAAAATTCAATAGCGATGAATTGAAAGAAATTGTTTTCAATGACATTGACGGAGATTTTTCACATAAAACAGTATTTAAAGACACAACACCCGATTACAGAAATGTAATTGGCTTTTTTACTTCTGCGATTTTAAAAGATAGCCGTTTGGTAAGTGGCTTCAATATTCTTTACCCAAAAGTGGAAAGCTTTATCAAATACCAACTCTTTACCAAAGAAGTGGAACTAAGCGACCCACAAACAATGAGAAACCTTTCAGAAATTCATCCAAAGGAAATTCTGAAAACTACTTTCAAAAAAGCAATTGACGAATTAACCATAACAGACAAAGGGACAGCAGAAGTAAAAAACTTTATTTCGCTAAAACTAACAAAACCAAAGGTTGCAGAAAACCAACCTTTCCTTGTTCCAAAAAAATCTGTTTTCAATAAAATCATTGGCGACAATCCTTTTGAATTGGAATTTTCTTCTTTCTGCGAAAGCAGATTCAATGATGTTGTTTCATTTGCAAAAAATACATTTGGTGAAGGTGGCGTAAACTTTAGCATTGAATACCAAAAAGAGAATGGAAATATCGCTTCGTTTTTTCCCGACTTTTTTATCAAAACATCACCAACAACATTTTATATTTTAGAAACCAAAGGGCGTGAAGATTTAGACGACATACGCAAAATACAACGCCTTGCCACTTGGTGCAAAGACATTAACACTGCACAGACGGAATACACCTATACGCCAGTGTATATTAAGCAAGAGAAATGGGAAGAAGTGAAGAATGATTTAAAGTCATTCAATGATGCAATCAAAATTTTTAAAGTAACTGAAAACAAAGAAGCGTAATGAATTTGAACGATACAGATAAAAACAGAATTATTGAATTGATTAAGGCAGGAGAAAAACTGCCTAAAGAATTTATCTATAAACTTTTTGCAGACGAAGAAGATGTATTTCTTTTTTGGAACGGAAGAAAAGAAGATACAACAAACATTGCCCTGCCTTTCCATAGCATTGAACATATTGACGAGCCAAGAAAAGAAAAAGACAAAGCGCAAGCCAGTATGTTTGAAACCGATTTTAGAGGCAGACAACTAAAAGGCTGGACAAATAAACTGATTTGGGGAGATAACAAACTTATTCTTTCATCCTTAGTTAACGGACCAATAAGAGAAGAAATTGAAAAGGAAGGTGGACTGAAATTAATTTACATTGACCCACCTTTTGCCGTTGGTGCAGACTTTGGCTTTGATATTCAAATTGGTGATGAAACAGCCGAAAAGAAACAAAGCATTATTGAAGAAATTGCCTACCGAGATACTTGGGGTAAAGGTATTTCATCTTACCTAAGTATGATGTATGAAAGATTGAAACTAATGCATAATTTGTTGGCAACTGATGGGAGTATTTATGTGCATTGCGATTGGAGAATGACTTCTTATTTGAGATTAATCCTCAATGATATTTTTGGCGAATCAAATTTCATTAATGAAATAGTGTGGTGTTATTCAATTGGTGGCAAAGGGAATACACGTTTTGGAAGGAAACACGATAATATTTTGTTTTATTCAAAATCAGATAAGTATATTTTCAATGGAAGTGATAAAGATGTTATTACTGAAAGAAAAGCTAATTCGCACATGAGGGCGAAAACTGATGAAGACGGTAGAGAATATCAAGAAAAAACAGATAGAAAATCAGGTAAAGTTTATCGCTATTATATTGATGAAGGAAAAATTCCAGAAGACTACTGGATTGATATTGAACAATTAAATAGAGAAGATTCAGAAAGGTTAGATTACCCAACTCAAAAACCTGAAAAACTACTCAGAAGAATTATTGCAGCTTCTTCTAATGAAGGCGATTTAATTGCTGATTTTTTCTGTGGTAGCGGTGCTACTGTTGCAGCTGCAGAAAAATTAGGACGAAAATGGATTACAACGGACTTAGGAAGATTTTCAGTTCACACAGCAAGAAAACGTTTAATCGGGGTTCAAAGAGAATTACAAGAAAGCGGAAAAGATTTTAGGGCTTTTGAATTGCTGAACCTTGGTAAATATGAACGCCAGTTTTTTATGGACGACCTTACCAATGGAAAACGAAAAGCCAAAGAAGATTTATATGTTGATTTAATTTTAGAAGCATACAAAGCTAAAAGAATTGAAGGTCACAGCACTTTACACGGAACCAAAGCAGGACGGTTTGTGAATGTTGGCCCATTAGATGTTCCGGTAACACAAAGTCGCTTGATGGATATTTTTGAAGAATGTAAACAGAAACTTTACACCCAAGTTGATGTGTTGGGCTTTGAATTTGAAATGGGCTTAACGCCACAATTCATTCAAGAACTTAAAGAGAAAGGCGTTTCAGTAACATTGAAATACATTCCAAAAGATGTATTTGATAAACGAGCCGTTGAAAAAGGGCAAGTGAAATTCTTTGATGTAGCTTATTTAAACACTAAAGAAAAAGTAAAAGGCAAAACCATTACTATTGAACTCACCGACTTTGTTACACACTACACCCAAGACGACATTGAGGAACTTCAACAATCAATGAGAGCAGGAAGTAAAGTTGTAATTGAAGACGGGCAGATTTTCAAAATTGAAAAAGACAAAAACGGAATTATTACCCGAACTGTTTTAACAAAAAACTGGTTCGACTGGATTGATTATTGGGCAATTGATTTTAATTACGAAGACAAAAAAGAAATCATCAAAGTAAAAAACGACAAAGGCGAAACAGAAGAAAAATGGAGTGGCAACTATTTGTTTGAAAACGAATGGCAAAGTTTCCGCACCAAGAAAACACCAACACTTGAATTTACAAGTATTGCCCACGAATACAAGAAAACAGGAAAATACAAAGTGATGGTAAAAGTGGTGGACATTTTAGGAATTGACACGAGTAAAATAATAGAAGTAAATATTAAATAAGATACAATAATGTTCTTGTCGCAACTAATAATTAACAACTATAAAAGTTTTCCGCCACAGGATAATCTTGTGAACTTCAATTCACGAAAGACTATTATTATTGGTAAAAACAATTCAGGCAAGAGCAATATTCTTTCAGTAATTGAATTTCTGCTAGGCAACAAAGACCCTCGATATGTTGGAATAAGTAAATCTGACTATTACGATAATACTAAACCTATTCGCCTTTCTGCATTCCTTTACTTTCAAGATGGGTCAGAAATATATAAACTAGATATTGCTAAAAAATATCAGGGCATTTTATATAAGGATTTCAAAACAAATTCATCTTCGGCTTTTATCGAGATACGATATTCAGATGTAGTTGAAACGGCTGTCGCTGCAACCGAAGAAGATACAGAAGAAGAAGTTTCGGAAAAAAAAGATTCAAAGTTTAAAATTTTAATAAATGGCAAGTATCCTTTACACCAAAAAATCAAAGAAGTCCGTTTAGGTCTTTGTAAAATTATAGGCGTAGATTCTTTGCGTAATGCCAAGGACGATTTAAGTGGCTCACGATGGACTGTTTATGGCCAACTTATGAAAACTGTTTTGGAAGATTCGGGAAGGTATAGCGAATTAAAAACTGCATTGAATAACTTAAATGGATTGGTTGAAGAAGTTTTAGGAAATCAGAAAGCAGAGATATTAAAAAATGCTAAAATTATTAGTTTCATAAATGACATAAAGTTTCAACTGACTAAAGACAACGAACCTTCTGAATTGCTCAGAAATTTAGAACTATATGTTAAAGACAAGGATAAGTTTATTCATATTGATGAAACTGGAACAGGAACGCAAAGTGCTTTAATTATTGGTATATTAGAAGTAGCGTTAAAATATAAGTCATCCAATGCACGAATATTTTTTATTGATGAACCTGAATTGTTTCTGCACCCTTTGGGCATTCGTTATTTAGGACAGCTCTTTAAGGAATTTATTGCAGACAACCTTTCACAAATAATCATTACTTCTCATTCATCTATCTTGCTATCAAGCTTTCATCCACGAGAAATTATAAGACTTGACAAGCCTTCTGATTTTACAGAAGTAAATCAATTGCCTTTTGACTATAAAGACATTGATAACAAACTTGCAAGACAAATAAATAGCGGTCTTTCATCGGAAATGTTTTTTGCTGACAAAGTTTTAATTGTTGAGGGAGAAACCGAACAAATAATATTTCCGAATTTGAGTTTCAGAAATCCTGCAACTCATTTTTACAAAAACAATATTGCCGTAGTTAATGCACAAGGTAAGGAATCAATAATAGGCATAATTAGAACACTTGAACTTTTAAAAATTAAATGGAAAGCAATCGTTGACGATGATTTTTTAGATATGAAAAAGACAATCGCTCCCGTTTGTAAACATTTGGCATTAAACCCAGACGAAGAAAAAGAAACCCTTAGACATCAGTTATTCGAAAGAGGATTTGCGATTTTGAAAGAAGGCGAAACAGAGAATCTAATACCAGAGAATGATTTAGTTGCAATGACTGGAAAATCAATAGAAGAAGTCAAACATTTAAAAGGTATAAGACCTAAACTTTCAGACACTTTTACAAATGAATTATTCGGAAAAAGTAAACCTGAAATTGCTTACGACATTATTGAATACTATATAAAGAAAGGAGCATCTCCATTTGACCCTTGGAATGAATGGACAATTACATAGCCAACGCAATTTACAAGCACAATTAAAAACCGCACAAGCCGACACACGACCAAAGTTTTTAATAGAGCTTGCAAAGCCGACCCAAAAGAAAAATTGTTTTTAAAAAATTTCCAACGCTTCAAAAAAATAAAAAACGCAACGCACAGCCGACACGACAATGATACAGAAACTCAATACTGACAATGGTTTGCAAGGACGAAGGACAATAACCACTGGCTATAACACGGGTTTGGCAAAAGTGGCGGTTCAGTGCATCTATGACAGTGTTGTGGGTAAAGAAACTTTAGTGCATTTAATAAACATTTGTGGTGAAAATCGCCACCTTCGCCAAGCCCGGAACCGTTGTGCGAAAGTGATGCGCCCTAGTTATTAATTTTACTGCGGGCGTCCTGCCCGCCGTTTATAAGCCATCAAGTATCTATGTTAGTAAAAAGGTAGAATACCATTAGCTGATTACATTTTTTGTTTTTCTATAAAATTTATATAACATCGAAACAAACACAGCCACTGTATGTAAAGAATTACGCCATCTTTAGAAATGGATGGTAATTCTGCTAATTTTAATACAGTAGCTATTTGTTTCTTTGTCAGTAAACTCTTTTTCTTAAAAAAACCATATTTAAAAGATTGTTCTATAAATTTTTTATATGCTCCAAACTCTGATTCTGCAATATCAGGGATATGTTTTCTATAAAAGTGAAGCAGTACGGAATCTTTAGAGGGTTTCGGATGGAAATCATCCCTTCTAAAATGAAATATTATATCAATTTCCCAATTCGGTTTTAGAAGTAATGATTTAATAGTTTCTTTTTTTATCCCCATAAATCTCTTTGCCGCTCCCTTTTCTACAATGAGCCACATTTCGTCAGGTGGATTAGGAGCTTTTGTTAATTTATCAATTAGCTGAGTTGTTATAGAAAAAGGGATGTTGGCAAAAACTTTATAACTGATTTTACGAGGCAATGAGTAATTTAAGAAATCCTCATTAATAAGTTTAATATTATTATATTTTTTCAATTTAATCATAGACTTATGATAAAGTACTTCGTCTATTTCGATTGAAAAAAGAAAATTACATTTTTGAGATAGCACACCTGTTAGATGTCCTTTTCCTGTTCCTATCTCAAGAACGGTATCACATTTTGTTATAGTGCTTAGAGAAACAATTTTCTCTATTAAACGTCTATTTGTTAAAAAATTTTGAGAAAAGATGTACTTGTTTTTATTGTTATGTTTACAATTAGGCAATGTATTTCCTCCTGCATTTATATTGGAGCATGTCCCTGTTTTAGTTGAAATTCATAGCGGTTACCCAAGATTAGTACTTGGATAAATAACAATCAAAGGAGTAACCACTATGAACTCAAAAAAAGTAAAAAAGACAAATGTTAAAGAGTCAAGACAAAAAGAATTCAATGAGATTTTATCTCTCTATGACTTCATTGCTCCGAGAAAAGAATTGAAGGAGCTTTACGAACAGGGAGTCAATGAATTTGTAAACGGTATAGCCCTGCTGGCGATCAAGGCAATGATAGATGCCGAAATAGAGAGCAAATGCGGCAAACCTTATGAGCGCTCGACATCCCACGCCTGTTATCGTCATGGCAAACAGAAGACTGGTTATGTTATTGTAAACGGACAAAAGATACAACTGGAAAAGCCGAGGATCGTAAAACGGGGAGGCTCGAAGAAAGAGGAGCCCCTTGAAATGTATAATAATTTTCAGAGAAATAGCATAATTGAGGCCAGTGTAATGGCGAAAATGCTGCATGGTGTATCTACCCGCAACTACAGAGCAGTCGCTGAAGCAATTCAGGATTCATATGGGATAGAAAAATCAAGCGTAAGCCGTCACTTTGTCAAGGCAAGCGCCCGGGCTCTCAAAGAGTTTGATGAGCGTCCAATTGACGGGTACTATCCTATAATTTTCATTGATGGATATGAAATTGGTGGGGACATGATGATTATTGCGTTGGGAGTCAATGAAAATGGCGTAAAAAAGGCCCTTTCGATGCGCCAGGGAGGAACAGAGAATGCCGGTATTATCAATTCCATGTTTGATGACATGGAAAACCGGGGATTGCAAAAGGAACGGCCTGTGCTGTTTGTGATTGACGGAGCGAAGGCCATTTATTCAGCCATAACAAAACGCTTCGATAATTGTTTTATTCAGCGATGCCGGGAGCATAAGAAACGCAACATCATAGATCATGCACCGGAAAAAATGAAAGTTGAAGTTGAACGCAGACTTAATGCGGCATATGCAGAACAAGACTATGAGAAAGCCCTTGCCCTGTTAAATTCATTTGCGAAATGGGCTGACAATATTAATCCTGACATGGGACGTAGTGTCCGCGAAGGCATGGAGGAAACTCTGACAGTTTTAAAACTTGGAGTTTCCCCCTATCTTTATAAGACAGTATACTCTACTAACCCGATAGAAAGCCTTAATAGCTCTCTTGAACGATTTGCTCACAGGGTTAAAAAATGGGGCAAGGGTGACATGAAGAAGAGATGGCTTGCTTCGGCAATACTGCAGAGTGAAGAGCGCATGCACCGTGTTAAAGGGTTCGTAGGGATAAGCTATCTTGTAAAGAACATGGAAAAAATACTTGAAGATCAAAAATTAAAAATTGACAGCAAGGCTGGTTAAAAGTATGAGATTTATACCGCTAAAGAATTTCCACTAACAGCGGGACAATTTCTTTATATTGCTCAAAAAACGAAATGGCAATAAAAATGCAGGCATCCCAATTAGGGGTAAACTTTGCCTGTGCAGCTATATAAAAAAATGAATACTAAATAAGATAAAACATTAATTCACAATAATGTACACATCATTCGCAAAAATGAGAGCAAATAAATAGCATAAGTTACCCATTGTTAGATAGGAGTTTGCAATTTTATTGCCCTTTCTATCTCCTGCGAATAGATGCCATTAAATAATACCTCCTCATTTTATTTAAGTATAGATTATGTTTAATGCTAAAAAAAAGTAGATTTTTTAATCAAACAAATAATACTTTATCAAAGGTTAAAAATTAATAAATACAATGTCAAGTTTTTTATATTATTATCCAGTTTGAGTTTAATGCATGATAGTCGTGGTGAATACTTAAAGCAGGATTATTTTGTTGAATAGTAAAATACATCCATGTATTTTACTGACTTTTTGATTAAGGGCGCATCACCTTCGCACAACAAAGCTTATGCGCTTCACTCCCTGGCGGTCGTTCGGGCTACGCCAAATCGCGGCTATAAGGCTGCCGCGACTTCGCATAAGCAAAACGTTGTGCGACATAGCAACAAAATTAGTATCGCCATCCGTGGCGATTAAAAGGCAAAAGCAAAAGAATTAAAGAAATAGAAATATATTTGTAATGTATAGCAACTTGATTTGTGTGAATGAAATTTAAAAAATGTGATTTACTTTTTTGAATCCAGGTAATATTTATAAATTCAGGAATTGTATTGAAAAGTTTTAAAAGCGTAAAAGGCATGAAGAGCTTGAAGTATTTAAAAGGCGTAAAAGATTTTAAAGAATTAAAAGCGTAAAAGACATGAAGAATTTGAAATGTTTAAAAGGCGTAAAGGCGTAAAAGAAGTAAAAGATTTAAAAAACAAAAAGACAAAGGCGACACATTTGAACTAAAAGGCATCGTGTCAGAAATTTGTTGCAAACTTTTCAGCGTCCATGCTTCAAAGTTTCTGAATGTATAGTAGTGTTGCTACGTCGCACAACACCGCTTATGTGCTCCACTCGCTGTCGCTCGTTCGGGCTACGCCACATCGCGGCAAAAGGCTGCCGCGACGTCACATAAGCAAACGTTAGATGAAAAACCGCGCCAGACTTTTGGTTGAAAAAATATAATATGGTTGATAAAATTATTTCTTAATCCCGCCCCCAAGACGCCCGCCGTCCGTGGCGGGCTAAAGAGAAGAAAAAGGAGTTCAGAAAATGAAAATCGAAAAAGTAATAATTCACAATATCAGATCGATTAAAGATGCGACTATAATATTAAATTCATTTTCTCTTCTTGTAGGTGAGAATAATGCCGGAAAAACAAATGTCATTACTGCTTTAAGACTTTTTTATGAAGAAAGCGGATTGAAATTTTCAAAGGAAAGAGATTTTCCAAAATTTACCACGGACGATAATGAATCATGGATCGATATTGAATATTCATTAACTGACGATGAAGCAACTACTTTAAAGGACGAGTATAAGATCACTCCAAACTCCTTTAAGGTTAGAAGGTTTTTTTTAACAGAAAACAAAGACTTGATTGGAAATATTTATGGTTATGAAAATAATACTTTATCCAGCACCAGTTTTTATGGCTGGAAAAATGTATCCTCAGCGAAATTGGGGACAGTAATCTATATACCTGAAATGAGCAAAACATCTGATAATATGAAATTGTCAGGCCCTTCTCCATTACGAGAAATAACAAATTTTGTATTTAAAAAGGCTGTATTAACCAGCACCGCTTACTCTGAGCTTGGAAAAGCTTTGGAGTCATTCAATGATGAATTTAAGCAGGAATCAACCACAGATGATTTTTCACTCAATGGCTTGGTAAATGATATCAATAATCAAATTTCAAATTGGGAAATATCGTTCGGATTTAAAATAGGTTCATTGAAACCCGAAGATATAGTTAAAAATCTTCTCAATCATTACATAACTGATAATAATCTTGGTCATAATCAAGTAGATATTGATAACTTAGGACAAGGCCTTCAACGGCACATTATCTACACCTTAATCAGACTTGCCTCAAAATATGTTGATAAAAAGGAACCGAAAAAAAAAGAGTTTTCTCCAGACTTTAACCTGATTCTTTTTGAAGAACCAGAAGCATTTCTGCACCCAACACAGCAGGAATTACTCAATTTAAGTTTGAAAGAGATTTCAACTGATAGTCAAGTTCTAATAACTACGCATTCAACCACGTTTGTAAGTAAAAACATTTCTGACTTGCCATCAATAATTAAAATTGCTAAAAAGGCAGGTTTTTCTGAAAACCGTCAATTAACAAAGATGCAAATTGATGAACTGGTAGCAGATAATACCGGTTTGTATTCCCATTTTTCAGCTTTGTTGATTGATGATAAAACATCACCAGAAATTAAAAAAGCAATAAAAGATCATAATCTTGGTCATTCAACACCGGATATGGATAGAAAACTTAAAGAGGAGGCCTTTCGTTATTCTCTATGGCTTGATTCCGAACGATCAAATTTGTTTTTCTCAAAGCATGTAATTTTATGCGAGGGTGCGACCGAAAAGGCTCTTTTTGACTATCTCCTGGATACAAAGTGGATTGATCTGAAAAAGCGGCAAATTTACATTTTTGATTCACTTGGAAAGTTCAATATTCATAAATTCATGAACCTTCTTGGAAGTCTTGGAATTCGTCATTCGGTTTTGTATGATGGAGATGCAGACAAAGCTTATCAGCAGATAGTGAATGACTATATTACACAAAAAATAACACCATTTACTATTAAAATTGACTCTTTTGATGTTGATTTAGAGAATTACCTGGGAGTTACATTGCCAAATAGAAATGACCAGAAACCCGTCAACGTTCTATTGGCATTAAATGAAGGTAAAATCACCGAAAGTAAGCTGTCTGAGCTTAAAACTAAATTTGAATCTTTAATACAGGAGTAACCCATGCCGACATTACAATTTAAAGGCAAGAATATAATTTGGAATCATCATCTTTCAATTCCTTACCATACCCTAGATGAAGTAGATAAGCTTAATTTTCATGAAGAGAAAAGTAATGGCAATCTCATTATCGAAGGCGACAACCTGCTGGCTTTAAAATCACTGCTTCCTCAATACGCAGGCAAAGTAAAATGTATATTTATCGACCCCCCGTACAATACCGGTAATGAACAATGGATATACAATGATAATGTAAATAATCCAATGTTAAAAGATTGGCTGGGTAAAGAAGTCGGTAAAGATGATTTAACTCGGCACGATAAATGGCTATGCATGATTGTCCCAAGATTAAAATTGTTAAGAGAATTGCTATCAGATGATGGCGCAATATTTATTACTATTGATGACAATGAACAACATTTTTTAAAACAAATAATGGATGAAATATTTGGTGATGAAAATTACTTAGGTACTATCATTTGGCAACACAGCGTTCAAGGTAAAGGGTACGAAGGAAAATTTTCTGTTCATCACAATTATATTATCTGTTATCAGAAGTATAATAATTTTACCCTTAACCTACTAGATAGGACTGATGAAGATAATACACATTACTCAAATCCAGATAACGACCCTAATGGTCTCTGGAGAAATGGTGATATTAGAAATGCTTTATATCGTCCAAATTTGATTTATGATATTAGTACTCCCTCAGGGAAAACGATTAATCCGCCAGAGAATGGTTGGCGTTTTTCTAAAGAAACAATGCAAGAAAAAATGAAACGAAAACAAGTTATATTTAATAAAGATGAAACCCGTTTAATATTTAAAATCTATCTTAAAGATCAAAAAGGTAGAGTTCCAGAAACTATTTGGTTTGCTAAAGACTCTGGTACAACACGCACAGCAAGTGAGTTATTAAAAGAACTATTCGATGGTAAATCACCTTTTGATACTCCTAAGCCAATAGAATTAATAAAGAAAATTATTACCTTAAGTTGTGATAATGGTTGCTTAATCCTCGATTCATTTGCAGGTTCCGGCACGACAATGCACGCTGTAATGGATTTGAATAAAGAAGACGAAGGCAACCGGAAATGTATTCTCATTCAAATGCCAGAAGCAACTGAATCAGATCCAACCAAAAATATCTGTAAAGATATAACTCGCGAACGGATAAAACGGGCAATTGATAAATATGGCTATGATACCGGTTTTAAATATCTTAAAGTCGGTATACCAATAGATGCAGAAACAATGCTTTCCGGAAATCTTCCAACTTACATGCAATTTGCCGATTATGTATATTACTTATGCACTGGTGAAAGCCTGAAAGACAAAAAAAGTATTGATGAGAAGAATTATTTTGTTGGAGAACACAGTAATAGTTTAATTTATCTCATCTACAAACAGAATTTTGATGAGCTGACCCGGATGGCGTTAAACCTCGTTGTTGCTGAAAAAATAATAGCAAATCATCCCAAAAAAAGAATCATTGTTTATGCTCCCGCTTGTTTCTTAGAAGAAGACTATATGAAAGAGAACAGCATTGAGTATGTTGGTATTCCTTATAATCTCTTTCAGAGATCGGAGGCTTAGCCGTGTTTCTGAAAAAATACCAGATTAAAGTTGTATCTGAGCTAAAAGCCTTTTATTCAAAAGCAAGGGAAACTAAGGATGCCTTTGATACTGCAAAAAAAGCATTACCTCCTGAAATGCGGCATACCTTGAACTGGGTACAAACCGCTTTTCAAAATACCGCAAAAGATTACAGAGACCGGCCTACAAATGGTTTTGGTGAATATTACCCCCGCTTTGTTATAAAAGTTCCGACAGGCGGAGGCAAAACGCTTCTTGCAGTAGAATCAATTCGGGAATATCAAAATATTTTTGCCCGTAAACGGACAGGACTTGTTTTGTGGATTGTTCCCAGCGAAACGATCTATTCACAAACAGTCGCAAAATTACGGGATAAGGCCAACCCATTACGTCAATTACTTGATCAGGCAAGCAGTAATAAAACACTCATTCTTGAAAAGGGACAAAGACTTGCGACTCACGATATTGAAGAAAACCTCGTAATACTTTTTGTTATGATTCAGTC
>NZ_JAKLJH010000236.1 GCF_023151265.1 Flavobacterium sp.
GATTTACTGTAAAATGATTTTAACGAATTGTTTTTAAAGTAGTTAACTAGCCATAAAATAATAATAATTACAACAAGTAAAACTCCAAATAAGATGCAAGTTACTTCAATATCTAAGTTGTTTCTGTTCGAAAAATCGATGGTTCCATCTAAATAACCTAAGCCAAAAAAGATGAGATGAAGCAGTAATCCAATGGCAACCATAGGAACAAATTTGGTGTTCCAAAGCAATGGATATTTGAGTAATAATTTTTTCTGTATATCTTTAAACATGATTTTATTTTTTTAGTTCACAAAAAAGCGACGTGTTGAATTTGAAATATTTCGCATGTAAGTCATTGGAATCGATTGGTTGATAATCACTTTCAAGAAATCATTCATTTCAATTTTTTCTGGAAAAGTTGCGATAAAAGTTCCTCCGTTTTGTTCCAAAGAAATTACTTCTAAAGAGTTGAAAGCTTGTTTTAAATCGCTTAAATTCAATGAACTTTCGAATTCGATAATGCAATTTTTAGCAGCATCATTTTCAGCATTCAAATTCTTTTGTGAACCACGTTTTAAGAAAACCACCTGATTTGATGTTTTTTCTACTTCGTACAATTGTTGCGAACTCAACACAATAGCAATCGGTCTAAAAGCCGAATTTGCGATGTTTCTAAAATCGTCTAAAATGGTTTGCTGTGCCAAAATATCTAAGTTTGCCAAAGGTTCATCAATTAATAAAATCTTTGGTTTACGAAGTAACATTCGAGCCAATTCGAAACGCATTTTGTAACCAGATGATAAATTGTTCCAGTAATGTCTTCTAAATTTTCGCAATCCTAAACGCGTGATGACTAAATCAACTACTAAATTATTTTCTTCTGGCGAATAACCGTAGCAACTTGCTGTAAATTCTAAATTTTCATACATCGAACCGCGCCAAGTGTCAGTTCGTTGTGGAATGTAAACTAATTTTGTTCGTAAATCATACAAATCATCATACTGGAATTGGTAATTTATGGTTCCAGATGTTGGATGTAATTCACCACATAAACTACGAAGTAAAGTTGTTTTTCCGTTTCCGTTTTCGCCAACCAAACCAATGATTTCACCTGTTTTGATGTCTAAATTTATAGGTCCTAATCCAAAAGAAGCATTGTATACTTTTTGAAGATTTTTAACCGAGATAATGGTTTGATGATTGTGACATTCTTTTTTGCTTAAAAACGCGTGAAGTTCATCTAACAAGGTTTTTAAACGAGTTTTTTTATCATCGTCTTCTTTTTCATTATTATCTAGCCAATTTAAAAATTCATTGGTTTTGATGTAAAAGTCAATGTTTTCAGTATCTAAAGTAAAATCGATTACTCGTTTTATGGTTTGATTGAAGTCGTTAAATTCGAGAAGTTCTTGTACTTCGCGGAATTGTTTTTCAAATTCGGTCATATATTATTTTATAAAATTTCGTTTTAGTAAACCATACATTACGGTATCGGTAAATTCATTATTATAATAAAAATCTTCTTTAAAATGCGCTTCTTTTACAAAGCCAACTTTTTGTAAAACACGTTCGGAAGCACTATGTCGCGAATCGATAACAGCAACAATAGAATGAAAATTTAAGGTGTTGAAAGCAAAATCTAATAGCGTTTTCACGGCTTCTGTTACATAACCTTTTCCGTTATGTTCAGGTGTAATCATATAGCCTAATTCG
>NZ_JAKLJH010000043.1 GCF_023151265.1 Flavobacterium sp.
AAATAAAACACTAATTATGAAAAATTTAGGAAAGTAACTCTATTTCGAAATATTTGAGAATAAAAAAGATAGAAATTACATTTAATAACAATGCTAACCAATAATATTTACTATAATCATCAGTATTTACAGCAATTTCATATAAATTTAAAAGAGGTAAAATTACAACACCTATCCAAACAGGAATCCAAATGACTTCGGTTTCAAAACCAATAAAATGTACAGTTTCAAAATTTTGAAAAATACCAACGAACGTCATTAATAAAACGACAATACTTAATAAAAGATATATTTTGTTTTTTGTTGACATACTAAACCAAATAAATCCCGTCTTCTTTGATTTCGATAAGTTTTTGTTTGTATAAATTACCAACGGCTTTTTTGAAATTCTTTTTACTCATTTTCAAAACCGTTTTAATGTCTTCTGGATGCGAATTATCCGTTAAACGTAAGAAACCACGATTCGCTTTTAATTCGTCTAAAATTACTTGTGAAGAAGGTTCGATTGCCTCTACTCCTACTTTTCGCAACATAACGTCAATTTTACCATCAGGACGAATATTTTTGATATACCCTTTCGTTTTCATTCCAGGTTTTACATCATCGTATACTTCATTTTTATACGCTAAACCTTTATGTTTTTGATTGATGATGCAATTGATTCCACCTTCGGTAATGTGCGAAATTAAAATATCTACTTCTTCGTTTTTTTCTAACTCTAAATTTTCGTTCGATAAATATTTATTTGTTCTGCTCGAAGCAACCAAACGATTCGTTTTCTCATCCATATGCATGTAAACCAAGTAACGCTTGCCTTCTTCCATAGGGCGCGCTTGTTCTTTAAAAGGAACAAACAAATCTTTCTCCAATCCCCAATCTAAAAAAGCTCCGAATTTGTTGATGTAATTTACTTTCAAATGCGCAAATTCATTCAATTTGATATAAGGTTTCAAAGTGGTTGCAACAGGACGTTCTTCGTGATCTAAATATACAAATACGGTTAAATCATCTCCAATAGTAAATTCTTTTGGAACATATTTATTAGGTAATAAAACATCATCTTCTTGTGTGTCTTCGCTTCCTAAAAATAAACCAACTTTAGTATCTCTAAGTATTTTTAACGTATTGAACTCTCCTATATGTAACATAATGAAATAAATATTTTGCAAAGGTAATCAAATAGAAACAAAAAAAATCCAGTTACTAGAACTGGATTCAAATTGTATTAAAATAGAATTTTAAATTCCAATTTCTAATTGAAAACGAACGTACCAATTTTGTTTGTTGCTTCCGTCGAAATAATTCAAATCGCTCAAAGTAACTTCTCCTTGTAACTTGAAAGCATGTTCCCATAAATATTTTGTAACACCTAATGAATATTGTTTTGAATCTGGTGTTAATGCTTTGATATCATCATGCATATTCTGAGTAGAAAAACGTCCAATAATTTCGTAGTTTGTTGGGAAAACATAACTCAATTGATAATCCATTCCACTTCCAACAGGAACATAATTAAATTCAGTAATATCATCTGGATTAAAAGCGATTGGATCTTTAGCCGAACGTGACATATAACTCGACATAAAAGCCCAACCGTTATATTTGAACATCGCATCTAACAATACCGATTTCATAGTTTTTTGTTCGAATAAATCATTTCCAAGTTGTCCTTGTGTTCTTCTAGCTAAGTTATTTTGATGAAAAGCTCCCGAAAGCAACAACTTTGGTTTTTCTTCGCGAGCCACATCTCCTTCAAAATTGGTTCCGTCTTTTTTGAATGAACCAAAAGGCATCAACTCTAATTTTCCTGTTAAAGCAACTCCGTCATCAGCAGATTTTGTCCAGTTTCTTCCTTCTCCAGTTGAAACAGCTGTTTTTACATTGTATGAAAATTTTTCTTTGTTTTCGTTTAAATAATACGCTTGAAAACCAAAATCTCTATCAATCGTAAAACGAGCATTGTTAATACTTCTATCGGTTAATTGTAAAGCTCCTGATGAATTGACACGTTGACGATTTCCTGGTAATTTGGTTTGACCAAAAAGGAAACTCCAATGTTTATTTGGACGATAAAAAACAGCGGCATCACGAATAATATTGATGTTTTCTCCATCTTGAATTTCGCCCACATCACCTGGTGCAAATGATAACTGAATTACATATAAAAAGTGTGGATTTCCTACATAACCATCAAAACGTAAACGCAAACGTCTAATTTCTCCAGAATAAGCTGCATCCTCACCTTCATTTTGAATGTAAGTTACTCGATTTTGCATTCTAAAACGGATATTTAATTGAAATAAACTATCAGGCGATGTTATTCCTAATCCTTTTCCATAGCTATAATATGGAAGTGCTGCCAACTTTAAATCGTTGTCTTTTGTGGTTACTTTTATATCTTGGGCAACAGCAAAAGAGCTGATTACAAGCAATAAAAAGGTTACTAATTTTTTCATTTGTTATGTTGTTGTTTATTTTGCGCAAACTTAACATTAAAACAAGGTTAAGTGTGTTAAGTAAATATTACCTTTGCAAAAAATTAACGTTATGTCAAATATATATATTGGATATCATTTTACAATAAACCCAGTTGAATTAGGAAGTGAAATTTTGATTGCAGAATTGGGTGAAAAAGCTTTTGAAAGTTTTATCGAAACTCAAACTGGAATTTCTGCCTTTGTTCAAAAAGATTTATGGGATACAAATATATTAGAAGATATTCAAATTTTAAGTAATCCAGAATTTAAAATCGAATATACTTTTGAAGAAATTGAGCAAGTAAATTGGAATGAAGAATGGGAAAAAAACTTCGAACCTATTGATGTAGACGGAAAATGTCACGTAAGAGCACCATTTCATGAAAAAACAAGTGCTGAATACGATATTGTAATTGAACCCAAAATGAGTTTTGGAACAGGTCATCATGAAACGACTCACATGATGATTCAACACATCTTGGAAACCGATTTTACCAATAAAAAAACCTTAGACATGGGTTGCGGAACTGCCATTTTAGCCATTTTAGCCGAAATGAAAGGTGCACAACCTATTGATGCTATTGATATTGACAATTGGTGTTACTTAAACTCAATTGAAAATGCAGAACGTAATAATTGCAAACATATTTCGGTATACGAAGGCGATGCTTCTTTATTAGTGGGTAAAAAATACGACATTATTATTGCCAACATCAACCGAAATATTCTTTTAAACGATATGCAACAATATGCAGATTGTTTGAACGAAAACGGAATTTTATTCTTAAGTGGTTTTTATACCGAAGATATTCCTGTGATTTCAGAAAGTTGCACTTCGATGGGATTAACCTATGTAAAACAATTTGAAAGAAACAATTGGGTTGCATTGAAGTTTGAAAAATAGTTTGGAGTTAGTAGATGGAAGTTGGGAGTTTAACTTTTTTAAATCTTGAATTTGATTTTTGAATTTGAATTTGATTCAGTATTTTTGTAATGAACTTTCAAACGTAAAGAAAATGAGCACGATAGAAAAAGTACAAGAAGAAGTTTTAGTAGCAGAAGCTGTTGGTGTTAATAACGAAATTGTATTACACAATGATGATGTAAATACATTTGACCATGTTATTGATACATTAATAAGAGTTTGCAAACACGATGAATTACAAGCCGAGCAATGTGCATTATTAGTACATTACAAAGGCAAATGCACAGTTAAAACGGGTCCGATTGACCAATTGAAACCACAATGTTCGGCATTATTAGATGCAGGATTAAGTGCTGAAATTATATAAATAAAAAATCCCGCTATTTGCGGGATTTTTTTATGTTGAAATTTATTTTCTTACGAACTCAACAACATTAATCGTTCCGCCATCATCAGCGAATTTAATTTTCAATGTTGTACTATTTAAAATCATAATCTCACTATCAAAAAAATCACCTCCTCCATAATTTACTGAAAGAGCATTACCTTCTTTAGTCCAAGTAGCCTCATCTACATATTCAACACAACTTCCTGATGGTTTTTCATAATAATAATCTTCAGCCATTCCATTTGATTTGAACTCAATATAATTTTTTGTACAACCAGATGTATGCTCAAAAGGTGACAAAAATTCAGTACCTGAAACAATTGTTCCTTCTTTTAAAAATTCCCATTCACCAACGATAGTTCCAGAAGTTGATGAACTACTATCATCATCCTTACTACATGAATTGAAAGTTAATGAAAGTGATACAATTGACACAAATAATAAAACTCTTTTTTTCATAATTTACTTTTTATAGTTAATCAAAAGTACACAAATTTCTCAATTGAGAAATTTATTTTTTAAATAAAAAAAGTCCTGAATTATCAGAACTTTATATTTTTAAGAAGTAAAGATTACCCTAAAACTTCTTTTACTTTTTTACCAATTTCAGCTGGAGAATCTACGACATGAATTCCGTTTTCTCTCATGATACGTTTTTTAGCTTCTGCTGTATCATCAGCACCACCAACGATTGCACCTGCGTGACCCATTGTTCTTCCTTTTGGAGCAGTTTCACCTGCGATGAATCCAACAACTGGTTTACGATTTCCGTCAGCTTTAATCCAACGAGCAGCATCTGCTTCTAATTGACCTCCGATTTCACCAATCATGATGATGATTTCAGTTTCTGGATCGTTCATTAATAATTCAACCGCTTCTTTAGTAGTTGTTCCAATGATTGGGTCACCACCAATTCCGATAGCTGTAGTAATTCCTAAACCTTGTTTTACTACTTGGTCAGCAGCTTCGTAAGTTAAAGTACCTGATTTAGATACAATACCAACTGTTCCTTTTTTGAAAACGAAACCTGGCATAATACCCACTTTAGCTTCTTCTGGAGTAATTACACCTGGACAGTTAGGACCAACTAAACGGCAATCTTTTCCTTTAATGTAATCATAAGCTTTAATCATATCTGCTACCGGAATACCTTCAGTAATACAAATGATTACTTTGATACCCGCTTCAGCAGCTTCCATAATTGCATCAGCAGCAAATGCTGGCGGAACGAAAATAATTGAAGTATCAGCTCCTGCTTTTTCAACAGCATCTTTAACTGTGTTGAAAACTGGTCTGTCTAAATGTGTTGAACCACCTTTTCCTGGAGTTACACCACCTACAACATTTGTTCCGTACTCAATCATTTGAGAAGCGTGGAAAGTTCCTTCGCTACCTGTAAATCCTTGTACAATTATTTTTGAATTTTTATTTACTAAAACGCTCATGATATATGAATTAAATTGTGTTTAAATTTGTGATGCAAAAGTAAGTTTTTTACCAAATAATCACGTAATTTTTATTGTATTTTTTTAATTAGGTTTGCTAATTTGATATCCTTTTTTGATTTTATCTGCTTCAAATTCCCAAATGACCACCACTTTTGCAATAAGAACGAACTCTTTCGGGTTTTCGATAGTAGTTACTTTATGATTGTATTTCACCACGATTTGATTGTTATCTTCAATAAAGTGCGAAATTTCCATAAAGGAGTCAACGTAATTTTGTTTTAACTCTTTTGCTAAATCAACAATATCCGCTTTATTCATGTTGACATTTCCTTGTGAACTGTCCCAATCCAAAATAAAATCATCGTGCAAAAGTTCGTTTAAAAAAACGTCATTTCGCATACCATCTTCTTTATACAAAAATTCGATTTTCGCTCTATTTGTCATTTTGTTTTAATTTTTCAATGATTTCAGGAATTCGTTTTACGTTGGCTAATTGTTTTAATTTCTCTCGCGATTCTTCAATTGGAGTACCAAAATAAGTTTTTCCACCTTCAATTGATTTGGTAACACCAGTTTGTCCCATTACTACTGCTTTTGTACCAATAGTAATTCCGCTTGTAGTACCAACTTGTCCCCAAAGGGTTACTTCGTCTTCGATAACCACACAACCTGCAATTCCAGTTTGTGAAGCAATCAAACATTTTTTACCAATGACAGTATCGTGACCCACATGCACTTGATTGTCAATTTTAGTTCCAGCTCCGATAGTAGTATCGCCTGTAACTCCTTTGTCAATCGTACACAAAGCACCGATTCCTACATTATCTTCAATCACTACTCGCCCACCTGATAATAATTGGTCGAAACCTTCTGGACGTTTTTTGTAATAGAAAGCATCAGCGCCAAGAATGGTTCCAGCGTGAATCATAACGTTATCACCAATTATGGTGTTATCGTAAATTGTAACATTAGCATGAATCAAACAATTTTTACCAATTTGAACGTTGTGTCCAATGAAACAATTTGGTTGAATAACTGTTCCTTCTCCGATTTTAGCTGAATCTGAAATTGCAGCATTCGAAGCTTGAAAAGGTCTGAAATGTTTCGTCAGTTTATTGAAATCTCTAAAAGGATCATCAGAAATCAATAACGCTTTTCCTTCCGGACATGCTACTTCTTTGTTAATTAAAACAATAGTAGCTGCCGATTGAAGTGCTTTGTCATAATATTTTGGATGATCTACGAATACGATGTCGCCAGGTTCTACCACATGAATCTCATTCATACCGTAAACTGGAAAATCGGCATCACCCACAAAATTACAATTGATAATTTGGGCAATATCTTTTAGAGGATAAACTTTTGGAAATTTCATTTAATAATAATTAGTAATTAGTGATGAGTAAAATATAAAAGAGTAATTAGTTGTTTGGCTATTTACTAATTACTCTTCACTTTTTACTTTCAATTATTCTTTTACTCTTTCCATGTAGTTTCCAGTAGCTGTATCAATTTTGATTTTATCACCTTCATTGATAAACAACGGAACGTTTACTGTAGCTCCTGTTTCAACAGTTGCTGGTTTTGTAGCATTTGTAGCTGTATTTCCTTTAACTCCTGGCTCAGCATAAGTCACTTCTAAAACAATAGAAGCTGGCATATCTACTGATAAAGGTGCTTCAGTTTCAGCGTTGATTTGAATCATTACGTTTGTTCCTTCTTTTAATAAATCGGGAGCATCTAATACTTTTTTATCTAATGTAATTTGCTCAAATGATTCGTTGTTCATGAAGTGAAATTGATCACCTTCAGCATATAAATATTGGAATGTATGTGTTTCAACACGTACTTCATCAATTTTGTGTCCAGCAGAAAATGTGTTATCTAATACTTTTCCATTTGTTAACGATTTTAATTTTGTTCTTACGAAAGCTGGTCCTTTACCTGGTTTTACGTGAAGAAATTCGATAATTTTATAAATATCGTTATTGTATTTAATACATAATCCGTTTCTAATATCTGATGTACTTGCCATTTTGTTTTTATTTGATGTTTGTTTTATTTTTAATTGAAAATTACATTGAACTTGTATAACCTTTCATGATTCCACGAGAAGAATTTCTGATGAATTGAATAATATCATCGCGTTCAGGAGTTGCTTCCATTTCAGCTTCAATAATACTCAATGCTTGAGTTGTGTTGTAATTTTTTTGGTATAGAATTCTGTAAATATCCTGAATTTCTCTGATTTTTTCAGTTGAAAATCCTCTTCTTCTTAATCCTACTGAATTAATTCCTACATAAGATAAAGGCTCTTTTGCGGCTTTTGAAAATGGTGGAACGTCTTTACGAACTAAGCTTCCTCCAGAAATCATAGCGTGTTCCCCAATTGAAATAAATTGATGTACAGCTGCTAAACCTCCAATGATTGCAAAATCTCCCACAGTTACGTGTCCTGCTAATGCTACACCATTTACGATAATAGCGTTATCACCAATATGGCAATCGTGTGCAATGTGAGCCGTAGCCATAATTAAACAGTTTTTTCCAATTTTTGTTTGCCCAGAAGCAACTGTTCCTCTATTAATAGTAACACACTCTCTGATTGTAGTGTTATCACCAATAACCGCTAACGAATCTTCTCCGCCAAACTTTAAATCTTGAGGAACCGCTGAAATTACAGCTCCTGGAAAAATATTACAATTTTTACCGATACGAGCACCTTCCATGATGGTAACATTTGAACCAATCCAAGTTCCTTCACCAATTTCAACATTGTTATGAATGGTAGTAAAAGGATCAATTACTACGTTTCTTGCTATTTTAGCACCTGGGTGCACATAAGCTAATGGTTGATTCATATTTTAAAATTTTATTTTTTATAGGAAAAATATGGTATCGCCTTCATTTTTTGTTTTTGCTTACGCAAAGCTATTTCAGTGGCGATTTCATATATCTTTATTTTACTTTAACAATTTGTGCCATTAATTCGGCTTCTGAAACTAATTTACCATTTGCATACGCATACGCTTGCATGTGACAAATTCCTCTTCTAATAGGAGATATTAAATCACATTTAAAGAATAAGGTATCACCTGGTAAGACTTTATTTTTAAACTTAACATTGTCAATTTTCATGAAATATGTTAAGTAATTTTCTGGATCTGGAACAGTACTTAAAATTAAAATACCTCCTGTTTGTGCCATAGCTTCAATCTGTAAAACTCCAGGCATTACTGGTGCTCCAGGAAAATGTCCAACGAAGAAATCTTCATTCATTGTAACATTTTTTAAACCTACTACATGCGTTTCTGATAATTCTAAAATTTTATCAACCAACAAGAATGGTGGTCTGTGTGGTAATAAATCCATAATACCATGAATATCCATTACAGGTTCTTTGTTGATATCATAACTAGGAACATTATTACGCTCTTCTAATTTGATTATTTTAGCAATTTTCTTAGCAAACTGTGTATTTACATAATGCCCTGGTTTGTTAGCAATAACTTTTCCTTGGATTCTTGTTCCTATTAAAGATAAATCACCTACAACATCTAATAATTTATGACGAGCGGCTTCATTAGGGAAATGCAAAGTAAGGTTATCTAAAATTCCGTTAGATTTAACCGAAATTGTTTCTTTATTGAAAGCTTTCTTTAAATTTTCCATTGTTTCAGCTGAAATTTCTTTGTCAACATACACAATAGCGTTATTTAAATCGCCACCTTTAATTAAACCATTATTTAAAAGTGATTCTAATTCATGTAAGAAACTAAACGTTCTACAATCGGCGATTTCAGATTTAAACTCTTTTATACTTTTCATGGTTGCATTTTGAGTTCCTAAAACTTTAGTACCAAAATCTACCATTGCAGTTACACAATATTCATCAGAAGGAATCACAGTAATTTCACTTCCTGTAGTTTCATCTAAATAAGAAATAACCTCTTTTACAACGTATACTTTTCGTTCAGCTTCTTGCTCAATAATTCCAACTTTTTCAATAGCTTCAACAAAATATTTAGAAGAACCATCCATAATAGGAAGTTCAGAAGCATTTAATTCGATGATAACATTATCTAAATCGCAACCCACAAGCGCCGCTAAAACGTGCTCTGGCGTTTGAATCATTACTCCTAATTTTTCTAAATTAGTTCCTCGTTGCGTATTTACAACATAATTTGCATCAGCTTCAATAATTGGTTGCCCTTCTAAATCTACACGTACAAATGTAAATCCGTTGTTTACAGGAGCTGGTTTAAAAGTCATTGCAACTTCCTGACCAGTGTGTAAACCTACCCCTTTTAATGATATTTCTGCAGCAATTGTTGTTTGCTTCGCCATGATAAAAATTTTAAATTATTTAATTTTATTTTTTAATTCTTCTAAATCGTTAACAATCTTTGGTAAATTTCTAAAATGCACGAATGATTTTGCGAAATCTCCGTAATTGAATGCCGGACTTCCTTGAACAACTTCTCCAGCTTCTAAATTTTTACCAATTCCTGATTGCGCTTGAATTTTTACACCATCACCAATTACTAAATGTCCAGCAAAACCAACTTGACCACCAATTAAACAGTTTTTACCTATTTTAGTTGTTCCTGCAATTCCGGTTTGTGCTGCGATTACGGTGTTTTCACCAATTTCAACATTGTGAGCAACTTGGATATGATTATCCAATTTTACTCCTTTTCTAATTATAGTTGAACCTAAAGTAGCTCTGTCAACAGTTGTACACGCACCTATTTCAACATCATCTTCAATAATTACATTTCCAATTTGTGGTACTTTTACATACGTTCCGTCTTCTTGAGGTGCAAAACCAAATCCGTCCGAACCAATGATTGTTCCTGAGTGAATCGTACATCTATTTCCAATCACAGTTTCCGAATAAATTCGAACACCAGCAAAGAAAACACAATCGTCACCAATGGTTACGTTATCGCCAATGAAACTATTTGGATAAATTTTTACATTATTTCCAATGATTACATTTTTTCCAATATAACAAAAACTTCCTAAATATAAATCAGAACCATAGGTAACACCTTCTGAAATAACTGAAGGTTGCTCAATTCCTGATTTCATCAATTTTACTTGATTGTAGTATTCTAACAACTTTGAAAATGACTTATAAGCATCTTCAACCTTAATTAAAGTTGTTGTAATTTCTTGTTCTGGCTCAAAAGTGTTGTTAACTATAGTAACAGATGCCTGAGTAGAATAGATATAATTGATATATTTTGGATTCGCCAAAAACGTCAATGAGCCTTCGGTTCCTTCCTCTATTTTAGACAATTTAAAAACTTCAGCTTCTGGATTACCCACTACTTCACCTTCTAAAATGCCTGCTATTTGCGCTGCTGTAAACTTCATTTAAAAATTTTATTACTATCTAATTTAGATAGATTTTGGGATATAAAAATACGCATTTTCATTCAATACCAAGTATTGATTCCACTTCAACTTGGCAAAAATATAAAATTAAATTAAAAAGTTAAGATTCTAAGACCACTTTTGGAAAACAAATGAAGTATTTTGTTACTGGTTTTGACAAAGCTTTTAAGTGCAATTGATCTGAAGCTTCTACTACATCTTCAATGGTTTTATCTTTTTTCAAAATGCGAATCGGCTCACTTGACTTACTGTAAGCTTGATTTTTTAACTTGCCTTTGAATACAAAATAATCCGCTTCTTTGTCTGAAATTTTCGCAATAGAAATGTATTTATTTTTTACAGCTAATAGATTCTCTTTATTTGGTTTATCATCAGTCATTTGAATCTTTAATAAATCACGATTTAGTATCATTCGGCAAAGTGATTGTAAGACAAAATCATCATGAAATTGCCAAGCTTTTATCGCACCCAAAACATCATAATCATCTAAATACGAAAACTTATCCAAGACACTTTTATCGAAATCAGACAAGGAAATTTTGTTTTGCAAAAAGAATTGCAACGGTTCGCTACAAGGTAAAAGAATTCCTTTTTGAGTCAATTCTTTAGCACGCTTTAGAATTTTGGTCAAGATTAATTCCGCAACAACACTGGTTTTGTGCAAATACGCTTGCCAATACATCAATCTTCGAGCAACCAAAAACTTTTCTACTGAGTAAATTCCTTTTTCTTCAATAACCAAATAATCGTCTTGCACATTCATCATTTGAATTAAACGTTCACTGTTGATATTTCCTTCAGCTACACCGCTGTAAAAACTATCGCGTTTTAGATAATCCATTCGGTCCATGTCTAACTGACTTGAGATCAATTGCAACATGAATTTTCTATGATATTCGCCTTTAAAAACTTGGATAGCCAAAGCTAATTTCCCATCAAACTCTTTATTCAATTGCTCCATGAATAATAACGATAATTCTTCATGATGCACTTCTTCTACAATACTATGTTCCATGGCGTGACTGTATGGACCATGACCAATATCGTGCAACAAAATAGCAATGTACAAAGCATTTTCTTCTTCTTCCGAAATAGAAACTCCTTTAAATTGCAAGGTTTGAACCGCTTTTTGCATGATGTGCATACAACCCAAAGCATGATGAAAACGCGTGTGATGCGCTCCTGGATACACCAAATACGACATTCCCATTTGGGAAATTCTTCGTAAACGCTGAAAATAAGGATGCTGAATTAAATCGTAAATTAAACTATTAGGAATGGTAATAAAACCATAAATAGGATCGTTAAATATTTTGAGTTTGTTGGTTTGGCTCACAATTTGATAATTTTAGTAACAAATATAGCGTTTTTCACAAAATGAAATCGTTAAAAAGTATTGAAAATTTTATACAATATTTAATACAAACCTCGTTTAATAAATAGTAACTTGCACACAAATTAAGAAATATGAGTCAGATAAAAATACTTTGGGTTGACGATGAAATTGATTTATTGAAACCCCATATCTTGTTTTTAGAAAAGAAAAATTATCACGTAACCACTTGCAATAACGGACAAGACGCTATCGATTTGTTTGAAGAAAATAACTTCGACATTGTATTTTTAGATGAAAATATGCCCGGTTTGAGTGGTTTGGAAACTTTATCTGAATTAAAAGAAAAGAAATCTTCGGTTCCGGTGATTATGATTACCAAAAGTGAAGAAGAATATATCATGGAAGAAGCTATCGGTTCAAAAATTGCCGATTATTTGATAAAACCCGTAAATCCTAATCAGATTTTATTGAGTTTGAAGAAAAATTTAGACCATTCGCGATTGATTTCTGAAAAAACAACTTTGGATTATCAGAAAGAATTCAGAAAAATTGCGATGGATATGGCAATGGTTCGTACGTATGAAGATTGGGTAGAATTGTACAAAAAACTATTGTTTTGGGAATTAGAGTTGGAAAATATCGAAGACCAAAGCATGGTAGAAATTTTAGAAAGCCAGAAAACCGAAGCGAATGTGCAATTTGGGAAATTCATCGAACGTAATTACGAAGATTGGTTTCAACCAAAAGCAGATAAACCAGTACTTTCTCATGAAATTTTTGGTGAATTAGTTGCTCCAGAAATCCGAAAAAAAGACAAACCTATTTTGTTTGTAGTTATTGATAATTTACGTTACGACCAATGGAAAGCCTTTGAAAGCGTTGTAAACAATCATTACAAATTAGAAAAAGAAGTAAGCTACTTTTCTATTCTACCAACAGCAACTCAATATGCTCGTAATGCTATTTTCTCGGGATTAACTCCGTTGGAAATGGAAAAGAAATTCCCACAATATTGGAAAAACGATCCAGATGAAGGTGGAAAAAACCTCTATGAAGGTGAATTTTTAACCGAGCAATTAAAACGTTTGGGATTAAACATCAAACAAGAATATTATAAGATTACCAATTTTGCTTCGGGAAAAAAATTAGCTGATAATTTCAAATCATTAAAAAACAATGATTTAACTACTATTGTTTACAATTTCGTAGACATGTTATCGCACGCTAAAACTGAAATGGATGTAGTGAAAGAATTAGCTTCAAATGATAAAGCTTATCGTTCATTAACAGCTAGTTGGTTCAAGAATTCTCCGCTTTTGGATATGATTCAACAAGCACAACAACTTGGTTTTAAATTGATTATAACTACCGACCACGGAACTATCAATTGTAAAAATCCATCGAAAGTTATTGGTGATAAAAACACGAGTTTAAATCTTCGTTACAAAACCGGAAGAAGCTTAACTTACGAAGACAAAGACGTTTATGCGGTGAAAGATCCTAAAAAAATTGGATTACCAGCACTTAACATGAGTAGCTCTTTTATTTTTGCGAAAAACGATTTATTTTTGGCTTACGTAAATAACTACAATCATTATGTGAGTTATTACCGAAATACCTATCAACATGGAGGAATTTCGTTAGAAGAAATGGTCATTCCATTCTTAGTTTTAGAGCCAAGATAATTAAGTAAAATTTGAGTTTATATATGACCGTAATTTACAGTTTAGAAGAAATAAATGCCATTGCAAAACAGATTCTTGCTACACCTTCGTTAAAGAAAATTATCACGTTTCATGGGCAAATGGGTGCCGGAAAAACGACTTTAATTAAAGAATTGGTAAAAGAATTAGGTGTAAAAGATAATTCAAGTAGCCCAACATTTTCTTTAGTAAACGAATACAGAACTTTTCAAGGTGAAACGGTGTATCACTTTGATTTATATCGTTTAAATTCGGAAGAAGAAGGATATGATATGGGATTAGACGAATATTTCTATTCTGATAATTGGTGCTTTATCGAATGGCCAGAAAAAACGCCAAACTTAATTCCAATAGACCATGCGAGTATTTCAATAAAAATTTTACCAAATGGTAAACGTGAACTAACGCTCAAAAATTAAATACACAAGAGAATAGAAAATCAACTTCTATTCTCTTTTTTTGTGAATCTATTTCCCAAGTCTAAAATAATTCCTAATTTAGAACCTCAAAATCAAAAGTAATGTCGATATACACTCCTTTTTCTGCTTCACAATTGCTTCCACAAGAAGAAAAACTTGAAGTAGCGCGTCATAAAAGCGAATTATTTATAGGAATTCCAAAAGAAACATCCTATCAAGAAAGAAGAATTTGCTTAACACCAGATGCGGTTTCTTCATTGGTTTCGCACGGACATCGCGTAATGTTAGAATCAGGAGCTGGAGAAACTTCAAGTTATACCGACAAAGAATACAGCGATGCAGGTGCGGAAATCACACAAGACACCAAAAAAGTGTTGGGTTGCCCAATGATTTTGAAAGTAGAGCCTCCTACTCTTACTGAAATTGAAATGATGAATCCGCAAACGATTGTGATTTCAGCTATTCAATTAAAAACTCAGAAAAAAGAATATTTTGAAGCTTTAGCAGCCAAAAGAATAACAGCTTTAGCATTTGAATTCATAAAAGACGAAGATGGTTCATATCCTGCAGTAAAATCATTATCTGAAATTGCAGGAACAGCTTCTATTTTAGTTGCTTCCGAATTAATGATTGGTGAGAACATCGGAAAAGGTTTACTTTTTGGAAATATCACTGGAGTTCCACCAACAAAAGTTGTCATCATTGGAGCTGGAACTGTAGGAGAATATGCTGCTAGAACTGCTTTAGGATTAGGCGCTCATGTAAAAGTCTTCGATAATTCGATTACCAAATTACGTCGTTTACAAAACACCTTAAATCAAAGAATTTTCACTTCAACTATTCAAGAAAAATCGCTTTTAAAAGCACTAAGACGTTGCGATGTTGCTATTGGCGCCATGAAAGGAAAAAATAGAGCTCCAGTTGTGGTAACAGAAACCATGGTAGAACACATGAAAAAAGGTGCTGTTATTGTGGATGTAAGTATCGATACTGGTGGTTGTTTTGAAACTTCCGAGGTAACTACGCATGAAAAACCTACCTTTATTAAAAATGGTGTAATTCATTATTGTGTTCCTAATATTCCTTCACGTTATTCTAAAACGGCATCTATGTCAATTAGCAATATCATTTCTCCTTTCCTATTACACATTGCAGATGATGGCGGAATTGAAACGGCCATCCGTTGCAATAGAGGTTTAAAAAATGGTATTTATTCCTATCACGGTGTTTTAACCAATAAAGCCATTGCAGATTGGTTTAATTTAGAATATCGCGATATCAATCTGATTGTTTTTTAAAGTTAAAATCTAGGGACTATGTGTATAATTTAAACTAAATTTGCACAAATTATTATTTATATGAAGTTTCAGTTTCGTTTAGCCTATTATTTATTTGGATTATTTTTAGGTATAATATTTGTGATTTGGTTTTTGAGAGCTAAAGCAGACGACAAAGGTGTTGAGTTTTGCTATTTACCAAATTGTCGTGTTTTAAAAGATTTACGTAGCAAATCGTTAGATATTGATACCCTTGCTAAAAAATCTTTATCAGAAAAATGGGTTACTATAGAAGATATTAAAGAGAGTTTACGCTATGGAGATGTAGATTTTTCAAAAAGTAATGAATCTTACAAAAAAGGTAAGATTTATGTTATTGAAGGCAAAACTGCTAAAAATGAAGAAATTACCATTACAATGATTAATTACACCAATAAGGTACTCTTAGAAAAGATAGAAAAAAAATAATTTTTATTTAAAATTGCTTGCAGATACAAATAATCCTTGTATATTTGCACTCGCAATACAGAAATAGTAAAGCGTTTTATTGGGGCGATTAGCTCAGCTGGTTCAGAGCACCTCGTTTACACCGAGGGGGTCGGGGGTTCGAACCCCTCATCGCCCACACACTTAAAAACAAATGGTTTCAAAAGCCGATAAATCTTATGATTTATCGGCTTTTTGCTTTTGGACATATACCAAATTATTCATTCAATCTTAATGCTAAAGGGACAAAATCGAGACCCTAAAAATTTCTACAATTTTGGGTCTCGCTAAATTCTCTAAAGCACTGTAAACACCGTACTAACAACCAGTTTAATACTGGTTCAAAAGGTGTACATCTTGTTTACTAAATATTTAAAAATTAAATTGAATACTAATTAAAAGGTCACCACCATGAAAGCAAAAATTACTGTGCATATTTATGCAAAAACTTCAAAAGCTAACAAAAACGGTCAATTGCCAATTTATTTCAGGCTAACTGTAAACGGAGAACGTTTTGAATTCAGCACCAAGAAATTTATTGATAAATCAAAATGGTCCGCAGAACAATCAAAAATGAAAGGTAATTCAGAAGAAGCCAGAACAATAAATAACTATCTTGATTTAATGAAATCTAAAATTTTTGACATTCAGATGGAATTAATACACAAAAATGAAGATTTGACAATTGAAAAATTTAAATCAAAACTAACTGGAGCACAAGAACGTGAGCGAATGATCATTCCAATCTATCAAAGTCATAATGATAAAATTAAAGACCTAATTGGAAATGGTTATGCCTATGGAACTTTAGAACGATTTAAAATCTCATTAAAACACTTGCAGGAGTTTATCATTTGGAAATA
>NZ_JAKLJH010000044.1 GCF_023151265.1 Flavobacterium sp.
TTAAGAGGTTTTACTTGATTTTATAATAAAATCGTACCCGGAGTGGGAATCGAACCCACACACCTAAGTACACGAGTTTGAGTCGTGCGCGTCTACCAATTCCGCCATCCGGGCAATGGAAAATGATGGTTATATCATTAAGTGGGTGCAAATGTAAAAAATATTTCTGCAATTCATAAAAAAATAGTTAAAAATATCCTTTCAGAGTTCAATTTTATTTCTAAATTTGCACCTCGTTTACACGACACAACACTAACTAACTACTAAACAATAAATTAACATGCTGTATCAAGAACCAGAAGCAAAAATTTTTGCATGTTCTCAGAGTGTGTATTTAGCCGAACAAATTGCTGAAAAGTATGGTGTTCCGCTAGGTAAGATTACGTTCTCTAAATATAGTGATGGCGAATTTCAGCCTTCTTTTGAAGAATCGATAAGAGGATTGCGCGTATTCCTTGTTTGTTCCACTTTCCCAAGTTCGGACAATTTAATGGAATTATTATTGATGATTGATGCAGCAAAAAGAGCATCGGCACGTCATATTACAGCGGTTATCCCTTACTTCGGCTGGGCAAGACAAGACAGAAAAGACAAGCCAAGAGTGCCAATTGGAGCAAAATTAGTTGCAAAACTATTAGAAACAGCTGGAGCAACCCGAATTATGACCATGGATTTACACGCCGATCAAATTCAAGGGTTCTTTGAAAAACCAGTAGATCATTTATTTGCTTCTACAATCTTTTTGCCTTATGTGAGAAGTTTAAATTTAGAAAATTTAACCATCGCATCTCCAGATATGGGAGGTTCAAAAAGAGCATACGCATATTCTAAATTTTTAGAATCTGATGTTGTAGTTTGTTACAAACAAAGAAAAAAAGCGAATGTAATTGACACAATGGAGCTAATCGGAGACGTAAAAGGCAGAAATGTTATTTTAGTTGACGATATGATTGATACCGGAGGAACATTAGCAAAAGCAGCTGATGTTATGATGGAAAAAGGGGCTTTAAGTGTAAGAGCAATATGTACTCACCCTATTTTATCAGGAGAGGCATACGAAAAAATAGAAAATTCTAAATTATTAGAATTAATTGTTACCGATTCTATTCCGTTAAGAAAAGAATCAAAAAAAATAAGAGTAGTAAGCTGTGCTCCATTGTTTGCAGAAGTAATGCATATGGTCCAAAACAACAACTCTATTAGTGGTAAATTTTTGATGTAATCAAACAGCCACTTTAATTAAGAATTTATTAATTATATATATTTTACAATGAAATCAATTACGATTAAAGGATCAGAAAGAGAAAACGTAGGTAAAAAGGCAACTAAAGCCGTACGTGATGCTGGAATGGTTCCTTGCGTTATCTACGGAGGAAATCAGCCAGTTCATTTTGTTGCAGACGAAAGAGCATTTAAAGATTTAGTTTACACTCCAAACGCACACACAGTTGTAATTGAGTTAAACGGAACGTCTTACAATGTAATCATGCAAGACATTCAGTTTCACCCAGTTTCTGACAAAATTTTACACATCGACTTCTTCCAATTAAGTGATGACAAAGAAATTATCATGGAAGTGCCAGTTAAAATTGCAGGAACTTCTCCAGGTGTATTATTAGGAGGTGTTTTACGTTTAAACCAACGTCGTTTAAAAGTAAAAGCTTTACCTAAAAACTTACCTGACTTTGTTGAAGCTAACATTTCAGAATTACAAATGGGTAACAAATTGTATGTAACTAAATTAGAAACAAACAATTTCAAATTAATGCACCCAGACAATACTGTAGTTTGTCAAGTGAGAATTTCTCGTGCGGCAATGAAAGCAGCTCAAGAAGCAGCGAAAGCAGAAAAAGGTGGAAAAAAGAAAAAATAATTTCTTTACAAACTATACAAAAGAAGCATCAGTTTTTACTGGTGCTTTTTTTATGCTTTTCATTATCTAAACTTTACATTACTTTTGTAACATGAATTGGTTATCAAATCTATTTAAGAAACAAAAACAAGACACTATTTCAATGAAGAAATTCTTAATCGTTGGGCTTGGAAACATTGGCTCAGAATATACAAATACACGACACAATATAGGTTTCAAAATTTTAGATTACATTGCTAATCAAGAAGGAATTTCGTTTCAAACAGTGAAATTAGGTGAAGTTGCCGAGCTAAAAATAAAAGGAAGAACCATTCTATTATTAAAACCAAACACCTACATGAATTTAAGTGGTAAAGCGGTGAAATATTGGTTAGAAAAAGAAAACATAGAAAAAGAAAATATGTTGGTTATTACTGATGATTTAAATTTAGCTTTTGGAACCATCCGAATCAAAACTAAAGGAAGCGATGGTGGCCATAACGGACTTAAAAACATTCAATTATTATTAAATTCAACCGAATATCCTCGTTTTCGATTTGGCATCAGCGATGCCTTTAAAAAAGGACAACAAGTCAATTATGTCTTAGGAGAATGGGATGCGGAAGAAAAAGAAAAACTAAAAGAACGTCTTGAAATAAGTTCAGAAATAGTAAAATCGTTTGCGTTAGCTGGATTAAACAATACGATGAATACGTATAATGGAAAATAAAAAGGGAAGCTTAAAGCTTCCCTTTTTTCTATAACTACATTAAATTATTGAACTACAATTTTCTTAACCTCTTTTCTAGAACCATCTTGAACAGTTACAAGATAAACACCAGATTGAATACTATCTAATTGTAATGTTTCATTAAATAAACCATTATTGTTATATGATTTATTTAAAATTTCTCTTCCTCTAATATCATGAATATTTACTTTGATTTCATTCCCTGAAGCTGAAGTAAACTGAATATTAAAGTTACCATTATTTGGATTTGGATAAATAACTAAATCAGAAATTTTTCCTTCATTATCATTTATACTAAGGGGTTGAACCGTACAAATATTTAAACTCCAACTATTTAAAGCTCCTCCATCTTGGTTAAAACTATCTAAAATTCTCAATGTCCAAGTTCCTGTGGAATTTTGACCGTTAAATGCAGATAATAATTGAGATGATTTAACTGTTCCCGAAATACCTGGATTAGTACCACAAACTACATTTGAACCAGAATCATCGAAAGTAGCATTAATATTTCTAATATCAGCACTCGTACAAGGCTGAGCAAACAACTGTACTTGAGTTCCTGAAGGGGAAATCAAAGTTGCCGTCATATCGTTTATCCAAGTATGAGAAACATTCATCGTAATATTTACATCACTAATGGTTCCTCCTGAAGGAATATTTAAAGTAGAATTGATTGTAACATTAGCAGTTGTAGCAATTGTTAACGGAACGTTTGTTGAAGATGTCGAACCTGGACAAGTTACAACACCAGTTGTAAATCTATATTCAGGACTAAAAGTTCCGCTACAAGCAGAATTCTTTGGTAAAACTCTCCAATAATATGTTGTACCCTCTAAAAGTCCTGAAATTGGATAACTAGTTGCAGCAGTATTACCACTTGAGATAATATTAGTAAAAGCTAAATCTGTTGCAACTTGAACATCATAAGAAGTAGCATTACTATCAGCTACCCAAGTCAAACTTAAGCTTACTCCTTGTCCCACAGCATTATTTGCTGGAGAACTCAAAGTTGTTGCAGCAAAGTTAGAATTTAATAAATCTAAGTAAAATGGAGCTATCTTAGTAATAGCTCCTGAAGTTGCTGTTACAATAATATTATAAAAACCTGGCGTTATACCTGTTGTATTAGAAACAGTCATTGTAACATTTCCTGATGTAGAAAGTGTTGTTGGAGAAAAAGTAACCGTTGTTCCAGCAGGATTTCCTGTAGCACTAAATGTGGTTACCCCACTAAATCCAGCTAAAGCTTCATATCTTACTGTATAAACAACTGAAGAGCCTTGACAGATAGATTTGTTTTGCTCACCTTCAACCCCATTAAAAGAAATTGCCATTGTACTAGCTGGAGCAGTAATCGTAAAATTAGCATTAGAAACATCAAAAAAGATATTATCCCATCCTTTTACCATAATTCTATTTGTTGTTCCTACATTATTTGGAACAGTAATAGTTTCAGAACCATCATTTGGAACTTTACTTGCTAATAAAATTGGAAAACTTGTACCTGCATTGGTAGACAAATAAATGTCAACAAATTTTGCATTTACACCATTTACATCTGTTCCAGCAACATTCCAAGTTACATTTTGATTTGTACCAGCTTGCCATGAAACAGCTGTATTTGGAACATTTACAACAAAAGGGCCTGCTACTCCATCAACAGTTACTTTCATTAAATCTGTAGCTGTTTGACCAATCCCAGAATTATTATCTCTAACTGTTAATGAAAAATTTAAATCTCTAGCTACTGAAGGACAAACTTCCCAAGTATTAGAAGTAGCACCAGTTAACACAGTAGCCATACTTGGCATATACCTAACAGGAGACGATGTACCCCAAATAGATCTAAACATAGGACCAACAGCTCTAGTTGCCACAGGCGCTGCTGTAGTATTAGGGTTTTGTGGATCATTTTGTTCCCATGTATAAGTAAGAGGATCGCTTTCAGGATCAGTGCCTTGTCCAACTAACATAAATGCAGTTGATTTAGGAATCACATAATCTCTACCAGCACTTGCTGTTGGAGGATTATTAGTTAAATTAGTCATCGGTAAAGTTGGTTGACTCACTCCAAACTTCACATTCTCCATAATATCTCTGATATTTACATATGCAAAATAGGCATCACTAGCTCCTTGAACATTAGTATTACAAATACCTGCATAAGCCATAATTGTGGATCCAGAACCAGGCTCTACTTCTGTTGCTCCACTTCCTGAACGACAACCAGAACTACTTTGAGTATGATATCCTCCAAATTGGTGACCCATCTCATGCGCTACATAATCTATATCAAAAGCATCTCCTGTAGGATTAGCGCGACCAGTCATACCTGTACCTTTGTGAAAACCACCAAAAGGATCTGTACTTGTGCTACAAACACAACCAATACAACCAGCATTCCCTCCACCAGAGGTGTTAAAATTATGACCTATGTCGTAATTATTGAATCCTATATTAGCATCAATAGTAACACCTGTCTGATCATTAAACTCTCCATTCCAAGGGTCAGAATTTGTTGCTCCAATATAAATTACAGCATCATTATTAGCTACAAAAATCATAGTAATAGCTAAATCATTTTCATAAACGCCATTAACACGAGTCATAGTAATTGCCATTTGTGCTTGCACTCTAGCTTTTTGAGTAGCAATAGGATCTCCTGTATTTCCTCTAAACAAATTACCATATTCTGCCGTACAAGATTGAGCTAGTCTATATGTTCTTAACAACTTGTCATCTGTATCTGCTCTAAAAGTTGCGTTTGCTCTTCTGTCGTTTTCTAATGAAGGCAAATGAGCTCCTTCTGAAGTTAAACATTCAAATGACTGCCCATCACCAACTAAACTTGCTCTATTATAAACGATATAATTTTGAGTATCCTCCGTATAAGGATCGATAAAAGCCGTACTTTTTCCTGCAGACAAAGTCATACTATGCAAACCAAACTCTGTAACAGAAAACCTAGCGGTAGCAGTTACATCATCAATACCTTTTCCAACATAAGATTTAATAGTTGGATATTTTGCAGCTAGTTCGGGCTCCATAATAGGCGTTTCTAAAACTCGAAACTTTTCAAGATGTCCGTCTGCATTTGGTAGTAAAATAATAACATTTGAAACACCTTTGAATTCTCCCCTAACAGGAGCATTTCTTAGTTGATTTTTCAAATTTTGAAGATCTAATTTCCACAATTTATACTCTTGAGGAAAAGAAGCTCTTCTGACCTTCAATTTGTTTTCTAAAGTATTCTCATCGATTTTTTGCCACAAAGACTTAACTTGAGCATTTAAAACAAATGAAGAAAACACCAAAACAATGGTTAGTAATAGTTTTTTCATTGGGGTTAATTTTATGATTAATAGACAAATATAATTTTTTTTATTAATTTTTTAACATAATCATAAAAAAAAGAGAAGGTTTCCGCCTTCTCTTTAATTAATTTGATAATATTTTGTAATTATTGAACTACGATTTTCTTAACTTCTTTTCTAGAACCATCTTGAACAGTTACAAGATAAACACCAGATTGAACATTACTTAATTGTAAATTCTCATTAAACAAGCCATTATTTGTATACGATTTTGAATAAATTTCTCTTCCTCTAATATCATGAATGTTTACTTTAATCTCATTTCCAGAAGTAGAAGTAAATTGAATATTAAAGTTACCATTATTAGGGTTTGGATATAAAGTAAAGTTTTCTAAACCAAATGAATCAGATGACAATGTAACTGTTTGAGAACAAACTGTTAAAGTATAAGACACAACATTACCTGTATCAGCAGCTCCAATGTCTCTAATGCCCACTAACCAGTTCCCGTTAGGATTTAAACCATTAAATACACCTAGTGATGTTGTTGGAATTACACTCCCTGTAATGGTTGGAGCACAGACAATACCAGCACCTTGATCATCAAATGTAGCATTAATATTATCATTATTTGTACAAGACTGACTAAATATTGTTGATTGAGTTGTAGTTACCATTGGCCCTTGCAAAATAATTTGCAGGTCAGAAACATATGTATGTGTTAAATTAACAGCTAAATTAACATCAGTAATATTACTAGTTGTAGGAACATTAATAGATCTTACAGTAAAAGCTGTATTATTATCTGGTATTGCAAATCCTGTATTCATTGTATAACTATTACATACATTGGTTACAGTATATCCAATAGAGAAATTTGGAGAAACCGCATAGTAAACATTACCAACAGCCTCTACTAAAATTCTACAATTTACAGCAGCAGTTGCCGGCATTGTTACGGCTTGAGAACCATCATTTGGAGTATTAGCTAACAATGTGGTAAAAGTTGCTCCATTATCAGTAGATAATAAGATATTGACATTAGCTGTATTAATTCCATTAGCTGTAGTACCAGCAACATTCCATGTTATAGTTTGAGAACTATTAGTATTCCAAGATGCATTTGCCGCAGGACTTGTTACCGCAAATGGACCAGCAGCTGCAACAGTTGTTACAGTCATATTTGCTCTTGCCGTTTGTCCTCCAGTTGGTGTTTGATTATCTCTAACAGTCAATGCAAAATTTAAAGTTCTACCAACTGTTGGAGTTACTTCCCAAGTTGGAGCTAAATTACCAGATAAAACACTTTGAAAATTTGGAAAATATCTTTTATTAGAGGTAGTTGGATTTAATGATCTGTAAACTGGACCACTTGTTTGAGTTGATGTAGGATAGTTAGTACCAGCAGCTGCATTTGTTTGTTCCCAACAATAAGTTAGAGAAGCTCCTGCATTAGCATCTGTTGCGTTTCCTGTTAACACAAAAGCAGTTCCTTTTGGAATAGTGTAATTTGATAATGCTGCTATAACTGGAGGATTATTTCCATTATTAGTTTGTGGAGCACAATTTCCTGAGCCAATCATAACTGCATTCATACTTGCAATACTTACAGCATGAAAATAAGCATCTGAATTTGATTGTACATTCTCTACACAAATTCCAGCATAAGCCATAATTGTAGATCCACTACCTGGCTCAACCGCATTAGCACTACTTACATTACCTGAATTACAATTATATCCCGCTGGATCATCATTAGAACTAAAAGTATGAGGCCCACCAAATTGATGTCCCATTTCGTGTGCTACATAATCAATATCATAAGGATCACCCACAGGAGAAGGAGAACCTGTAATTCCACGAGCTTTATTCGTACTATTACAAACAACTCCTAAACCAGCTAAACCTCCTCCACCTGTACTGACAGTATGTCCAATATCATAGTTAGCAGAGCCGATAGTTCCATTAATAACTGCTTGGCTTTCATCAATAAGATTTTCAGCATCATCATTTGAAAAATTATCAGAATCAATAAAAATAACCAAATCATTATTTGCAACTAAATTCATTCTAAGAGACATATCTCTCTCATAAATTCCATTTACACGAGTCATGGTAACATTCATGGCTGATAAAACTGCAGCTTTTTTCTGTGCAAGTGTTCCAGCACCTAAACCAGCAGCTGTAACATGAAAAGCAGCATACTCTATAGTACATGCCATAGCCAACCTATATTGTCTAAATTTTCCATCAGTAGCTAAGGTTTGGTTTTCAACAGCACTTCTATTTTGTTCTGCAATTTCTTCATGATTGTCTTGGAAATGACAAGCAAATGTTCTTACTGTATAAAGATCTTTTCTGTTATAAACAATATAGTTATTTAAATCTTTAGTATACGTATCAATGTAGTATGTACCCTCATCTCCTGAAGTAGACATAACATGTAATCCAAAAAGAGTAACGCTAAATCTTAATTTAACAGAAGGATTATCAACACCTACAGCAGCATAAGATTTTATATCTGGATATCTATCAGCAAGTCCTTTTTCCATAATTGGCGCTTCATAAACTCTAAATCTAGAAAGCTCTCCTTTTGAATTTGGAAAATTTACAATCGTGTTAGAAAACGCAGCTTCTGTATCAACTGGAGCACCAACTAAAGATTGTTTAAAAGCATTTAAATCTAAATGCATAATTTGATAAACAGACGGCACAGATGCTCTCTCCATCTTTTCTAGACCACCTAGTTTCTCTTCAGAAACTTTTGTCCATAATTTACTTTGCCCATAAGAGAACCCTACAAACACAATAAACACTAATAAAAAGTGTATTTTTTTTTTCATTTTATGAATATAATTATTTGGTTAGCAAGCAAATGTATTATTATTTGATTAAATTTCAAAAAAACACAGCTTTTTTAAACATCAAACGACAATAAAAGACAATGAGGAAAATATGAGATTCGAAAATTTAACACAAAATAAACAAAAAAACCATATTATTTTAACAAATTAAATATTTTTTATCTACTTTTGAAAGATTAACCTATTATTCAAAAAATGAAAAAAATTACTTTATTAAGTGCTTTTTTGTTTAGCATATTTTCATTGAATGCACAAGAAGCAAAAAAAACAACAAAAAAATTTGGCAAAGAAATTTCTGCCGAAAAAATCGCTCCTACTGGACACATTAGATGTGCAACGGACGAATACGAAGCTTATCTACAGGCTAAAGACCCAAGTAGAATGAACAAAGACCAATTCGAAGCTTATCTTGCTCCTTATCTGAAATCTTACAAAAATAATAAAGATTCAAATGAGACAAATTCTCAATCTGGTGGAATTATTTACATCCCTGTTGTGGTTCATATAATTCATAATGGTGATGCTTATGGAGTTAACGAAAACATTACTGATGAGCAAGTAGCTTCTCAAATAACTGTAATGACACAAGATTTTAGAAGAATGATGGGTACACCTGGATACAATACAAATCCACTTGGAGCTGATATTCAAATAGAATTTATTTTAGCTAAAGTTGACCCAAATGGAAACCCTACAAATGGTATTACAAGAATTAATATGTGTGAAGATTTCTGGGAAATGGACGCTATTGACTCAACTGTAAAACCAGCTACAATTTGGGATCCTACACAATATATGAATATGTGGTCTGTGAATTTTGGAGGTGCTGATAGTGGCATTTTAGGTTACGCTCAATTCCCTAGCAACGGTACAGCTACTGCCAACACAGATGGTGTGGTAGCAGGTTATAGCTATTTTGGAAGTTCAGCTTTATATCCAGCTGGAAATTTTTCAGCTCCATATGACAGAGGACGTACTATGACACATGAAGTAGGTCACTTTTTAGGACTTTATCACACTTTCCAAGGAGGTTGTGCTGGAGAAAATAATACAGCAGGAGATTTTTGTACTGATACTCCAGCAGTACTTAACCCTAATTATGGTTGTACGGCAAGAAATTCTTGTCCTACAGGAGCAACTGATATGATTGCAAACTATATGGATTATACAGATGATACTTGTATGAACATATTCACAATTGAACAAAAAGCTAGAGTAGTATCTACAATGAATACTTTTCCAAGAAGATTAGATTTAAAAACTTCAACTAAAGATATTGCAATACCTTTATTTGCAAATGATGCTGAAGTAAAAATTGAAAACCTGTGCACTATAGTAGAACCAACATGTGCTGCGCCAATTTCTTCAACAGTAGCAAAAAAAGTATTATTATACAATAGAGGTACTTCAAACTTAACTTCTGCTACATTAAGCTACAATATGAATGGTGGAACTAATTACAACCAAAACTGGACAGGTAATTTAGCTCCAAATAAATACGCTTTAATAACATTAACTAATTCAACTGGAAACGGAACATTAAACGTTTCTGTTGCAACAGCAAATGGAGGTACAGATCAAAGAGCTTCAAATAATACTGCTACAAAATCTTTTGGAACAAATATCACAATAGCTTATGCTAACGCAACTTCATTTACATTTAATTTATTTGGAGATTCTTATGGTTCTGAAACTACATGGACTTTAAAAAATCAAACTGGGACTACATTGTATAGCGGAGGACCTTATCCTGACAGAACTCCAGGAGGAACATACCAACATGTTACTAATCAAGTATGGAATTTACCAGCAAATGGTTGTTATTATTTAACGGTTAGCGACTCTTATGGCGATGGTTTATTTGATGGTGTTGGTCAAGGTTATTACACTGTTACTGCTGGTGCTACAACAGTAGTAAACGTTACCGACTTTGTTGAATCTGGAAATGCTGCAAATACAGTGATTTCAAGATCTAGTTATTTTACGAATAACTCAACTCTTTCTTCAGACGATTTCAACTTATTAGAAGATGTTAGTTTATATCCAAATCCATCTAAAGATTATTTCACGATTAATTTACCGGCTGGAATTGAAAGAAACGGAAAAATTGAAATTTACAACAGTATTGGACAAAGAATTGCAGTAAAACCAATTCAATCTGATACTGATTTAAACATCAATGTATCTAGCTACTCAAATGGAGTTTACTTCTTAAACCTTAACATTGGAGAAGCTACAAAAACATTAAAATTCATCAAAAATTAATTTTTTTTAAATTTTATCACTTAAAAAGGATTGAACTAGTTCAATCCTTTTTATTTTTGTAAAAATTTAGTTTTGAAAGTATACAATTCCATTAATTCATTTGATTGCTCAAAAAAAACCATAATCACCATTGGAACTTTTGATGGTGTTCATTTGGGGCATAAATCTATCTTAGAAAAGATGAAAAATGCAACTCAAAACAATCAATATGAAAGTTTAGTACTTACTTTTTTTCCTCATCCAAGGATGGTTCTACAACAAGATTCATCTATTAAATTATTAAACACGATCGATGAAAAAGCTACTTTACTAGAAAAATTTGGAATTGATAATTTAATAATTCATCCTTTTGACGAAGTTTTTTCAAATTTATCTGCCGAAGAATTTGTAAAAAATATTTTGGTTGATAAATTAAACATTCACAAAATAATTATTGGACACGACCATCGTTTTGGAAAAAATAGAACTGCCGATATTAATGATTTGATTTTATTTGGAAAAAAATACAAATTTGAAGTAGAGCAAATTAATGCCAAAGAAATTGACGAAATAGCAGTTAGTTCTACCAAAATTAGAAAAGCTTTATTAGAAGCTAATATTAAACTAGCCAATGAATATTTAGGATATTCTTATTTTATTTCTGGAAAAGTTGTTGAAGGCAAAAAAATAGGACGAACTATTGGTTTTCCAACAGCTAACATTCAAATCAAAGAAAACTATAAACTGTTACCAAAGAATGGTGTTTATGTTGTTTCAAGTGAAATAGATAATGTTTTACATTTTGGCATGATGAATATTGGTAAAAACCCAACTATTGGAGAAAACGAACAATCAATTGAGATCCACTTTTTTGATATTAACGAAGATATTTACAGCAAAAACCTTCAAATTTCGATTCTAGAACACATTAGAGAAGAGCAAAAATTCAATTCACTAACCGAATTACAAGCTCAACTTGAGAAGGACAAACTATTTTCACTAAATTATATTCAAAATTTAAAATGAAAATCTTTTTCAATGCAATAGATAACAGTCCATTAATTGTTTTCCGAATCTTTTTTGGATTTTTAGTTGCTTGTGAAAGTTTTGGCGCCATTTTAACCGGATGGGTAAAACGCGTTTTAATTGACCCCGAATTTACATTTTCTTTTATTGGTTTTGAGTGGCTTCAACCTTTACCAGGTTTTGGCATGTATTTCTATTTTGCTCTAATGGGATTTTTCGGATTAGCCATAATGCTTGGTTATCGATACCGAATCGCCATAATTGCCTATACTCTTTTGTGGGCTGGCGCCTATTTCATGCAGAAATCATCATACAATAATCATTATTACTTATTGCTTTTAATTAGTTTTTTGATGATTTTTCTTCCTGCAAATAAATATGCCTCACTTGATGTAAAAAAAAATCGCGTTTCAGAAGAAAAAACAATGCCTTATTGGATAAATTTACTTTTTATTGTTCAAGTCGCTGTTGTTTATTTTTACGCTTCAATTGCAAAATTTTATCCCGATTGGCTAGACGGTACTTTTACAAAAAACTTATTAGCTGGCACCACTTCTAAACCTTTCTTTTTAGAACTTTTTTCTCAAAAATGGTTTTATCTTTTTATTGCTTATGCTGGAATTTTATTTGATTTGTTGATTGTACCATTTCTTTTGCTCAAAAAAACAAGAACTCTTGCTTTAATCGCTTCCGTGATTTTTCACATTTTCAATTCGATAACATTACAAATCGGAATTTTTCCATTTTTTGCTCTGACTTTTGCTTTGTTTTTTTACGAACCCGAAACTATCAGAAAACTATTTCTTAGAAAAAAGCCAAAACTTGAAGATGAAAACTTAAGTCAAAATTTCTATGGAAAAAGAATCCTTTATTTTTTAATAATTCCGTATTTAATAATTCAAATTGCACTACCTCTTCGTCATCATTTTATTGAAGGTGATGTACTTTGGACAGAAGAAGGACACCGATTAAGTTGGCGCATGATGCTTCGCGAAAGAAACGGCTACATCACAATCCAAATTAAAGATTTAAAAACGGGAAGTGTTTCAATTTACAATTACAGAAAAAACCTAACCGATAAACAAGCGCAAAATTTAGCCACAAAACCCGATTTTATTTGGCAATACTGTCAACGCATCAAAGAGGAATACAAAGGAAAACCTATTGCGATTTATATTGACTGTAAAAACAGCATCAATCGAAAAGAATACAAAACTTTAATTGATCCAAAGTTTGATATGGCTAAGGCCAAATGGAGTCATTTTAAACATAACGAATGGATTGAACTCCAATAAAAAATCCCGATTTACATCGGGATTTTTTTTATTTATTCATTTCTGTGAAATACTTATAAAACAATGGAATGGTTTCAATTCCTTTTAAGTAATTGAAAACACCAAAATGTTCGTTTGGAGAGTGAATTGCATCACTATCTAAACCAAAGCCCATTAAAATGGTTTTGCTCTTTAATTCCTTCTCAAATAACGCCACAATTGGAATACTTCCTCCCGAACGAACTGGAATTGCAGGAACTCCAAAAGTTTCAGTGTATGCTTTGTTAGCTGCTCTATAACCAATGCTATCAATTGGCGTAACATAACCTTGTCCACCATGATGTGGTTTTACCACAACTTTCACTGATTTAGGTGCGATACTTTCGAAATGTTTTTTGAATAATTCGGTAATTTCTTCCCAATCTTGGTTAGGTACTAAACGCATTGAAATTTTCGCAAATGCTTTACTTGCGATAACTGTTTTAGCTCCTTCACCAGTATAACCACCCCAAATTCCGTTAACATCTAAAGTAGGGCGAATAGAATTTCTTTCATTGGTAACATAACCTGTTTCTCCGTGAACATCTTCTATATCTAAGGCTTTTTTGTATTTTTCTAATGAAAAAGGTGCTTTTGCCATTTCAGCTCTTTCAGCAGCAGATAATTCTTCAACTTTATCGTAAAAACCTGGAATCGTAATGTGATTGTTTTCATCATGCAACGAAGCAATCATTTTAGTTAATACATTAATTGGATTTGCTACAGCTCCTCCGTATAAACCTGAGTGTAAATCTCTATTTGGACCCGTAACTTCTACCTCAACATAGCTCAATCCTCTTAAACCTGTTGTAATAGATGGTTGTTGGTTAGAAATCATTCCGGTATCTGAAATCAAAATCACATCATTCGCTAACTTCTCTTGATTTCTTTCTACAAACCAACCTAAACTTTTAGAACCTACTTCTTCTTCGCCTTCAATCATGAATTTTACGTTACATGGTAAGCAATTGTTTTGAATCATGTATTCAAACGCTTTCACATGCATGTACATTTGACCTTTATCATCGCAAGCACCACGAGCAAAAATAGCGCCTTCAGGGTGAATTTCTGTTGTTTTAATTACAGGTTCAAAAGGAGGCGATGTCCATAATTCCATTGGATCTGGTGGTTGTACATCGTAATGTCCGTACACTAAAACTGTTGGTAAATTTTTATCGATGATTTTTTCTCCGTAAACGATTGGATAACCTGGTGTTTCGCAAAGTTCTACGAAATCGCAACCTGCTTTTTCTAAACTTGCTTTAACTGCTTCGGCTGTTAATACTACATCGTGAGCATAAGCGCTATCAGCACTTACAGATGGTATTTTTAAAAGTTCGATTAATTCGTTTAAAAAACGTTCTTTATTTTCTTGAACGTATTGTTTTATATTGTCCATTGTGATTGTTTGATAAAGTTCAAAAATACAAAATTGATTTCAAATGAAATAAAAAAAGCCCAATCTTTAACGATTGGGCTTTTGAGTAAAACTATTTTAGGTTTAAAAAACTACTTTTTTAGTAATCTGACGACCATCTTCTAAGACTAATCTAACGATTAAAGATTGATTGCTTGATGTTAAACCTGAAACAACATATTCTTTATTATTAATGTTGTTTTTTGATACAATTTGTTTCCCTAAAACATCATAAATCTCAAAAGATTGAATGTTTTTATCTGATGAAGTTAAATTAATTTTTCCAGCGTTAACAAAAACGAATACTTGATTATCAACTATAATTTCTTGTGAAACTGATGGTTTTTTAAATACCAATTCGAAACGATTTTTAAAATCACCTATTTGAGATAAGAAGAAATATTTTCCTTCTTTTAAGTTATGAATAGCTCCAATAAAATTATCTTTTAAATACACCTCTTGGTTTTCGAATAACCCATCAAAACTATTAATTTCAATTTCAAAAGAACTGTTTTCTGTTGCTTTGAAACCTATTGGAACAATATCATTCTCATCAAAAGGCAAGCTTCTTCCTTGAATTACATATTCTTTATCATCAATAATATTGTAAATCATAGATTTTGATGTTTCTAAAGCTAAAGCATCAATCTTTTTGTCAAATCCAGCAGTTGCTCCATTCATGTAACCTACTAAAATTTGATTATGTGCGTTTGTACTTGAATTTAAATTTAACCAAATTCTGTGTTTCTCTGTTTCTGAAACATTTTGTACTGTATTTTGAAGTCTGAAAAACTGAGTACTTAATGCCGCATCAACACGATATTCGTTTTCAAAATTCACATTAAAAGCTGAATTAGCTTGAACAAAAAATCCTTGTCCTACTTGGATGTAATCATTTGGAATTGCACTACCATTTGCCGATGCGGTTCCACCAAGAATAGTATAAGAAGCATAGTTATTAGAAGGATAAGTTCCACCACTAGCTGGAACAGTATGAGTCCAATAATACAATGCATCAACTTTTGGATTGTTAATCATAAACGTTTTAGCATTAATTGGTGAAGCATACGGATTTGAAAGTAAATTATATCCTTGACCAACCGCAAATGTAATTGAACCATTATTTGGAACTCCAGTAAACTGACCCAAGAATGATGTTCCTGGAGCAATTGAGGTCCAGTTATTAGCCACACGAATCATATATCCTTTTGCTGTTTGAAAGCTATTAGTTGAAGGGTCTAATGATTGATAAGCTGTTGGAGTTGTTGTTCCTGTAAACAAATATTGATAAAAACGATTTGTTAATGTGTTAGGTGAAAATGCTAAAAGATTTTGTCCTGAAACTGGCGAACCCCAAGCTGTATAATCCTGACGAATCATATTAGCTGAATTTCTTTTAACCGTTATATTTCCAGTATTTTCAGCGTGTTTTGTATACTGAACTAATGCTGAATTGTTTTCAAATGTTAAAGTTCCTGTTCCGTTAACTGTGATATTTTCTCCAACTCGTAAAGAATGTCCTGAGTTAAATACAACATTAGCTCCTGAATTTACAGTTACAGAACAAGCATCTAAACTAGCTGTAGAAGTATAATTTCCTGCAAATGTAACAGCTGTTTTTGATATAGGCGCGCCATTAGACCAAGTAGAACCGTTCCAAGAAGTTGTTAAATCACCACATTGCCAAAATTGACCTGTCCACATTCCTCTTCCAAAAGTTGCTGCTAAAATAGTTTTATCTGCAGCTCTGTAATCCAATGAAAGCACTTTACAATCTTTCATTCCAGTGTTTG
>NZ_JAKLJH010000237.1 GCF_023151265.1 Flavobacterium sp.
TAAAATTTCTCCAATCTGTGTTCCAAAAATTGAATTTTGAACTTGTAATTGCACTTGAATTTGAATCTACTCGAAACTCCCATAGAATATCTCAAAGGCGTTGGACCACAACGGGGCGATTTATTGCGCAAGGAGTTGGGCATTCATAAATATGCAGATTTACTGAATTTATTTCCCAATCGTTATATTGATAGAACACGTTATTATAAGATAAACGAACTCCAAAACAGCAATTCCGAAGTTCAAATCGTTGGAAAAATCATCAATATTAAAACGGTAGAACAAGGCAAAGGAAAATCGAGATTAGTTGCAACTTTTGTAGATGAAACCGGACAAATGGAACTCGTGTGGTTTCAAGGTCAAAAATGGATTCGCGAAAGTATCAAAATTAATGTTCCCTATGTGATTTTTGGAAAAGTAACCAAATTTGGCGCTACTTACAACATGGCACATCCTGAAATGGAATTGTTAGAAGAACACAAAGCGAGTCTTCGTTCTGCCATGCAACCGGTTTATCCAAGTACGGAAAAATTAGCAAATAAAGGAATTTCGAACAAAGTCATCAATAAAATGATGCAACAATTGTTTGTGGAAACCCAAGCTTTGTTCTCTGAAAATTTACCGAATTATCTTTTAGAAGAATTGAAGTTGATTCCAAAAAATGCGGCTTTATTCAATATTCATTTTCCAAAAAGTCAAGATTTATTGGCAAAAGCGCAATTCCGATTGAAGTTTGAAGAATTGTTTTTCATTCAATTGCAATTGATTACGAAGAATCTTATTCGCAAACACAAAATCAAAGGAATGCCGTTTGAAAAAGTGGGAGAAAACTTCAATAATTTCTATAAAAATCATTTGCCTTTCGATTTAACGAATGCTCAAAAAAGAGTATTAAAAGAAATCCGAAATGATTTAGGAAGCAATGCTCAAATGAATCGTTTATTACAAGGCGACGTAGGTTCTGGAAAAACTATCGTGGCATTAATGTGCATGCTTTTGGCAAAAGATAATGGCTTTCAAAGTTGCTTAATGGCACCAACGGAAATTTTAGCCAATCAACATTTTAATGGGATTTCAGAATTATCTAAAGAACTCAATATCAATATAAAAATATTAACTGGTTCAACTAAAACTTCAGATAGAAAAATCATCCACGAAGAACTTGAAAATGGAAGTTTAGATATTTTAATTGGAACGCATGCTTTATTGGAAGACAAAGTCCAATTTCATAATTTAGGTTTAGCGATTATAGATGAGCAACACAGATTTGGTGTAGAACAACGTTCTAAACTTTGGAAGAAAAATGATGTTCCTCCTCACGTTCTCGTTATGACTGCTACTCCTATTCCGCGAACTTTAGCTATGAGTTTGTATGGTGATTTGGATATTTCAGTCATCGATGAATTGCCTCCAGGAAGAAAACCGATACAAACAGTCCATCGTTACGATTCGAACCGATTGAAAGTTTGGAAATTCTTAAAAGATGAAATTGCGAAAGGACGCCAAGTATATATTGTATATCCGTTAATTCAAGAATCGGAAAAAATGGATTATAAGGATTTAATGGAAGGTTACGAAAGTATTTCACGAGATTTTCCTTTACCTCAATATTCTATTTCTATCGTTCACGGAAAAATGAAACCCGCTGATAAAGACGAAGAAATGCGTCGATTCTCAGAA
>NZ_JAKLJH010000045.1 GCF_023151265.1 Flavobacterium sp.
GGAAGCAATTTGAGTTATGCTAATTATGAAGAAATAGTGGATGCAGTTCATTTGCACCGTCGCGATTATAATTTGTTGCCTCAAGTTTTTCCCGATGGTGAATTAGGTTATACGATTTCGTCTGGAGTATTCCAAATTGCGGTTGATTTACCGTTTTTATATCCAGTTGATATTAAAGCAGGAGGTTATTTTCCTCAGACACAATTCAATCAATATTTGAGCAATTATCACAGCGGAAAAGCATGTTTGTATGACGCTACCAATAACAGAATGCATAATTTATTTTTTGGTGGAATAAGTCAATATTACTATCAAAATGGCACGTTATTACAAGATAATACGGTTCCATTCGTGAAAACCATAAGTAGAACTACTCGTTTTACGGATGGAAGTTTGCTCGAATATCAATTACCTGTTGAGATGCCAAATTTAAAAGGAGCTGGAGCCGAATTCATTCCGAATGAGAATTTACCGCATTATTCAAATGAAGTAATTCAATTGTCTAATATTACTGCGGATGAATTTGTAATCGGATATTTATTTGGAGGAATTCAAAGCTCTTCTGCATCAGCTTTTACGGATAATCAAACCAACTTGACTAGTGCTGACCCAACGGTTTACCAAGTAAAATTAGTGAAAAACCCGTTATTAAGCACACCTCAAATTGATGGTAAAAATCCGTTTTCGTTTACGGTTTCACCTAATCCAACATCAAATGATACGGTTAGAATTGAATTTAATTTGCCATATACTGCTAAACTCAACTATATGCTAACAAGTTTAGAAGGTAAGATAGTAGAAGAGGGTGAAATTGAAGATACTAAAGTGGGAAAAAATACCATGAGTTTTGATATTTCACTTGTAAACTCAAAAATGGCAATCATTACTTTTATTTTTGATGATAAATTTTACGTTTCTCAGAAAGTGATTAAAAAGTAATAAATGTTAAATTAATAAAAATTTAAGAGTACTATTTCTAAATTTCGATATATTTGTGATAGTACAATTCAAACAAAAAGAATAAATAACAATTTAAAAATACAAAAAAATGAAAAAATTAGTTTCTATTATGGCTGTAGCCGCTTTTATGTTATCAATGAATGTTAACGCTCAAGAGCCAAAGAAAAAAGCAAAGAAAGAAACAGCTAAAACTGAAAAATCTTGTTCTACTGCAGAAAAAAAATCTTGTGGTACAGATGCTAAAGCTGGAGGATGTTGTTCATCTAAAAAAGCTACTGAGAAAAAAGCTGAATAGTTTTATTCAAAATAAATTTAAAACGCCTCGATACTTCGGGGCGTTTTTTTATGTAACAAATGTTGCTGTAGCACAAATACATAACAACTAATTTTGAATTATTAAACTAATTAAAATGTCAAAAATAGTTGTTTTAGGAGCAGGAATTTCGGGTCATACCGCAGCCGCTCACTTAAGAAGAAAGCTATCCAAAGAGCACGAAGTGTTAGTAGTTTCTCCTAATAGAAATTACCAATGGGTGCCATCCAATATTTGGGTAGGAATAGGAAGAATGAAATCAAAGGAAGTGATATTTCCTTTAGAACCACTATATAAAAGAAAAGGAATAGGATACAAACAAGCCAAAGCCATTTCATTTCATCCAGAAGGTGATAGTTCAGAAACAAAACCTTATATTTTAGTAGAAGGTGTTTTTGGTGATAATTTAGAGAAACAAGAAAAAGTGACCTACGATTATCTAATAAATGCTACTGGTCCAAAATTAGCATTTGACATGACGGAAGGCTTAGTGCCTGAAACTAATAAAGTGTATTCCGTTTGTACTTATGATCATGCTGAAAAAGCTTCAGAAGCGCTTCATAAACTTATAGACCAACTAAAAAAATCAGATAAAAAAGCGAAAATTTTAATTGGAACTGGTCATGCAAAAGCCACTTGTCAAGGCGCTGCATTCGAATATATTTTGAATGTAGAAAAAGAATTGCAAAAATTTGGTGTTCGTGAAAAAGCAGAAATTACATGGATTTCAAATGAATACGAATTGGGTGATTTTGGAATGGATGGTATGTTGATGGAATACAACGGTTTCAATATGAAATCAAAAGATATGGTGGAAATGATTTTTGAAGATCGTGGCATCAAATGGATTTTAGGTGCAGGTGTAACTAAAGTAGAAGACGGAATCGTACACTATGAAAATTTAGAAGGGGAATACAAAACAGAAACTTTTGATTTTGGAATGCTTATTCCTGCTTTCTCTGGACATGGTTTTCAAGCCTACGACAAAGAGGGACACAATATTACCGAAAAATTATTCAGAGGTTTCATGGTAGTTGATGCTGATTATACACCGAAACCTTACAAAGAATGGACTGTTCAAGATTGGCCAGAAACATATCAAAATCCAAGCTATAAAAATATTTTCGCACCTGGAATCGCTTTCGCACCACCTCATACTATTTCAAAACCACGAAAAAGTAAAAACGGAACCGAAATTTTCCCATCGCCACCAAGAACAGGAATGCCTTCTGGAATTACAGCAAAATTAGTTGCCGATAATATTATTGATTCCATTAAATCAGGAAAAGAATCCTTGCATCACAAAGGTTCTATGGGGAATATGGGCGCAGCTTGTATCGCATCAGCGGGTTACGGAATGACACAAGGAAGTGGTGTAAGTATTACAACGTATCCTATTGTTCCTGATTATAAAAAATATCCAAATACAGGTGGGCGAGATATCAAAAAAACCTTTGGAGATATTGGATTAGCAGGGCATTGGGTGAAATTGTCTTTGCACTACGCATTTCTTTACAAAGCAAAAATGAAACCTTTTTGGTGGTTAATTCCTGAATAAATTTTAAAATTATGACACAAAGAATATCAAACGCACAGCGTTCCAAAATGCAAAATCCATTGATTCAATTATTCAAATTTTTTTATTTAAACATTAGAATTTTAAAAATTGTGGCAGGTGGACATGGTGGAACAAGAAAGTAATAATCATTTTTGAAGATGATGATTGTTTTTAGTTTTATTGGTTAGTTAGAGCGCCTTTTATAGGCGCTCTTTCTTTTTGTAACAATTGTCACAGGGCTGTGTAACTCTTGTTACCGACTACCTTTTTTTACGAACGTACATTTGTAACGTAAAATAAGAATAAAACTAACTATGAAAAAAATCAATTTAATAATCGTACTTGGATTGGTGTCTATCTCTGCTCTTGCGCAAGATACTTTGACGATTTCAAAAAATGATTTGATACAAAAAGTCACTGAAAATAACCTACAAATTAAAGTGGCCGAAAAATCATTTCAGTCTGCAAAAGCAGATTATCGTCAATCGAATGCACTTTTTTTACCTAATATCAATGTTTCGCATACAGGAATAGTTACTACTAATCCTTTGATGGCGTTTGGTTCGAAATTAAATCAAGAAATCTGAACTGCTTCTGATTTTAATCCAGCATTGTTAAATGATCCTGATAAAACTCAGAATTTTGCCACCAAAATAGAAGTCCAACAACCACTTGTCAACTTAGATGGTTTGTATGGAAGACAAGCTGCAAGAGCTAAAATGGATGCATTTCAATTGCAAACAGAACGTACTAAAGAATATTTAGAATTGGAAGTTTCAAAAGCCTACATGCAATTGCAATTGGCTTATAAAGCAGTAAAAGTTTTAGAAAAAGCAAATACAACAGCACAAGGCAATTTAAAATTGGTAGAAAACTATTTCAAAAACGGAATGTTGCAAAAAACCGATTTGCTAAACGTGCAAGTTCGTGTGAATGAAATCGCTAATCAATTACAATATGCCAAATCCAATGTACAAAATGCTTCGGATTATTTAGCGTTTTTATTAAACGAAGATATGGCTGGGAAAACCTATAAACCCGCTGAAGCATTAAATAATTCAATTGCTATAGAAAGTATCAATACAACAATTTCTGATTCCAGAAAGGATATTCAAGCGATGCAAAAATCGGCTGAAGCGTATCAAAAAATGTTTCAATCTTCTAAATTCGGCTTCTTACCAAGATTAAACGCTTTTGGAAGTTACGAATTGTATGACCAACATGTGTTCCAAACTTCTTCTAAAGGATATGTAGTAGGAGCGCAATTATCTTGGAATGTTTTTGATGGATATAAAAACATTGGAAAAACTCAAAAAGCGAAAGCTGATTTTGAAAAAGCAACGGTTGAAACCGAACAATACAAAAAACAAAGTCAGTTAGAATTGAATAAAACTAATCGTCAATTACTTGATGCCGAAAACAAAGTGAATTTATCCAAATTAGCTTTTGAACAATCGCAAGAAGCGTTTCGAATTCGTCAAAACAGATTTACTCAAGGATTAGAGAAAACAACCGATTTATTACTGTCGGAAACTCAAATGGCGCAAAAAGAATTAGAACATTTGCAAGCCGTTTTTGAATACAACTTTACTAAACAATACTTACAATTTTTAACGAAATAACAACATGAAAAAGATACTAACAATATTAACCATTTCATCACTAATCTTAACATCTTGTGGAAGTGATAAAAAAGAAAATGCAGCTGATTTACCGGCAATTCCTGTAAAAGTGGCTGGAAATTCTGAAAACTCTAATAGTCCGTATGTAACAGCAAGTGGAAAAATAGAATCGGAAAACAGTGCCAATTTGAGTACTAGAATGATGGGTTATGTAACCAAAGTCAATGTAAAAGTGGGACAAAATGTTTCGGCTGGACAGCTTTTGGTAAGCATCAACAACACCGATTTACAAGCAAAAAAAGCACAAGTTGATGCTTCAATCACACAAGCGACCGCAGGTTTTAACAATGCGAAAAAAGATTATGATCGTTTCGTGAATTTGTTTGCCCAACAATCGGCCTCTCAAAAAGAACTAGACGATATGACGGCTCGCTACGAAATGGCAAAAGCGGGTTTAGAAGCAGCAAAACAAATGCGTAATGAAGTGATGGCACAATTTTCTTATTCGAATATCACCACTCCATTTTCAGGAACGGTTACCAATACTTTCGTAAAAGAAGGGGATATGGCAAACCCAGGAATGCCTTTAGTAAGTATCGAAGGTGCTTCAAGATTGCAAGTAACGGCAATGGTTTCAGAAAGTGATATTTCCAATGTAAAAAACGGAATGCCAGTTAAAATCAATGTGAAATCATTAAACAAAGAAGTAGCTGGAAAAGTTTCTGAAGTGAGTTTATCTGCAAAAAATACAGGAGGACAATATTTGGTAAAAGTAACATTGGACAAAATGGATAAAGAAATTTTATCAGGAATGTTCGTAAATGTGCAATTTCCAACGGCTAAAAAAGAAACAACTACTGTAAAATCTGATATAGTTCTAGTTCCAGAAAGTGCTTTAGTAAAACAAGGACAATTAACTGGAATTTACACAGTAGGTAGCGGTAATGTTGCTATTCTAAGATGGTTGCGAATCGGAAAAACATTCGGAAATCAAGTAGAAGTATTATCTGGATTATCATCAGATGAACAATATATCGTTTCAGCAGAAGGGAAATTATTTAACGGAGCTAAGGTTAGTGTTCAGTAATCAGTCGCAGTTTTAAGTTTTAAGCATTGTCTTTTAAACTTTTAAACGCATAAACATTTAAACTTAAAAAAATGCAAGAAGGTATATCAGGTAAAATAGCCAATTTCTTTATCAACTCTAAACTAACCATTTTATTGATGGTTGCGTTGATGATTATTGGTACATATAGTTCGTTCTTAATTCCAAGGGAAGAAGAACCGCAAATTAACGTTCCTATGGCCGATGTTATGGTCATGTATCCAGGCGCAAGTCCGTCTGAGATAGAAAATAGAGTGGTAAAACCATTGGAGAAAATCATTGGCAACATAAAAGGAGTGGAACACATTCATAGTATGGCGATGAATGGTTATTCGATGATGGTGGTGCAATTTTATGTGGGTGAAAACAGCGAAGATTCGTATGTAAAATTATACGACGAATTGATGAAAAACCGCACAATGTTTCCAGAAGGAGTAATGCAACCTATAGTAAAGACACGTTCGATTGACGATGTTCCGATGTTGGGATTAACGCTTTGGAGTGAAAAATATGATGATTTCCAATTGCGTCAAATCGCAGAAGAAGTTACTTCAGAAGTTGAAAAAGTAAAAGACGTTGCGATTACGAAAGAAATTGGTGGAAGAACACGTGAACTTAAAGTAGTTTTAGACAAAGATAAAATGGCTGAAAGCGGAGTAGATGCGTTAAGCATTATGCAAATGATTCAAGCCAACAATGGAAGTTCACAATCAGGAAGTTTTGTACAAAACGATACGGAGTATTTAGTAACAACAGGTAAGTTTTTAGCCACTTCGGAAGACGTAGAAAATTTAGTAGTGGGTGTTAATAATAACATGCCCGTTTACTTAAAACAGGTAGCAACTATTCAAGACGGACCACAAACACCAAAGAATTATGTTTCTTTTGGTTACGGAAAAGCGAATGAAAAATTTGCAAAACACAATTCAGAATATCCAGCTGTAACCATTTCGATAGCGAAAGTTAAAGGTGCTGATGCGATGAAAATTTCAGAGAAAATTCTGGAACGAGTGGAAGCTTTAAAGAAAAATGTAATTCCTGCCGATGTGCATGTTGAAGTTTCCAGAAACTATGGAGAAACAGCTTCGCACAAAGTAGGAGAGTTGTTATTACACTTAGGAGTTGCCATCATTGCAGTAACGGTTTTGGTAATGTTAGCCATGGGTTGGAGAGGCGGATTAGTAGTGTTTTTCTCAGTTCCGTTAACTTTTGCTTTGACTTTATTTAGTTACTATTTATTAGGCTATACCTTAAACCGAATTACCCTTTTTGCCCTAGTGTTCGTAGTAGGTATTGTAGTAGATGATAGTATTATTATTGCCGAAAACATGCACCGTCATTTCAAAATGAAGCGACTGCCGTTCAAACAAGCGGCGATTTATGCGATTAACGAAGTAGGTAACCCAACGATTTTAGCAACATTTACCGTAATTGCAGCAATTTTGCCAATGGCTTTCGTATCCGGTATGATGGGGCCTTATATGAGTCCGATGCCAATTGGAGCTTCGATTGCGATGATATTATCGTTGTTTGTAGCTTTGACTGTAACTCCTTACTTAGGTTATCATTTATTACATGAAAAAGACGAGCAAGAACACAAAGAAGAACAAGGTTTAGAAACATCTTGGATTTATAAAATCTATAAAAAAATTGAGCAACCACTTTTAGACAATTCTAAAAAACGTAACTTAATGTTTTTGATTACAGGTGTTTTGTTAATCGGTTCGGTTTTGATGTTTTTTACGAAATCGGTAGCGGTAAAAATGTTGCCTTTTGATAACAAAAACGAATTCCAAGTGGTAATCGATATGCCAGAAGGAACTACTTTAGAAAGAACGGCCGCGGTTACTAAAGAGATTGCGCAATATCTTTCAACGGTTCCTGAAGTAGTGGATTATCAAAATTATATTGGCGCTTCGGCTCCAATAACCTTTAATGGTTTGGTACGTCATTATGATATGCGTGGAGGAAGCAATATGGCGGATATTCAAGTGAATTTATTACACAAAGAAGATCGCGATTTACAAAGTCACGATATCGCAAAAGTTGTGCGTCCAGAAGTGCAAAAAATTGCTAAAAAATATGGTGCGAATGTAAAAATTGTAGAAGTTCCACCTGGTCCACCCGTTTTATCAACATTAGTAGCTGAGGTTTACGGACCAAATTATGAAGAGCAAATCAAAGTTGCGAATCAAGTAAAAAACATTTTAGAAACTACTTCTGATGTGGTAGATACCGATTGGATGGTAGAAGCACCTCAAGTAGAATATAAATTAGAGGTGGATAGAGAAAAAGCAATGTTGAATGGAATTGCTCCACAGCAAGTCGTCGGTAATTTGACTTATTTGTTAAGAGAAATGCCTGTTTCAAACTTGTATGATGAACGTTCGAATAATCCTGTAGGAATTACACTTTCATTAGAAGATAAAGACAAAACTTCGATGCAAGATATTCAAAATTTGAAAATCAAAGGAAGTCGTGGTAATGTGGTTCCGGTGAGTGATTTGGTAAAAGTTACAACCGACACCTTACAAAATACGATTTACAGAAAAGATCAAAAACGAGTAGTTTATGTTTTAGCTGATATGGCGGGAGCTTTGGAAAGTCCAGTGTATGCGATTTTGGGAATGAATGAGAAGTTAGAAAAAATGCAATTGCCAAAAGGATATAAAGTAAACGAATTGTATATCGGTTCACCATCAGATGAAAGTGATTTCACTGTAAAATGGGATGGAGAATGGCAAATTACTTTAGAAGTGTTCCGTGATTTAGGTGCAGCGTTCTTAGTCGTAATTATCGTGATTTACATGTTGATTGTAGGTTGGTTCCAAAACTTCAAAACACCTTTAGTAATGATGGTTGCGATTCCACTTTCGTTAGTTGGAATTGTATTAGGTCACTGGGTTTTAGGTGCTTTCTTTACAGCTACTTCATTCATTGGAATGATTGCCTTAGCGGGAGTTATGGTGCGAAATTCGGTCTTGTTGATTGACTTTATCGAAATCCGTTTGAATGATGGAATTCCAATGAAACAAGCTATTATTGAAGCTGGAGCTGTTAGAACCACCCCAATTTTATTAACGACTGGAGCGGTAGTAATTGGAGCCTCTATCATTTTGTTTGACCCAATTTTCCAAGGATTAGCCATTTCGTTAGTTGCAGGTGCAATTGTTTCAACATTACTAACATTGATTGTAGTGCCATTGATTTATTATATCACGGAACGTAAAAAATGGGAGAAAAATAATTAAATAATTAACCGACTTGGTTTAAAATAAATAATAGTATGAAAAACAGAATTATTAGAGCAGTAGCCGGAAGTTTTATCTTGTTAAGTTTACTTTTGGCTCATTATGTAAGTCCAAATTGGTATTGGTTTACTGCATTCGTTGGTGCCAATTTATTGCAATCATCCATTACCAAATGGTGTTTAATGGAAGATATTTTAACAAAATTGGGTGTTAAAGATTAATAAAATACTATTTTTTATAATTTAGCGTTACTAAACTAAACAAAAAATTATGAAAAAACTTAAATTAATCTCAATTTTATCGTTGCTATTTGTGCTAAATGTGGCATCAATGTGTAGTGATGATGATGATACTTCTACTCAAGTATCAAATCCAACAGAAATTACTTCAACTGTAACAGACGGACAATGGGTTGTGACTTTGTTTAAAGAAGATGATGTAGTGCAAACAAGTAATTATTCAGGGTATAGTTTTACTTTTGATGCAGATGGATCTTTATCAGCAACTAATGGTGTAACAACTCAATCGGGTGATTGGAGTACTTACACCGATAGTGGTTATACTAAACTAGATATGATGTTTACTGCTATTGATGGTCCATTTGAAGAAATCAGTGAAGATTGGAATGTGATTTCAAAAACCGCTACTAAAATAGAATTAAAACACGTAAGCGGTGGTGATGGTAGTATTGATTATCTAACATTAGAAAAAGATTAATGTTAAAAATTAAAAATAAAACCAGCTTTTATAGCTGGTTTTTTTATTTAAAAGTACTTTTTCTTAGTTAATTTATATTAGTTTTGTCTTTGTTCAAAAAGAATAATAAGTTATGAAATTTTTTCAAAAAATCAGCTATTTGCAATATCCTATGATGTTGTTTGCAATGTATTTTGCAATTAAACCTTATACTTACATTTTTGAGGCAGGGATGGAAAATCAAGATAAAATGTTTGCTGATTTGAATAGTCTTTTAATTTTTATGGGACTTGGAATCAGTTTTTCTACACTTCAAGACACTACCAAAACTCAAAATAAATTTTCATTAAAAATATGGCAAAATCCAAAGAAAGGAAAAAGAACAATATTTTTTATAGCCTCTTTTACTTTTTCAATATTGCTTTTAGGTTTAGGTTTGTTTTTGTTTTCTGAAAAGCAACAATTCAAAGATTTATCATTTGGAATCATCGCACTTGCCATTGGTTTAATAGGTTTTTTAAAAGCTTCAATAGAAATGTTTAATAATCATAGATTAGATAAGAACGACAACCCTACAATAGAAAAGCCTTAATTACTGTAAACTATTTTGACCTAAAAGTAGAAGTATTTAAAAGTACACCCCTTTTTTAGTTTTTAACAATATAAGACTATCTTTTAATTACACTAACGGCTGTTCCAGTAACACTTACAGCTACATAATTACTTGTAGTAAGTTCAACATCAACTTGTATTCCTACAATAGCATTTGCATTTAATTTTTCTGCGTTAACTTTTAATTGCTCAAAAGCTTGGTCTTTGACTTCTGAAACACTTTCGCCTATTCCAGCATAATATTTTTGCATGTTAAAAGTCATCTTCATTTTTTGAATATTTACAGCGGTTCCCGAAACAATACCCTTGTACTCAGCAATTGTAAAACCATCAATAGAATTGGTTGTTGTTAAAATCATAATTTTAATTTTTATTAAAATAGGTCTAAACAGTAGCTATTTTGTTACAATTATGAACTTGTCGTATATTCAATTTCAACACGTAAACTATTTTATACAATCTCTAAATACTACTTTGCGACTTTACAACTTTATCTTATCTTTGCACTTCATTAAACAAAATCAGAATCATGTTTGATAATTTAAGCGATAAGTTAGATAAAGCGTTTCATATATTAAAAGGACACGGTAAAATTACCGATGTTAACGTTGCTGATACTCTTAAAGAAGTTCGTAGAGCTTTATTAGATGCCGACGTAAATTTTAAAATTGCTAAAGATTTTACCACAAGAGTAAAAGAAAAAGCAATTGGTGAAAACGTATTAACTACTTTACAACCAGGTCAGTTAATGATTAAAATCGTTAAAGACGAATTAACTGAATTAATGGGTGGTGATGCCGCTGGAGTAAATCTTTCAGGAAATCCTTCTGTGATTTTAATGTCGGGTTTACAAGGTTCTGGTAAAACTACTTTTTCCGGAAAATTAGCCAACTTTCTAAAAACTAAAAAGAACAAAAAACCTTTATTGGTTGCTTGTGATATCTATCGTCCTGCAGCAATTAATCAGTTGCACGTAGTAGGTGGACAAATTGGAGTTGAAGTTTATTCAGAACCAGAAAATAAAAATCCAGTTGAAATTGCACAAAATGCTATCAAGCATGCAAAAGCGAATGGTTTCAACGTAGTCATCATCGATACCGCTGGTCGTTTGGCTGTGGATGAGGAAATGATGAACGAAATTGCAAATGTTCACAAAGCAATTCAACCACAAGAAACGTTATTTGTGGTGGATGCGATGACTGGACAAGATGCCGTAAACACTGCAAAAGCTTTCAACGACAGATTGAATTTTGACGGAGTTATTTTAACGAAGTTAGATGGTGATACACGTGGTGGAGCAGCAATTTCGATTAAATCGGTAGTGAATAAACCAATTAAATTCATCGGTACTGGTGAAAAAATGGAAGCTATAGATGTGTTTTATCCAAATCGTATGGCGGATAGAATCTTGGGAATGGGAGACGTGGTTTCCTTAGTAGAAAGAGCACAAGAGCAATACGACGAAGAAGAAGCAAGAAAATTACAAAAGAAAATCGCTAAAAACGAATTTGGTTTTGATGATTTCTTAGCGCAAATTCAACAAATCAAGAAAATGGGGAACATGAAAGACCTTGTTGGAATGATTCCTGGTGCTGGAAAAGCGTTAAAAGATGTTGAAATTGAAGACGATGCGTTCAAACATATTGAGGCTATCATCCAATCGATGACACCAGCTGAAAGAAGCAAACCGTCATTAATTGATGTAAAACGTAAAACTAGAATTGCTAAAGGTTCGGGAACAAAAATTGAGCAAGTCAACCAATTGATGAAACAATTCGACCAAATGAGCAAAATGATGAAAATGATGCAAGGTGGTGCAGGTAAAAACCTGATGAAAGCCATGGGCGGAATGAAAGGCATGAGATAAACAAGTTTAAGGTTTAAAGTTTCAAGTTATGAAAGTTTTAAACCTTAATTTTTTTAAATATACTAACTATCAGTTTTAGGTAACACACAACTTTAAACCTGAAACTTTAAACCTGAAACAAAAAACAAATGCAATTATTAGACGGAAAAAAAGTATCGGAAGATATTAAAAATGAGATCGCGGCTGAGGTAGCGCAAATGAAAGCCAAAGGTGAAAAAGTACCTCATTTAGCAGCCATTATCGTTGGGAATGACGGAGCGAGTTTAACCTATGTAGGAAGTAAAGTAAAATCGTGCGAGCGAGTAGGATTTGAATCGACTTTGATTAAAATGCCAAGTACGACTTCTGAAACAGAGCTTTTGAAAAAAATCAAAGAATTGAACGAAAATGATGATATTGATGGATTCATTGTTCAGTTGCCTTTACCAAAACAAATCGATACGCAAAAAATCATTGAAGCAATTGATCCAAGTAAAGATGTAGATGGTTTCCATCCAGAAAACTTTGGAAAAATGGCTTTAGATATGTCTACTTTTATTCCAGCTACACCTTTTGGAATTTTAGAATTATTAGAAAGATATAATGTACCAACAGATGGTAAACACACTGTAGTTATTGGTAGAAGTCATATCGTAGGTCGTCCTATGGGAATTTTAATGGGAAGAAAAGGATTTCCTGGAAATTCAACAGTAACGGTTACGCACAGTCATTCTAAAAATATCAATCAGATTACTTCACAAGCCGATATTATTATTTCAGCATTAGGTGTTCCAAATTTCCTAAAAGCAGAAATGGTAAAAGATGATGTAGTAGTAATCGACGTTGGAATTACTAGAGTAGAAGACGAAACTACTGAAAAAGGATACAGAATTGTTGGTGACGTAGATTACGAAAACGTATCTAAAAAAGCATCTTACATTACGCCAGTGCCAGGTGGAGTTGGTCCCATGACAATTGCAATGTTGTTGAAAAATACCTTGTTAGCAAGAGAGCAGAAGAGAAATAGATAAAAATATTGTAAATAATATTTGTAACCCAAATTCGAAAGAGTTTGGGTTTTTTATTTGAAATTTTAACAAAATGTGCAGAAAAACTACAGCAATAGTTTTGTTTCCCCGTTTTAAATTGCGCCTTTAAAATAGCATAGACTTTATGTTATTTATTAGATGTAGGCTATATTTACTCAACTAAACGCAGAATTACTAACTTTAAACAACGTTATATGAAACAAAAAATGAAAATTCTAACCACTTTTACATTAATTACTTTATTATTGTTTAATTCTTCTTGTGAAAAAGATTTATACGAAGATGCTATTCAACAAAATAAAGATTTTAAATTTAAAACTGTAAATTTTCATGAAGTAAAAAAAATAAATGCTAAAACTGCTCAATTTATTGAAAATAAAATCAATAAAAATTTAAACATACAAGCCAGAACATCTGAATTGTATGGAAAAACTGTAGATACAACCAACATAAATTATCTTGTAAAAGATGACGGTTACTCATCTTTCACTTTTAAAGTAGAAAACGATTCCATTGGAATTAATTATATTGAAAACATAATTGTTGAAAACTATCCTAATCAAGAGCAAGAAGTATTATTAGTAAAATACAACTTAAACACTTCCGTTGAACAATTTTACTCAAATGATGATTCTTTGCAAAATTCTTTAACATCAACAGAAACTTCACTTTATCAAAATACAACACAATCTTTTAGCAGATACTCTTGTATTACAGTTGGTTATTGGGATACAGTTGATGCGTGTGAGGGTGAAGTTGATATTTCAGAACACCCTGAATGTCTTAATGCAGATGGTACAAGAGCCACAAAAGAAGTTTTTATTACAATCGCTGAAGATTGTGGCTTTGATTCTGGAGGTGGTGGAGATGGCGGCAATTATGGTGGTGACCCAAACAATGGAAACTACGACAATGGTTCTAATGGTGGCGGTAATTATAATGGTGCAGGTATTTTTATTCCAAACATTTATAATGGAGATGAAGACCCAAACAACGCAGAATTTATTCTTGCTGGGCAAGTTTCACAATATTTTAACTCATTGCCTCAAAACATAAAAGCTCTTACTAATAACAACACATGGGTATATTCTTATCTAGTAGATTATTTTAGAAATAATGGTAATATTGTTAATACCAGAAACTCACAATATGCAACAAATGCATTAAACAATTATTACAATTTTCAATTAAATTCATATAGCTCAAATATATCAAGCATTGGTAACGAAAGATTAAATTTTTGGGCATATTATACATTTCTAAACAATAACCTATTAAATGTAAATACTCAAAATGTTTTTGATATTCGCGATTTTGTTTTGACAACTGATTATGAAACAGCTGATAATATCATCAATTATTTATTCCTTAACAAGGATAATCAGGATGCTATTGAGTTTGTAAAGGAGTTGATTGATCTAGAAATCAATGGAAATTTATTAAGTTTTTTTCCATCATTTAAATATCCTGCGGGTAGTAATTATTCAACTTTATACCCAAATTTCACAATATTAGTTAAAGAATATATACCCTTGCTTAAAAATGACCAACGATTGTTAAATACCATCAATAGACTTACTGGTGTTTCAATTTCTACAATTAAACAAGATTTAACTTGGGGTAATGGTCCAGAAATAAATATTACCCAACTTGGACTCGACCTATCTGGTAATCCTTACTATGGTAAATTTAATATTTTAGAACCTAATAAAATTTATATAGATATTGACTTAATTCAACAAATAGAAGCTTTGTCAAATATTCCAAACCCAACACCCCAACAAAATCAACAAATTGGTTTTCTAAATGCTTTAATTACATTTAGTGTTTGTCTTCACGAATATGTACATTATAGCGACTTTGCTTTTGATGGTACAATGCAAGATAATGAAAATTTAGAACTAGGTCTTTTATTTGAAGAAATTTACCTAGGGGGATATTATGAATTTAACCCAAATGGAAATGTAATATTTATTAAAGCAAATTAATATGAAAAAACTAGCAACATTTATTCTTCTCTTAATTTCAAGCAATATTTTTTCACAAAGCAATAAAGATTATACATGTGAAGAAATTAAGTCTGTTATAATTGATGAAATACTTTATAATAAACTATCAAATGGAAAATTGGTAGCTAATCTTGAACTAAAATCAAATAAAATTTATAAAATTATTATTGAAAATGAAAAATCATTTTATTATGTTTCAAAATCCTTAATGAAGAAAATTAAAAAATCAATTAAAAAGAATAATTGTTTAAATATAAAAATAACTAAAGTTGATAACATTAAAGAAATTAATTTCAAAATTATAAGAGATTAAAATACAGCCTACAACCGCAGTTTGTAGCAATAGCGGCTTTCAGATAAAACTGAAAGTCGCTTTTGTACTTGAAAAGGTTAGTTATTAACCAACACAGTTTAGTTATATTTATCCGCTACTGCCACAAGCCGCAAAACGTTAAAGAAGACATTTTAATTTTAGGAAACATTAAATATCAAAGCTTTAGTAATAATTCATTTTGATTTTTAACTGTACTTTTTAATAACAATACTATATTAAAGTTTTATTTACAAATAAAACAAAAAAGCCATTTCATTTGAAATGGCTTTTTTGTTTATGATTTTAATTTTGACTTGTAGTCTTAGCTTGTTTTCTAAAATAGAAGTAAACAAAGACAATTCCTGCTACGGCTAACCAAATTAATTTGGTGTTAATTGGAGCAGAAGGTGGATCTTCATCCGCCGGTGGATCAATTGGATCCGCATAACTTAAGAAGCTTACAAAAGCCATCATAAGTGTAGCATACAGTTTTAGTAGGTTTGATTTCATATTTTTAAATTTGGGGGGCTTTATTTAAATAAAGTGCAATTATACTAATAATTTATCTTTTTTGAAAATCCGAAGTGAAAAATAATTCTACTGTTGGATATTTTTGTTGGGTCATTTGGATAGAGAAATCACTATCCGCTAAAAAGACCAATTGCCCATATTTATCGTGACCTAAAAATTTTTGTTTAACGCGTTTAAATTCAGCAAACTCAGTATTCTTAGGGTCTTGAGGTTTTACCCAACAAGCTTTAAAAGCAGGGAAGTTTTCATACGTACATTTTGCACCATATTCATGCTCTAAACGATATTGAATAACTTCGTATTGAAGCGCTCCTACGGTTCCAATGACTTTTCTTCCGTTCATTTCTAAGGTAAACAACTGCGCCACACCTTCGTCCATTAACTGGTCAACACCTTTTTCTAATTGTTTCGATTTTAATGGGTCAGCGTTATTGATGTATCTAAAATGCTCTGGAGAGAAACTTGGAATTCCTTTGAAATTCATAATTTCACCTTCAGTTAACGTATCACCAATTTTAAAGTTACCTGTATCGTGTAAACCTACGATATCACCAGGATATGAAATATC
>NZ_JAKLJH010000238.1 GCF_023151265.1 Flavobacterium sp.
TTACTTGCATTACCAAAACAGAAGACCAGATTATGTTTCAGCATTTTTTGAAGTAATCAACTGGGATAAAGTAGAAGAAAATTATAATAAATTATAATCACTTTTAATTTCAATAAAAAAGGTTCAGAGGACACTATCCCAAAAAGTGTGTAAGTTAAAAAGTTAGGGCTTGGATTTTATAATCTGAGCCTTTTTTCAAAAATAAGCATAAATTGGTTTAAAACAATACCCCAATTTTGAATAGGCATTGTCCATTTTTTAGTGGATTCCTTTAGCGCAAGATAGACGGACTTCAAGACAGCTTCATCAGTAGGAAAAGACATTTTATTTTTGGTGTATTTTCTGATTTTCCCATTCAAGTTTTCGATTAAATTGGTAGTGTAAATGATTTTACGAATCTCAAGAGGGAAGTCAAAAAACACGGTTAACTCATCCCAATTATTTCTCCAGGATTGAATAGCGTACAAATATTTACTTTCCCATTTAGCAGCAAAATCCTCTAAAGCAGCTTTAGCAGCGTCTTTGCTAGGAGCTGTATAAATATGTTTCATATCGGTAGAAAACTCTTTTCTGTCCTTCCAGACTACGTATTTACAAGCATTTCGTATTTGATGAACCACGCAGATTTGAGTTTGAGATTCAGGGAAAACAGATCGGATAGTATGGGTAAATCCATTAAGATTATCGGTAGCGGTGATGAGAATATCCTCAACCCCACGAGCTTTTAAATCAGTTAAAACACTCATCCAAAAGCTAGAACTTTCGTTTTTTCCAAGCCACATTCCAAGAACTTCTTTCCGTCCTTCACGGTTTAAACCAACGGCTAAATAGATGGTTTTGTTGATGACTTTTGAGTTTTCCCTAACTTTAAAAACAATGCCGTCCATCCAAACAATTAAGTATAAATCGTCTAGCGGTCGGTTCTGCCAAGCAACTACTTCACTGGCAACAGCATTGGTAATCCTGGATATTGTTGAAGTAGACACATCAAAATCGTACATTTCCTTGATTTGTTCCTCGATGTCAGAAACGCTCATTCCTTTGGCATAAAAAGAAATGATAATATTTTCCAAACCCTCGATAATGTTGTGTCGTTTGGGAACTAAAGCAGGTTCAAAACTTCCTTCCCGGTCTCTGGGAACTTTAATTTCAGACTCTCCAAAACCGGATTTTATCTTTTTAGTTCCGTGTCCGTTACGATAGTTTCCCTCCTTAGTTTTTTCGTGTTTTTCGTTGTCAAGATGAGCGTCGAGTTCGGCTTCAAGCATATGCTCAACAGCTCTTTTGTGCATCGTTTTGAAGAATGATGTTAAATCTTCTCCGTTCTTGAAAGATTTATAAAAATCTTTGTTGTTTAATAATTCTTCTTTGTCGATCATAACTATGTAATGTTTAAAAATAGTAAAAAGTTATTTCCGAAAAATTTTTTGAGCTTTGAGGGCTCAAAATTTTTCAGAATAACCTTTCAACTTACACAGTTAGCGAGATACTACCGTTCAGAGTAATTCTGAACCTTTTTTTGTTTTCTACATTTTAGAAATTATCTTACTTCTGTCATGCTTAAACCTTGTAGTTTTAGACCGTATTTCCATTGTACATACGCAAAAACCTGGTAAAGTTTATACTCGAATTTTAAGCCGTATTTTTCATTTAGGTCATAGTC
>NZ_JAKLJH010000046.1 GCF_023151265.1 Flavobacterium sp.
AGCGGTGGAGTTTGCCCAAAAGGCTTTCCAACTGCTTTTGTATTCTTTGATTAAATCGAAAGTGGTGCTTCCGGTTTGGCGGTAAATTAATTTTACTAATATTTGACCGTCTTTACGAGATAACTTTTTTAAACGTGGTTCGAATTCTTCTTCTAAATATTTTTCTACAATTTTAAAGTATTTCTTTTTTTCGCGATTGGTTTTCAGTTTTGCCATCGTGGCATTTAACTGTGTTAATTTATCTGCCGTAATTTTTGCATACGGATACACCTTAAAGATTCTTCTCTTTAATATTAACTTGGCTTTTTTATCTTCGTCGGTGGTGTAAACGTTATCGGGCGTGAAAATGATTTCTCTTAATTCGATGGAATATATAATAGACGAGTCTTGTGCCGTCATACGCAAGGTGTCGGTTTCGGTTTGGGCAAACGAAAAAGTAGCGATGAATAGGAATAAACTACTTAATAATGATTTGTACATGATGATTGATTTTAACTTTTTAACTTACTGCAAAAAGTAAACCAAAAATATCGAAATTATGCGAAACTCTAATATCTTATTTTTAAATTAGCAAAAAATTATATTTTAAGATGAGTACAAAATCGATATTAAAGAAGTCGTCGATGACTTTTTTGGAAAATTATTTGAATAATGCCTCACCAACCGGACATGAAGCGGAAGGGCAAAAACTTTGGATGGAGTATTTAAAACCCTACGTTGATACCTTTATTACTGATACGTATGGAAGTGCCGTTGGAGTTATTAATCCAGATGCTCCTTATAAAGTAGTGATTGAAGGTCATGCCGATGAAATTTCGTGGTATGTGAATTATATTACCGATGACGGTTTAATCTACGTGATTAGAAATGGAGGTTCGGATCATCAGATTGCGCCATCGAAGCGTGTGAACATTCATACGAAGAAAGGAATTGTGCGTGGTGTTTTTGGTTGGCCAGCGATTCATACTAGAGGAAGAAGCGGTAAAGCAGAAGAAACAGCAAAAATTGAAAACATATTTATTGATTGTGGTTGCGCTACGAAAGCCGAAGTAGAAGCTTTAGGCGTTCATGTGGGTTGTGTGATTACGTATCCAGACAATTTTGAGATTTTAAATAACGATAAATTTGTTTGTAGAGCGATTGATAACCGCATGGGTGGTTTTATAATTGCCGAAGTAGCGCGTTTATTAAAGGAGAACAAAAAGAAATTGCCTTTTGGATTGTACATCGTGAACTCGGTGCAGGAGGAAATTGGTTTGCGTGGTGCCGAAATGATTACCCAACGCATTAAGCCCAACGTTGCCATTGTAACCGATGTTTGCCACGACACCACTACTCCAATGATTGACAAAAAAATTGAAGGTGATTTAAAAATGGGACGCGGACCGGTTATTGCTTATGCTCCAGCGACACAAAACATTTTACGTGAAATGATTGTTGACACGGCAGTTGAAAACAAAATACCGTTTCAACGCCATGCCACTTCTCGCGTTACCGGAACCGACACCGATGCTTTTGCGTACAGCAATGGCGGAGTTGCCTCGGCTTTGATTTCGTTACCATTGCGTTATATGCACACCACAGTAGAAATGGTACACCGCGACGACGTAGAAAATGTAATTAAATTGATTTACGAAACGCTATTGAAAATTGAGAATAACGAAACGTTTAGTTATTTTAAATAGTAGTTTTTTCTCATAAAATTTAAAAGTCCTCATTTTGAGGACTTTTTTTGTGCTTTTTTTGAGGTTTTTGAAAATAGGCAGAAAAACTACAGCAATTAGGTGTTAAAAAATTCATTATTTTGAAATAAGTCTATGATTATAAAATAGACAAAATCATAAAATGTAATAATACCAAACTTAAATTTAAAAACTAGAAATCATGAAAAAACAATTTCTTTTATCCTTGACGTTGTTAATATTTACAACGAATATTTTCGCACAAGACAGACCACAAAGTTGTGAAAACACGGTAACCTCATATGTAAATGCTCGCGGAGAAATTATAGCTGAGTCTAAAGTGGCAAAAGAATACTACATGACCTCTAACGCTCCTGATGCAGGTAGCAATTATGATGAAAGAAGAGCAAATCTTAGAAATAGGATTAAACAATTATTATTAAATTATGAGCAAAAGAGAAAAAATGAATATTCTTTAACTACATGTACATATTACAAAACAAAATCGGCAACATCTAAAAGTGGTAGAGTCCGAAAAGATGCTACAATAGTAATTCCTGAAGAATATGAATTTATTCCTTCAAGTATTGAGCATACAACAAATGGAGATATGAAAAAAGGTCCATCAATAGTAGGCAGAACTATAAAATGGACAACTGGAACAGAAAGTGGTCGAGCTTCTACTTTTGTTAGAATAAAAGCTAAGTATACAGAGAATTTTATAAAAAAGTCAATTAATCAAGAAATTGCAGATATAAAATTAGAATTGAATAACTTAGGCATACCAGCTGAATAAGACATAACAGTTTGTGTATAAAATTAAAAGTATACATTCATTTACAATAAAACCTAAAGTCCTCATGTATTTGAGGACTTTTTTTTGTGTTTTTTTTAAAGTTTTTGAAAATGTACAGAAAATCTACAGCAATTTATTTGTGAGAATTTTGTTATATTGCATGGGAATTGAAATTATATTGTTAAATGCATCCTAAATATCAATATAAACAAAACAAGTTAACTATAATTTAATAACATACACTCTAATTGAAAAAAATTGATCTTCACATACATACAGTACCATCAATTAGTGATGTTACATTTTTCTTTAGTTTAAATTCACTTAAAGAATACGTAATAAGACTAAATATTGATTGTATTGCAATTACTAATCACAATCTCTTTGACAAATCACAATTTGAACAAATATGTCGTGAAGTCCCTACAAAAGTATTTCCTGGAATTGAAATAGATTTAGAAGCTGGACACATTTTACTAATATCTGAAAATGAAGATTTAGATGATTTTAACTTGAAATGTAAGAAAGTTTCAGACCTTATTACAAAAAAAGATGATTGGATAACCTATGAACAATTAAGAGATATTTTTCCAACATTGGAAAAATATCTCTTAATACCTCATTATGACAAAAAACCAGTCATAAAAGAAGATACATTAAATAAGCTTGGTAGAAATGTTTTTGCTGGTGAAGTAACAAGTTTAAGAAAATTCAAAGCTTGTATTTCTGATGCTGAAAAGCTAACTCCTGTAATTTTCAGTGACTGTCGTTTTATTGAGGAAATGACCGACTTTCCAACAAGACAAACTTATATTGATGCTGAAGAATCGACTCTTACTGCAATAAAAGGTTGTCTATTTGATAAATCAAAAGTTTTCTTGTCACAAGATGAAGGAAATGAGTCATTTCAAGCAACAGACGATGGAGTAATTATGTCAACCGGACTTAATGTTATTATTGGAGAACGTTCGTCTGGAAAGACGCATACATTAAATAAAATTAGCCGCAGTTTCGATAACATTAAATATTTAAAACAATTTTCGTTACTTCAAAACGATGAAGAAAAATTCAAAGAATTAGTTACAACTAGACACAGTTTATTATCTGAGAATTATCTAAAAGAATTTAAAGATGTTGTTTATGATATTAATGAGGTTGATATTCGTTCAAACAATTTAAATACTGAAAAATTCATCGAATCTCTAAAAAAATTTGCTTCTGAAAACGATAAACTTGATTCGTTTTCAAAATGCAAACTGTATAACGAATCTAATTTTGAGACAGATGACCTAGAAAATTTAAAAAAAATTATAAAATCAACAGAAATATTACTTGAGAATAAAGAATATAAAACAATAATTAACAAGCATATTTCTGATGAGAGTTTGAAATCTTTAATATTAGAATTAATTCAAACACATAATGAAATTTATCAGCAAAACTTAAAAAAAAGTTGGACTAATAGCCTAATAAATCAAATTAAGGAAGATTTGAGATTTCGATCTTCAACAACAGCTATTGAAGATGTAGATTTTACTAAAATTCAATTAGAAAAAATAAAAGCTGCAAAGTTTAAAGATTTAGTAAAAAAACTTCAGACAGAAAAAGAAATTGATAGTAAAGAAATTAGAGGATTTAGAGTTGTTGCAAGAACAAAAAAATATACTGGAGCAAGTCAACTTAAAGCAAAAAGTAAAAGGACATTGTCATTTAGTGAAGCATTCAATAATTATGAAAATCCATATAAATTTTTAACAATTTTAAAAAGTGTTGGCATTGAGGAAACGGAATATTATAAATTTTTCATTGACATTGAATATAAAACTTTGAACAAATATGGATTTGAAGTTTCTGGTGGAGAGAGGTCTGAATTTAATTTGCTTCATGAAATCAGCGATGCTCTAAAACATGATATTTTACTCATTGATGAACCCGAATCTTCTTTTGACAATATATTTTTAAAAAATGAAGTTAACGAACTAATAAAAGAAATTGCAAAAGAAATTCCTGTTATAGTAGTTACTCATAACAGCACAATTGGGGCATCAATAAAACCAGACTATTTATTATACACACAAAAAATTGTTGATGGAAATGAAGTAAAATATAAAATTTATTATGGACATCCAACAAATAGAACTCTAAAAAACACAGATGGGGAAACAATTCAAAACGTAGACATTTTATTTGATTGCCTAGAAGCTGGTAAAGAAGCTTATTATGAACGAAAAGACAGAACTTATGAAATATTTAAAAATTGATGACAACAAAGGTTATTTTATAAAAGATAAAACAACTCCAGATGTTTGGACTGAAATTGATCAAATTGAAAAAGATGATTTACTTAGACTTTTAGATTATGCCACTTATGAAGATTTTGAGCTAGACAATTTTGATGAAAACATTTTAGGAAATAAAGCTCATCAAATAATTTATAAACATCTTTCAGAAAAATTCTCAACTTTTTTATCTAATAAAGATAGATTTAAAGATGAAGCTGACAATTTATACAAAGATGCAATTGAAAAATATCAATAAAAAAAAATCCATTTTGATTTAATAAAAACCATAAAATGTCAATGTGTATTTTTTTATGCATGAACAAAATAATCTAAAAAGATAAATTATGAATATAGAAGACAAGCAAATGTTAATAGATCTCTCTAAAAATTTTATTGAGAAAAAAGCTAATGAAATTATTACAGAAACTGAAAAAATCGTTTTAGGAATGGATGAAGAAAAATTATTAGTTATCTTTGATAATCTTGAGACAAAAATGAAAGAACTAAATAAACAAATCAATCAGCTTAAGAATTTTAAATAATGACTGATAATTTTAAAATAAATTTAAATCAAAATATTTGGGGACTATTACTTTCCCTTTTAACATTGGGGACTTCGGAATATTATAAATTAGTTAGTCTTTATTATTTTGGTTTGATATTGAGCATAATAACTAGTTTGTCTTTTGTAATAACTTTGGTTGCATATACAATTAACTATTGTAAAAATAAGATGAAATAATTTCTACAACTCTTGCACGTATACCCTACATAAAGCTAAATAAAACCCAAACAAAATCCCGCTTTCGCGGGATTTTCTATTATCTTCTTTTACGAGCGTCTTTGACCAGTTTTATAATTGCTTCTGATTTAGATTTCTCGGCGTATTCTAAAATAGAAACACCGTTGTCGTCTAAGGCTCTGTAATCGGCACCGTTTCCAATTAAGTAAGACACAATTTGAGGTTGGTTAAACAAAATGGCATACATTAAAGGTGTTTTACCGCGTTCGTCTTTTTTGTTAACGTCTACTCCTATTCCTACTAACTGTTGCACTTTTGCTAAATCGCCTTTACTAATGGCTAAATTTAACTGCGATGGTGTTGGTTTTACAACGTTTACATAAGTTGTGTTTGTTGTTGTGCTTTCACTTGCTTGTAACGCACTTGTAAACAACATAGCTACTGCGGGTAGAATTACCCAAAATCTGTTCGTTTTTTTCATGATGATTGATTTTTAATGATTGATATGAATAGGACGAACTCTTGTAGTATTAGTTACAGCTTTTTTAAATTCTAACATAACTTTAACAAACGGGATAAAAAAAAGTCGGTGAAGTACCGACTTTTGCTTTTATTTAATGATTTATTATCTATTTTGTAAATAATTCAAAACGTTTTTCTCAATTCGTTCGTTGATGTTGGAAATATCTGCTTTTACAAATTTTTCTCCAATGATGTTTTCGAATAACTCAATATAACGTTCTGAAACTGTTTCGATGTATTCGTCGGTCATGTTTGGAATTTGTTGTCCTTCTTTTCCTTGGAACCCGTTTTCAATTAACCAACGACGTACGAACTCTTTTGATAATTGTTTTTGTTCTTCGCCATTCGCTTGTCTTTCTGCATAACCTTCTGCGTAGAAATAACGAGAAGAATCTGGTGTGTGGATTTCGTCGATTAATACGATTTGTCCGTCTTTTGTTTTCCCGAATTCGTATTTCGTATCTACTAAGATTAAACCACGAGATGCTGCAATTTCAGTTCCTCTTTGGTATAACGCTCTGGTGTATTTTTCTAAAATTAGGTAATCTTCTTCGGTAACAATTTCATTCGCTAAAATTGCTTCGCGTGAAATATCTTCATCGTGAGAACCGTTATCCGCTTTTGTTGTTGGTGTGATGATTGGTGTTGGGAATTTATCGTTTTCTTTTAAACCTTCTGGCATTTCAACACCGCAAAGGATTCTTCTTCCTGCTGCATATTCACGTGCTGCATGTCCTGATAAATACCCACGAATTACCATTTCTACTTTAAACGGCTCACATAAATGTCCTACCGCCACATTTGGATCTGGAGTAGCTACTAACCAATTCGGTACAATATCGGAAGTTAATTCCATGAACTTCGTAGCAATTTGATTTAAGATTTGACCTTTGTAAGGAATTCCTTTTGGTAAAACCACATCAAATGCCGAAAGACGGTCGGTAGCAACCATTACTAATAAGTCATCATTGATATTGTAAACTTCTCTAACTTTTCCACGGTACACCGATTTTTGACCTGGAAAATTGAAATTGGTAGTTGTAATTGTATTCATTATGTTGTGTTGTTGTTTGTGTGGTGCAAAAGTAAAAAAAAGACGCTAATAAAAGCGTCTGTTTTTATGAATTATTTAATCAGGTTAAAAGACTATGAGTATATTTACATGAATCATTCTTTAAATTTTTTACTAACTACACCATATTTAATTCCACATGATTTCATAAATTCCCTTATCAAATCTAACATTTTCATTGCTTCTGGTAAATTAGAAATTGTATTCATGTTAACTATAGTCTTATCCATGGGCAATTGTGAAAACTCATGACATTCAAAACATATTTCAAAATAAGATATTACAGTGTCATTAGTATCTAAAAACAAAATTGCATTTCTAGGCTCATAACAACCGGATGCATAAACAGTATAAGTTTCTGGTAACTTATCATTTTTTAATTTATAATTAATCAAAATATGACTTAAGCTATCTATTTGATTTTGACTTAATTCAATCTTTTCAATTGCTATATACTTGTCTTCTCGTTGAGGCAATTTATAAGTTTTTAAAACATTCAAACCCCATCCAACTATATCAATACTATCCTTTTTTAGCATATCATCTTCTTCATCTTCAAATACCGCATTTGGACTTGGAAATGCAACTAAAACAACTTTTTTTGCTTCACTAAATGGAAATGTTGCTCTTCGTTCTTCAACAGTTTTTTTTCCATACAAGCCCCATTTTATTTTTGAGCTTTGAGAATAACCATTCGATCCTAGAAAAAGAAAAAGCAATAATAAATTTCGGTATCTAATCATTATTCTCAATACTCTTATACGCATCAATAATTTTCTTCACTAATCTGTGACGCACGATGTCTTTGTCATCTAAGTAGATGATTCCGATGCCTTCTACATCTTTCAATACTAAAAGCGCTTCTTTCAATCCCGAAATCGTTCTTCTCGGTAAATCCACCTGACCTGGGTCTCCCGTGATGATGAATTTGGCGTTTTTACCCATACGGGTTAAGAACATTTTCATTTGGGAATGCGTTGTATTTTGGGCTTCATCTAAAATTACAAAAGCATTATCTAACGTTCGTCCACGCATAAATGCTAACGGCGCAATTTGAATGATACCTTTTAATAAATAGTCTTCTAAAGTTTGTGGTGGCAACATATCGCGCAAAGCATCGTATAAAGGTTGCATGTACGGATCTAACTTTTCCTTCATATCACCCGGAAGAAAACCTAAGTTCTCCCCTGCTTCCACAGCCGGACGCGTTAATATGATTCGCTTGACTTGTTTTTCCTTCAAAGCTTTTACCGCTAATGCGACACCTGTATAGGTTTTTCCAGTTCCTGCAGGTCCAACAGCGAAAACCATGTCGTTTTTGTGTACATAATCTACCAATTTTTGTTGGTTAGGTGTCATGGCTTTTATTAACTTTCCTCCTATTCCATGCACTAAAATCTTATCGCGGTCGTGCATGTGTTCGGCATCATGTTGATGACTCGTTTCTAAAACTCTCAAAATAACATTATCATCAATACTGTTGTAACGCGTAAAATGATGCATCAATCTTCTGAAGCGATTTTCAAACTCATCCAAGATTTCAGGCTCACCATACGCTTTAAGAGTAGTTCCTCGTGCTACGATTTTAAGTTTTGGATAATACTTCTTAATGGTTTCAAGATGAGCATCTTGCGCACCCCAAAATTCTTTTGGAGCAATGTCGACTAATTCAATGATTCTTTCGTTCAAAGGCTTTCTTTTTTTAATTATTTTTGAAACGCTAAAATTATAGTAGCTTTGCAATCAAATTTAGTAAAAACTACTGTTGAATTTTAAATAAGTTATAAACAAAAAAATGTCAATAATTACTTTAACTACCGACTTTGGACACAAAGACTACTTCGTAGGCGCTTTGAAAGGAAAAATTCTGTCGGAACACAAAGAAGCTGTTATTGTAGACATTTCTCACGAGATTGACTTATTCAACACATTAGAAGCGAGTTACTGTATTGAAGCCGCTTATCACAACTTTCCAAAAGGGACCATTCATATTATTGGCGTGGATAGCGAACGTGTGGGCGATACCCAACATATTGCTATGCAATGGGATGATCATTATTTCATTTGTGCCGATAACGGAATTTTAAACACGTTAATTCAAAAGAAAATCCCACAGAAAATCGTAGCCATTACCATCCACGACCGATTGAATACAGATGTAAGCGATATGGATGTTTTCGTAGCGGTTGCCTGTCATATTGCACGAGGTGGTTTATTGAATGTGATTGGTAAAGAAATTCCATCATTAAAACCTGTAAGTGTTTTAACCTCATCCATTACCGATGATTTAAGCGAAATTAAAGGACAAATCGTGTATATCGATTCGTTTGGAAATTGCGTTACTAATATTTCGCACAAACAATTTAACGATACGATTAGAGGTCGAAAGTTCGAAATTGTAATCAAAAACAAAAAGTTCAGTCGTTTGCACAAAAGCTACTCCGATTTTCCAGTTTCTGATGTAAAACAATTGAAAGATTTAGAAGGTGATTTCTTAGCGTTATTCAATGAAAACGGCTATTTAGAAATTGCAATATATAAGAGTAATCCAAAAACGGTAGGTTCAGCAGCGACCTTATTAGGCTTGCATTTTAGAGATACGGTATCCATTAAATTCAAATAAAATATGTTCATAAGAATTGTAAAAATGCGTTTTCAAGAAGATAAAATCGAAGCTTTTTTAAATAATTTTGAAGAAGTGAAACAACACATACGAAACTTCGAAGGAAACCGTTTCTTAGAATTGTATCAAGACAAAAACGACAAACGTATTTTCTTTACCTATAGTTATTGGGAAAACGAAGAAGCGCTTGAAAATTATAGAAAATCGGCTTTGTTTGATGGCGTTTGGACCTACACCAAAACTCTATTTAGCGACAAACCTGAAGCGTGGAGTGTGGATAGATTAGTTACTTTGAGTTAGGAGTTGGGAGATGGAAGTTGGGAGTAAAACCTGGAACTTGAAACCTGAAACAAAAAATAAAAAAAATAAATGAAAGCATTATTATTACGAGAAATAAAATCCTTTTTTGGTTCGCCAATTGGATATTTAGTCATCGGGATTTTTCTTCTACTCAACGGATTATTTCTTTGGGTTTTTGAAGGCGAATTCAACATTTTAAACTCGGGTTTTGCCGATATGAGTCCGTTTTTCAAATTGGCTCCATGGATTTTAATTTTCTTAATTCCTGCTGTAACTATGCGTAGTTTTTCGGATGAGAAAAAACAAGGAACGATTGAGTTGTTGTTTACCAAACCGCTTTCAAATTGGGACATCGTAAATGGAAAATTCTTAGGTGCTTTAGTTTTAATCATTTTAGCGATTGTTCCTACTATTATTTATGTGTTGACAATTTCGCATTTTGGAAATCCGCAAGGCAATATTGACATGGGAAGTACACTTGGTTCGTATTTCGGATTGTTGTTCTTAATTGCAGCTTACACGGCGATTGGAATTTTTGCTTCTACTTTATCAGACAATCAAATTGTGGCATTCATTATTGCGGTTTTTTGTTGTTTCTTTTTCTATTTCGGATTTGATGGCATTGCTTCTTTCCTTGGAAATTATAGTTCGATGTTTGCTGCTTTAGGAATGGATTATCACTTTAAAAGTATGAGTCGCGGTGTGTTAGATACACGTGATATTGTGTACTTTGTGAGTGTTACGTTTTTATTTTTATCGGCAACGGTTTATCAACTTAAATCTTTGAAATGGTAATGAAGGAGAACAAATCAAAGGCTTTAAAGCAATTAGGAATTGTATTTTTAGCGATTATCGTTATCAATTTAATCAGCAACTTCTTTTTCAAACGTTTCGACTTAACACAAGACAAACGTTATACCTTATCGGAAACGACTTTAAACATTATAGAAAGTGTGGATAGTCCGTTATACATTGAAGTGTATTTGGAAGGGAATTTTCCACCAGAATTCAAGCGTTTACAAAACGAAACCAAACAACTTTTAGAGGAATTCACGGCGTATAATTCGAACATTATTTTCAACTTCAAAAATCCGATTGAAAAAGAGGAAACGCGAGTAGAAAAAATGAAAGAATTCTACGCAAAAGGCATGCAACCGCTAAGCATTACGGTAGAAGACAAAGGAAAGCAATCGCAGGAAGTGGTATTCCCTTGGGCACAAGCCACATATGGTGATAAATTCACGAAAGTGGCGTTATTGAAAAACTTAATGGGTGCTTCTACTGAAGAAAAAGTAATTAGTTCGGTGCAACATTTAGAATTTGGTTTTGCGGAAGCTATCAATAAAATTTCGAAAGAAAAACAAAAGAAAATTGCCGTAATCAAAGGCAACGGAGAAGTTTTAGAACCTTTCATGGCCGATTTCTTAAGAACAGTTAAAGAAAGTTATTATATCGGACCTTTTACATTAGATTCGGTAGCAAAACAACCAATACAAACTTTAGAAGCGCTAAAAAAATACGATTTAGCAGTAATTGCAAAACCAACTGAAGCTTTCACGGAAGAAGAAAAACAAGTATTAGACCAATTCATCATGAATGGTGGAAAAACGTTGTGGTTAGTCGATGTAGTTTCAGCAGACATGGATAGTTTGTACAACGAAACCGGTACTATTTTAGCATCGCAACGCGAATTGAATTTGACTGATATGTTCTTTAAATACGGTATCAGAATCAATCCGTTATTGGTAAAAGATGAATATGCTACTCCTATTAAATTAGCATCAGGAAATCAAGGAAGCGAAACACAAATGCAAGAATACACTTGGAAATTTGCACCTTTTATCTATCCAACTTCTACCAATCCGATTGTGAAAAACATGGAAGGGATTAAGTTTGAATTTGCTTCCCCAATTGAAATCCTTAAAAATGATATCAAGAAAACGGTTTTATTGAGTTCGTCTGAATATTCGAAAACCATTGGAACACCAACGCCAATTTCCTTAGATATGGTTACAGAAGAAACTACAGAAGAAGAATATTTAGGAAAAGGATTACTTCCGGTAGCGGTTTTAATGGAAGGAAAATTTAAATCGATGTATCAAAATCGTGTGTTACCTTTTAAAGATAATTCGTTCCAAGCGACTGGAAAAGACAATAAAATGATTGTGATTTCGGATGGTGATATCATTAAAAATCAGTTAGACAAAGGCGTTCCGTTAGAATTAGGTTTTGATAAGTGGACGAATCAATTATATGGAAACAAAGAGTTCTTGATGAACTGCGTAAATTATCTTTTAGACGACAACGGACTTATTAACATCCGAAGCAAAGATGTTGATTTACCACTTTTAAACAAAGAAGAAGTGTATAAAAATTATACCATGGCGCAAATGGTAACTGTCGGATTACCAATAGTTATTTTGGCTATCTTTGGGTTTTTATTTACTTTCTTACGCAAAAGAAAATACAGCCGCTAGTTGTTGATAATTTGTTTTTGCGTTTGAGTAGAATTAGAATATATTTGTGAAATATAAAATCAAATCACGATTTTAAAATACAAGATGATGAAGTTTATAGTATCGAGTTCGTATTTATTAAAACAATTACAAGTTTTAGGAAGTGTTATCAACAGTAGTAACACCTTACCTATTCTTGATAATTTCCTTTTTGAATTAGACAACAACCAATTAAAAGTTTCAGCTTCTGATTTAGAAACTACCATGACGGCTACGTTAGAAATTGATTCTACGAGTCAAGGAAGTGTTGCTATTCCGGCGAAACTTTTATTAGATATCTTAAAAACATTCCCAGAGCAACCGTTAACGTTTACTGTTGAAGATAATTCTACAGTAGAAATTAGCTCAAATTCTGGTAAATATGCGATTGCTTACGCTCCAGGAGAAGAATTCCCTAAAGCAGTAGTTTTAGACGATCCTTCAAAAACATTAGTTCCTGCGGAAGTATTAGCAACGGCAGTAAGCAAAACCATTTTCGCTGCTGGAAACGATGATTTACGCCCTGTAATGAGTGGTGTTTTCTTCCAATTTTCACCAGAAGGATTAATTTTCGTAGCAACTGACGCTCACAAATTAGTAAAATACGCTCGCACGGATGTAAAAGCATCTCAAGTAGCGGATTTTATTATGCCGAAAAAACCTTTAAACATTTTAAAAGGAATTTTAGGTGCTTCTGATGCTGAAGTTTCAATTGAATATAACGATTCTAACGCAACGTTCTCTTTTGAGAATTATGTGTTGACTTGTCGTTTAATCGATGGGAAATATCCAAACTACGAAGCGGTTATTCCAAAAGAAAATCCAAACAAATTATTAATCAACAGAGTTCAGTTTTTAAACTCGGTTCGTCGTGTGGCTATTTTTGCTAACAAAACAACGCACCAAATCCGTTTAAAAATTGCTGGAACGGAATTGAATATATCAGCAGAAGATATCGATTACTCAAACAAAGCAGACGAACGTTTGACTTGTGATTATCAAGGAGACGATATGCAAATCGGGTTCAATTCTCGTTTCTTAACAGAAATGTTGAATAATTTATCAAGTGATGAAATCCAATTAGAAATGTCGATGCCAAACAGAGCTGGAATCTTAACCCCAGTAGACGGCTTAGACGAAGGCGAAACAGTTACGATGCTTGTAATGCCAGTAATGTTGAGCAACTAATTTACAATATTTGATTACAGTGTAAACTGGGAATCTAATAACCAACCCTAACTAACTTTAAAAACCACTTGGCTTTGGCTTTAGTGGTTTTTTAATTTTTATTTAAACGCAAGAATTAAATTTAAACGCAAAGAGCGCTAAGTTTTTTCGCAAAGGACGCAAAGTAAAACTTCGTGCAAGTCTGTGTAACAACTCCAAACAAAAAAACTTCTAACTTCTAACTTCTAACTTCTGACTTTGATTTATCTTTGCAGGATTAAATTTATAACATGATTCCACAAGAAACCATAGTTGCATTAGCCACACCGTCAGGAGCGGGTGCGATTGCTATTATTCGATTATCTGGTAAAGACGCTATTTCGATAGCAGCGGAAGTATTTCAATCGGTTTCAGGGAAAGATATTACGAAACAGAAAACCCATACGATTCATTTGGGACATATAGCAGATAATGGAAAAATATACGACCAAGTACTACTTTCTATTTTCAAAGGTCCGAATTCGTATACAGGGGAAAACGTGATTGAAATATCGTGTCATGGTTCTACTTTTATCCAACAACAAATTATCCAATTATTGCTTCGTAAAGGCGCTAAAATGGCTCAGGCAGGTGAATTTACCTTACGTGCATTTTTAAACGGGAAATTGGATTTATCACAAGCAGAAGCCGTTGCAGATTTGATTGCATCGGACAATGAAGCGTCACACCAAATTGCGATGCAACAAATGCGTGGCGGTTTCAGTAACGAGATTGCCAAACTACGTGAAGAATTACTGAATTTTGCTTCATTAATCGAGTTGGAATTAGACTTTGCCGAAGAAGATGTAGAATTTGCCGACAGAACCCAATTTCATGAATTATTAGAAAGAATTGAATTCGTTTTAAAACGTTTGATTGATTCGTTTGCTGTTGGAAATGTTATTAAAAACGGTATTCCTGTAGCCATTGTAGGTGAACCAAACGTTGGAAAATCAACTTTATTGAATGCTTTATTGAATGAAGAACGTGCGATTGTTTCAGACATTGCAGGAACAACACGTGATACGATTGAAGATGAATTGGTTATCAACGGCATTGGTTTCCGATTTATCGACACAGCAGGAATTCGTGAAACGAAAGATGTGGTGGAAAGTATCGGGATTCAAAAGACGTTTGAGAAGATTGAGCAAGCGCAGGTCGTAATCCTTTTGCTTGACGCAAAAGAATTACAGGTTTCAGGTTTAAAATTTCAGGTTGAAATTGAAAAAATCAAGAACAAATTTCCACAAAAACCACTTATTGTTATCCTAAATAAAGTTGATTTACTATCTTCAAGTGAAGTTGAAACTATTCGTCAAGAACTTGAAACCTTAAACTTGAAACTTGTAACGATTTCAGCGAAACAGAAAGTTGGAATTGATGAGCTTAAAAATACGTTACTTTCATTTGTAAACACAGGAGCTTTACGAAACAACGAAACCATCGTAACCAACACGCGCCATTACGATTCTTTATTAAAAGCTTTAGAAGAAATTCAGAAAGTAAAATGGGGATTAGATTCGGGAATTTCATCCGATTTAATGGCGATTGATATTCGAAGCGCGTTGTATTTCTTTGGTGAGATTACTGGAGAAGTTACGAATGATGAGTTGCTTGGAAACATTTTTGCTAATTTCTGTATCGGCAAATAGAGAGAAATTTCTTACTTTTTTTGATTACGTAAATTTTACCTTTTGATCTAAATCTGGCAACATTTTTGCAATATGTAAACAAATTTGTTTACATTTGTATTATGAGTTTTGAACTAGAAAAATATAAAGGCATTCATCCAGGAATCATTTTAGAGCGTTTATTAGCGAAAAAAGAGATTTCTCAGCGTCCTTTTGCCCTTTCTATTGGAGAACATCCACAAACCATTAATGCTATTACAAAAGGCAGAAGAAGTCTGAACACTGCATTAGCTTTAAAAATTGAAGCAGCACTCGGTTTAGAAGAAGGCTCATTGGCATTTCTTCAAACCTTTTATGAAATAGCAGAAGAGAAAAAGAAATCACTCCATACTCCTAACTTATCTAATCTAAGAAAATCACTTTTTTGGGATACTGATATTTCTAAAATTAACTGGGATAAGCAATATAGAGCAATTATTCAACGTGTTTATGAGAGAGGAAATGAAACCGAAAAAAAAGAGCTAGAAACTTTTTACGGTTTACCTAAGATTAGAGTGGCTCTTGAAAATTCAAAAAGAAAACCTTACACTATTAACAAAAACAAACAAAAAACATAATGCTCTATTACAATACCGTAAATGATTTGCTAAAAAATAGTCTCATTACTCTAATGGATGCTCCTATTTTTCAAAACTTTAGATTAGTTGGCGGTACTGCATTAAGTCTTCAAATTGGACATAGAGAATCGATAGATATTGATTTATTTAGTGATGTTGAATATGGTACATTAAATTTTAATGAGATT